>JAFASQ010000357.1 GCA_019244395.1 Solirubrobacterales bacterium | reverse complement strand
CGCCGATCGGCAGCACGAGTTTCTCCCGGTCGACTTTGGCGCTGATCAGGTTGATCGCCGGGGTGCCCATGAAGCCGGCAACGAACAGGTTCGCCGGTGCGTCGTAAAGCTCGCGGGGAGTGGATACCTGCTGCAGCACGCCCTTGCTCATGACCGCGACGCGATCGCCGAGCGTCATCGCCTCGATCTGATCGTGGGTCACGTAGACGGTCGTCGTCCCGAGCTCGCCCTGGATGCGGGCGAGCTCGGTGCGCATCTCGGTGCGCAGCTTGGCGTCGAGGTTCGAGAGCGGCTCATCCATCAGGAAGGCCTTGGGCTCGCGCACGATCGCCCGGCCCATCGCGACGCGCTGGCGCTGCCCGCCCGACAGGTTCGCCGGCTTACGGTCGAGGTACTCGCTCAGCCCGAGTGTCTCCGCCACCTCGGTCACCTTGCGCTCGATCTGCGCCTTCGGCACCTTCGCCTGCTGCAGCCCGAAGCTCATGTTCTGGCGGACGGTCATGTGCGGATAGAGCGCGTAGTTCTGGAACACCATGGCCATGTCCCGGCGCTTCGGCGGCCGGTCGTTGACGACCTCGCCGTCAATCCGCAACTCGCCGTCGCTGATCTCCTCCAGCCCGGCGATCATCCGCAGCGCCGTCGTCTTGCCGCAACCAGAGGGACCGACGAAGATCATCAGCTCACCGTCTGTGATGTCCAAGCTCAGCTCGTCGACCGCGACGGTGCCATCGTCGTAGCGCTTGCTGATCCGGTCGAGCGTCAGCTCAGCCATACGTCCGGGGGAACGCGGACACGGAGGCCTTGTGAGCGCTAACAAGCATCTCCCTCGGGGCGGTCCTACCCCCTCGCGATCGCGTGAAACCGGCCACCGGGGTCGCGCCGATCCAGGCGACCCGGAGCGTCATGCGGCCCGGCGGGTTTGCTCGCGCTCGCGCAGGGAACAGGCGCGCTACGGACCGGCGAGCTCCCTAACGGCGCGGTGAGAGAGGAAGGTAGACGATGAGCGTGTGGGCTTCGTCGGAGCGGTGGTTTGACCGCAGGGCGAGCTGGGCGGGCCGCCGGGCGGCCGTCGCTTTGCTGCTGGGCCTGACCTGGCTGGTGCTGGTGCCGGCCATGGCGCTCGCAGCACCGCGTCGAGCGAACTTGATCCTCCATGCCGCTCGCCTCGGGGCGCCGATCAGCTCGACGCAGTTCGGCGCGTTTCTCGAGGAGATCAACCATTCCGGCGACGGTGGTCTCTACGCCGAACTGGTCCGCAACCGCGACCTCAAGGAGGATCCGAACGCGCCGATCTGGTGGTCGCAGTTCACCACCGGCCACTCAACCGGCAGCATCGCGCTTGACTCGACGCAGCCGCTGACGAGCGCCAATCCGCTCAGCCTGAGGCTTTCCATCGGAGCCGTCGCTCCGGGCAAAAGCGTCGGCGTCGCGAACTGGGGTTACTGGGGGGTCCCGGTTCGCCCTTCGACGAGCTATCGCGTGTCCTTTTTCGCCAAGAGCAGTCGTCCCTCCTCGGGCGTCTTGAGCGTCAGCCTGGTCCGTCTGCTCGATGGCAAGGTCTGGGCCTCGGCGAAGGTGAAGGCCATCACGAACGCTTGGGCGCGATATACGGCCGTGATCCGTACACCCAGTGGCATCCCGCCGTCCCTCACCAACCGGTTCGTGATCAGCACAAGCGACACTGCCGATTCGGGCTCGACGATGTGGTTCGCGATGGTCTCGCTGTTTCCGCCGACCTATCAAGGGCTTGCCAACGGCTTCCGGATCGACCTCATGCAGAAGATCGCCGCCCTACACCCTGGGTATTTCCGCATACCGGGCGGCAACTACCTCGAGGGCGAGAACCCAGCGACGCGATTCGACTGGAAGACCACCCTCGGCCCCATCGAGGATCGACCGGGACATGACAACACCGCTTGGGGTTACTGGTCACAGGACGGAGTTGGCCTGCTGGAGTGGCTCGAGCTAGCCGAACAGGTCCAAGCCCAACCGATTCTCGCCGTCTACGACGGCTACTCCCTGGATGGGATTGTCACACCACCGGAGGCGCTGGCGCCGTACGTGACAGATGCGCTCGACGAGATCCAGTACGCGATCGGCCCGACCAGTTCACCTTGGGGTGCTCAGCGCGCTGCGGACGGGCATCCCGCCCCGTTCAACGTCAAGATGATCGAGGTGGGCAACGAAGATAACCTCGACCCGTCCGGCAGCTACGACGCGTACCGCTACGCCGCTTTCTATGACGCGATCAAGGCGAACTACCCGCAACTGCGGATCGTCGCGACCGCCCCGGTAACCCACCGGCCGATGGACGTACTCGACGAGCACTTCTACCACGACACTCCTAGCTACTTCGCCGCTCACGCGCATACCTTCGATCACGTGACCCGCCACGGCCCGAAGATCATCGTCGGCGAATACGCGGCCACCACCGCCTCGCCCACGGGCACGATGAGCGGGGCGTTAGGCGAGGCCGCATTCCTGACCGGCATCGAGCGCAACGCGGACCTAGTGGTCGGCGCCTCCTATGCGCCGCTGCTGACCAACGTCAATGAGCCCAACTGGTACACGAACCTGATCGGCTACAACGGGCTGACCAGTTTCGTCTCTCCTTCGTACTGGGTACTGAAGATGTTCGCGACGAACCACGGACGGCGCCTCATAGCCTCTCGTCTGACGGGCGGGCACGGGACGCTCTTCGAAGTAGCCAGCCGTAGCCTGAGCCACACCTATGTGTTGCTGGTCAACGACAGCGGGCTGACCCAGACGATCAATGTCAGGCTGACCGACACCCGCCGCGGCGTGCGCGGAGGGACGGCCACCGTCCTGGCGGGCAACCCGAGCAGTGTCAACACGCTCTCCAATCCCAATGCGGTTGTTCCCGCGGTCCATCGCCTGCGCGGGCTGGGCTCTCAGTTTCCTCTGGTGTTACCGGCTGATTCACTCACGGCCCTGAACCTGCACACCTCCTGACCGCCGGCCGACGCCGGCGCCGGACGGAGTGGGTTCCGCCCGTGTCCAGCCGGGTAGCTCCGCGTCGTGAGCATCGGGGAGCCCCGCTCCGGCGAGTACGAACCTGAGCTTGTGCGGGTGCCCAGCCGGCTCTACGCCGGGTACGTCTTCGACCTCGACGGAACCATCTATCTGGGTTCGCAGCTGCTGCCTGGGGCCGCACGATTGGTGCAGGCGCTCCGCGAGATGGACCGCAAGCTGATGTTCGTGTCCAACAACCCAACGCGGGACCCCGACGAATACGAGCGCAAGCTATGGGCCATGGGGCTGCGGGCATCGTCGTCGGAGATCGTCAACACGGTCCTCACCACGACCCGGTGGCTGGCCGCCAATGCCCCGGATGCCGTCGTGTTCCCGATCAGCGAGGAGCCGCTTAAGCGCGCGCTACGCGATTGCGGAATCCGGACCTCCGAGGATCCGGCCGAGATCGACATCGTCATCGCCAGCTATGACCGGCACTTCGAGTACCGGAAGCTGCAGATTGCCTTCGACGCGATTTGGCGGCACCGGCGCGCTCGCTTGGTCGCCACAAACCCCGACCGCTTCTGCCCGGTCGCGGACGGCGGCGGCGAACCAGACGCGGCGGCGATCACCGCCGCGATCGAAGCGTGCACCGGGGCTCGCTGCGAGCTTCATTTCGGTAAGCCGGGGGAGGTGATGCTGAACGCGATCGTGGAGGCGCTGGAACTCGCGCCGGGCGACTGCGTCCTGACCGGTGACCGGGTGGCGACTGACATCCGCGCTGCCCGTGAGGCCTCGATGGCGTCCGCTCTGGTCCTCACGGGCGAGACGCGGCCCGATGAGGTCCCGCGCATCCCGGAGGAGAACCGCCCCGACTACGTCCTCGACCGCATCGACCGCCTGATTCCGCGAGAGTACTGGGACGAGCTCGGATGGAACCTCGAGGCAGGGAACGAGCGGATGTGAGGGGGAATTCGAGTTGAGCCTGAGCCAAGACCGGCTCCGCGAGGCGCTCGGGCGGGCAACGGACACCGAGCAGGCGATCCTCGGTGCCGGAGCATTGGGCTCCGTCGCGGAACTGTTTGACGAGATGTTCGGGAATCAGCCGGCCGCGATCGTCGCGGACGAGAACACCCTGGGCGTAGCCGGCGAGACCGCGCGCCGCGGTCTCGAGTCGCGTGGGCACCAGGTCGAGACCTACGTGTTCCCGGGGCACCCGGTTCTCCACGCTGACTACGAAAACATCGAAGCACTTGTCGGATGGCTGCGAGAACGCGAAGCCGTACCGGTCGCGGTCGGTGGGGGGACGATCAACGACATCGCCAAGCGAGCGGCCTTTGAGTGCGAGCGCGGCTACATGACGCTGGCCACAGCCGCCTCGGTGGATGGCTACACGTCTTTCGGAGCCGCGATCACGAGGAACGGCTTCAAGCAAACGATGGAGTGCGGCGCACCGCGCGCGGTGCTGGCCGATCTGGAAATCCTGGCGAATGCGCCGCCCGAGTTGACCGCGGCGGGCTACGCCGACCTGCTGGCCAAGATCACCGCCGGGGCGGATTGGATCCTCGCCGACGTCCTCGAGGTTGAGCCGATTGCGCCCGACGTGTGGTCACTGGTCCAAGGCCCGCTGCGTGAGGCGACCGCCCGGCCGGACGACCTCTACACGGGCGACTTGTCGGCGATCGAGAGGTTGACCGAAGGCTTACTCATGTCCGGGCTGGCCATGCAGGCGGCGGGGTCCTCGCGGCCCGCCTCCGGGGCAGAGCATCAGTTCAGTCATCTGTGGGAGATGGAAGGGCTCGGCCGAGAGCCCCAGGGCGACGAACCACCGCTTTCGCACGGCTTCAAGGTCGGTCTGGGTACGGTGTCGATCGCCGCGCTGTACGAGCGCTTACTCGACCGCGATCTCGGTGGTTTGAACGTCGCCGAGCTCACGCGAGCGTGGCCAAGCTGGAGCGAGGTGGAGCGGCGAATCCGCTCGTCGTTCGCACCTGATCTCGAAGATCAGGTCGTGGAGCAGAGCCACCCAAAGTATCTCGAGCGACCGCAGCTCTCGAAGCGCTTAGCGCTGATCAGGGAGCGTTGGCCGGAGCTCCGCAGACGCGCCGGCGAGCAGCTTCTGCCGGCGGCGCAGGTGCGGAGTCAGCTCCGAGCGGCGGGCTGTCCGACGACGCCCGCAGAGATTGGTCTCAGCTCCGAAGAGCTCAAAGCGACGTACCGGCGGGCCCAGATGATTCGGCCCCGGTACACGATCTTGGATCTCCTGAACGAGACCGGCCTGCTCGACCGATGTGTCGCTGAACTTTTCAACCCCGGCGGCTTTTGGGCACAGGCCTAGCGCGGCCCGTTGCCGTCACTGCCCGTAGACGTTCTGGTATCGGTCGTGCAGCGCATCGATGTCGTCCTGATCGAGGCGCTCCAGTTCGCCGAGCTGGCGCGCCAGCAACACGGCGCGCGCGGCGTCCTCGCAGAGCACGGCGGCCTTGACCGCCTCGCGGGCATCGGCGCCGACCGTGAACACGCCGTGGTTGCGCATGAGCACCGCGCGCGAGCGGCTGTCACTCAGCGTCTCGACGATCCCCTTGCCGATCTCCTCGCCGCCGATGCGCGCGAACGGCCCGAGCGGAATGTCCCCGCCGAACTCATCAGCGATGGCGGTCAGCACACACGGGATCGGCTCGCAGCGGGCCGCCCAGGCGGTGGCGTACGGGCTGTGGGTGTGCACGACGCCATTGACCCAGCCCATCTCGCGGTAGATGTGGGCGTGCGTGGCCGTGTCGCTGGACGGCGACAGATCGCCGTCGACCACGTTACCTTCGAAATCGACAACCACCATCGAGGCGGGCGTCAGATCGGCGTACGCCACACCGCTCGGCTTGATCACGAGCATCTCGCTGTCCGGTACGCGGGCCGAGATGTTCCCTTGCGTCCAGACGACTAGGCCGTTGCGGGTCAGCTCACGGTGCAGCTCGGCCACCTCACCACGCACCTCATCGACCTCAGCGCTCAACCCGCTCCCCCTTTCGTGTGTCGTCGGCGATGCCCTGCAGCTCGCGCATCAGGTCGCGGCTGTCGCGCCCGAACCAGTCGTGCAGCCGCTCGTAGACGCGGTACACGCGGGTGTAGGCCTCGGCCCGTTCCGGGTCGGGCGAATAGACCTCGTGGCGCACTTTGCCCATCCGGGCCGCGGCTGTTTCGATGTCCGGATGCACACCGGCGGCCACGGCGGCATGGATGGCGGAGCCAAGCGCCGGGCCCTGGGCGGAATCGAGCAGGCTGAGCGGGCGCCCGACCACGTCGCAGTAAATCTGCATGAGCACCGGGTTGTCGAGCAGGCCGCCGGTGGTCACGACGTCGTTGACCGCCACGCCGGCTTCGTCGAACGCCTCGATGATCTTGCGGGTGCCAAATGCCGTGGACTCGATCAGAGCGCGGTAGATGTCCTCCGGCCGGGTGGCCAGCGACATCCCGACCAGCACACCCCGAAGGTGGTGGTCGACGAGGATCGAGCGATTCCCGTTCCACCAGTCAAGCGCGACCAGCCCGTGCTCCCCCACCTGCTGCTGATCGGCCAGCTCGGTCAGGTACTGGTGGATACCCAGATCGCGCCGGCGCGCCTCCTCGTGATAGGAGGGCGGGACCGCCCGGTCAACGAACCAGGCGAAGATGTCGCCGACGCCCGTCTGTCCGGCCTCGTATCCCCAGCGGTCGGGCACGATCCCGCCGTTGACCGCGCCGCACATCCCGGGCACCTCAGCGAGTTTCTCGCCGACCACGATGTGGCAGTTGGACGTGCCCATGACGACCACCATTCGACCTGGCTCGGTCGCCTGGGCGGCCGGCGCGGTGACGTGCGCGTCGACGTTGGCCACGGCCACCGCGATACCGGGCGGCAACCCCATCCATTCCGCCGCCGCTTCGGTCAGAGCGCCGGCGCGCTGTCCCAGCTCGCGCAGAGAGGACCCGAGCTTCTGCTCCGCGAAGTCCCCGAACCGGGGATCGAGCGCCTCGAAGTACTCCTTGGCGGGATAGTGGCCGTCCTGGTAGATCGCCTTGTAACCGGCCGGGCACGCGCTGCGCACCTCCTGTCCGCACAGCTGCCAGACGACCCAGTCGCCGGCCTCGATCCAGCGGTCCATGCGGTCATAGACCTCCTCGTCCTCGTCGAGCACTTGCAAGGCCTTGGCGACCGCCCACTCGGAGGAAAGCTTGCCCCCGTAGCGACTCAGCCACGACTCCCCGCGTTCGGCGGCGACCTCGGTGACTCGATCGGCTTGCCCCTGGGCGGCATGATGCTTCCAGAGCTTCGGGTAGGCGTGGGCACGCTCGCGAAACTCCTCGAGTTCGCAAAGCGGCGTCCCGTCGCGGTCGGTCGGCATGATCGTGCAGGAGGTGAAGTCGACACCGATGCCGATGACCTTCTCGGGATCGACACCGGCGCCCTTCACCGCCTCGGGCACGGCGTGGCGGAGCACCTCAACGTAGTCCTGCGGGTGCTGGAGCGCCCAGTCGGGCGGGAGGCGCTCGCCGCTTGCGGCAAGTTCGTGGTCCATGACACCGTGCGGGTACTTGTACTCCGCTGTGCCCAGCTCCTCGCCGTTGCCCGGATCAACGACGACGGCACGGCCGGACAGCGTCCCAAAATCAACCCCGATCACGTAGTTGTGAGTCACCGGCGCACCTCGTGTGAGCGTTCACACCCTTTCCTTCGTGTTCTTTACCCATGCCTCCTGGGGCAAAACCTGTGGCGCTCCACCGTTGGACGATTTCTGCCCGTGTCCGCGATGGCGCCACCCCGGCCGTCCGCTTCGCTCGTGGATCGCCCTGACGAGCGGCGGGATCGTCACGCCTTTCGGGCTGTGAAGACGCAATTGCGCCGTGTCGCTCGCAGAGGCGCGGTGAAATCGGGAAGCTGGTCAACCAGGTGAGCGGTCGGGATGTACGAAGCGATGTAGCCACACGCCGCAGATCGATCGGGAAAGGTGACGGTGCCCAGAACGTCGCGCGGCTCGACCTCGGCAAAGTACCGGCTGAGGATCTCACACCCGTTTTCGGCTGTGAACGGAAGGCCTTCCCTCGCTCGGTCCCTGCCGGCGAGCGCCCACAGCTCCTCCAGGTGACGCACGCTGTTGGTGACCGCGATCAGATGACCACCGATGCGAAGCACCCGCTTGATCTCGCGCAGCCCGCGATCCAGGTCCTGCACGTGATAGAGCATCCAGGCGGCGATAACGCCGTCGAATTGTTCGTCAGCGAACGGCAGAGCCTGGACGTCGGCGACCTCAGCAGCCACCCCACGTCTCCTGGTGACTTCGACCATCTGCGGGGACGCATCGATCGCATGGACATCGCAGCCTGGGATGTCCTGCAGCGGCCTGGCGATTGCGCCTGTGCCGCAGCCGACATCGAGCACGCGACAGGGCCTCCACGCCCGCACCAGGTCGATGATTAGGTCATGCGGGTTCTCGCCGTCAGTGTTCGCGTAGAGAGAGATGCGGCTTTGCAACCCCACCTCGCTGGAGTACTCCTGCTCGACGACGTTTGGATCGTCGTGCCGCATCACGAGACGCGAGGCTAGATGACGGAGCGGGTGTCATGGGGATGCCGACAGGAAGGAATCCGCAGCGTTTGTGAACAGCCGCAGCGGGACCGACGCGGCCAGGGCTCGGTAGCCCTGCGGGTTGAGGTGCAGGTGATCTCCCGAGTCGTAGGCCGGCAGGATCTGGCCCGGGTTCGACGGGTCGCGGACCACGCGGTCGAAGTCGAGCACGGCGTCGAACCAGCCGCTCGTCCGTATCCACCGGTTGACCTGCTCGCGGGTCTGCTGGCGTAGGCCCTGCGGGTCGTCGTAGAGCGAGTTCCCCCCGAACGGGGTGATCGTGGCTCCGTAGACGCGCACGCCCGAGGCATGGGCCTGCGTGATGATCTGCTCGTAGGCGGTGATCAGGTCCTGCGCCACCTGCTGCTGGGCCGCCGGGGTCGCGGCGGCGGTGCCGATGTCGTTGACGCCCTCGAACACGATTAGCCACCGCCGGCCCGGCTGGGAGAGCACGTCCCGGTCGAGGCGGCCGACGGCGTTCGGGCCCAGGCAGCCCTGCCCGGGGTCGTGCAGGACGCAGTTGCCGCCCGCGGCTTGGTTGAGTACCGCGACCTCTCGGGTCGCCGGATGCTCCTGCAAGCGGGCAGCTAGATCGTCGGGCCAGCGGTCGTTGCCGTTGGTGGTGGAGCCGCGTCCGTCGGTGAGCGAGTCGCCGAGGATGGCGACGCCGGCGGCGCGCCGCGGCGCCGCGACCTCGGCGGCGCTGATGAAGTACCAGTGGTCGACGGCGGTGGCGCCGGGCAGGTCGGAGTCCGTCGTGTGGTCGCCGGCCAGCAGGTATGAGGTCGTCCGGGAGCCCGGGTGGGATGTGATGTTGGTGGAGGCCTGGCCTTGGGCGAGGTACATCGACACCGACAGGTTTGTCAGCGGCGCGACATCCATCGCCACCGGATCAGAGACCACCTGGGCTCCAACCGGCACGGTGATGGAGCTACGTCCGCCGAACGTGAGTGCTCGCGCGCTCCCCGGCACGAGGCCGCTGACGCCGGCCTGGCCGCCCGCGGGCAGGGCAACGATGGCCTTGGTGATCGGCAGATCCGTCCCGCCGAACGCGTTGGAGAACTCGATGCGTACCTGTCGTCCGCCGAGCGTCACGTGGATCGTCTGGCGAAGCGTCGCGTCGACCAGGACCGAACTGGTCCCGGTGAACGGCGCCGGCGGCATATTGCCCGGCTCGGTGAGCTGTGGCATGGCCGTCCACGTGTCGACCCAATGGGCGCTCACGGCTCGATCCGATCCGCGCGCTTGACTGGAGGAGCGGACCCCGGCGGTAGTGGTGACGGCGTGCACGACCGCCGGGGTAGCGGTGATCGTCCACACGAGGGCCGCGCTCAGAAGCGCGAGAAGCCACGGTTTCCTGGTCATTCGTCCTCTCCTCCCGCGAGCGCGGTTGAAACGGAATAGCGGCATGTAACTTCGCCTACGAATCGGCTTCTTGCCGCTCGCGGGTCATCCAAACCGCGAGTGCGGGGGTTCACGCCGTTACGGCCTAGCCGCCGGCTGGACGTGAGCCTTCGTCCTTTAGAGTCCGTCTCGAGGTGTCCGGCGCCACTGATCCGATCGCGGCCGTTCTTGCTCGCATGAGCGCAATTGCGAGTGAGCTTCCTGCCGGCGACGGGGTGGCGCGGTTCAACCACCTGTACCTCGAGGAGACGGTGGCGGTCGACACCGCCACCCGTACGGCGGGATTCGAGGACCCAGCGTTCATTAGTGCCCTGGATGCTGTCTTTGCCAGCCGATACTTCGCCGCCCTAGACGCCTCCCGCGCCGGAACGCCCGTAGCCCGAAGCTGGGCACCGCTGTTCGCGTCGCGCGGCGACCCGCGCATCGCACCGATCCAGTTCGCCCTCGCCGGCATGAATGCCCACATCAACCACGATCTTCCGCTCGCGCTCGTGTCGACGTCCGAGGCACGGTCAGTCGAGCTCAGCCGGACCTCATCTCAATACCGCGACTACCTGAAGATCAACGACACCATCGCGGCCACCGAGACGCGGGTCAAACAAGAGTTCCTCACCGGCATGATGGGTGTCGCCGATGCGATCCTCGGCCATATCGACGACGTCATCGCGATGTGGAGCATCACCGAGGCGCGCAACGCCGCGTGGACGAACGCCGAAGCGCTGTGGGCCCTGCGCGATCATCCAGACCTGACCGCGGCGTTCGAAGACACACTCGACGGCACAGTTGGGTTCGCGAGCCGCGGCCTCCTCGTCCCCACGCTCCTCGACGCGCCACCGGGCACGGTGGATCCGCCAACTGGCTGACATCGGGCCCATCACGTCAGCGCCTGCACTCCGGCGCCGGTGAGCAGGTAGCTGTGAGCGACCGTGCCGGCATCGGCCCGCGCGAGTTCGACCAACGCGGTGCCGGCGGCCTCTGGGGTGAGTAGCTCGCCCATCGGCCGGAGGTATTCCTCCTCAGACTGGCCGCTGCGGGCGGCGTACGCGCGTACGGCCGGTCGACCGAGATCGGTCATCGGCGTGATCCGTGGCATCACGGCGGTGAAGGTGATGTCGAGGCCGGCGCGGTTGGCCTCGTCCTGGGCGTAGCTGGTGATGAAGCGCTGGGTGGATTTGGCACCCGCGTAGCCTCCGCTGAGCGGTGACCCGTTGAGCGCGGCGCCGCTCGAGATCACGATCACCTTGCTGCCGGGCTGCAGCGGCTTGAGCAGGGCTTCCCGGAGCCAGTGGAAGGCGATCCGCACATCGGTATCCCAGTTGACCGAGAAGGTTTCCCAGGTGTGGTCTTGGAGCCGGCGCAACAGCGGGCTCGCGCCGGCCACGAGAATGACGACCCGAGGGTCGTAGCGGTCCAAGATCGTGCCTGTCACGGTCGGATCACCGGCGTCCCCGACCTCGGGCCGGATGAGACCGGCGGCGTCGGCGAGGTCACCCAGCGCCGCCGCGCTCCGGGCTACGGCGACCACGTGTGCGCCCGCTTCGGCAAAGGCGTTGGCGATTCCGCGGCCCAGGCCACGGGATGCGCCGACGACGATCGTGGTCTTTTCCGATAGGTCGTTCGGCAGGGGCATCGTGTGTCTCCTTGCTGGGGTTCGTTTGCTGCGGGTCAGTTAGAACCGGCGAGAGCGGGCTGCGCTTCCCCGATCGCCGTCTTGGCCACCGCATCCGAGAGCTCATCGCGGCGGACAAGCGCGAAGATCGCGGGGAGCGCGAGCAGCGCGAGGGCTGCGAGCACCCACAGCGCCTGTTGGAACCCGCCGGTGAGGGCCGTCGGTGCAGCGTGGCCGGCGTGAAGCAGCGTCCTGGTGTGAGCGGCGGCGACGCTCGACGCGATCGCGATCCCGATCGCTCCGCCGAGCTGCTGTGAGGTGTTCAACAGCCCGGACGCGAGGCCGGCACGGTGCTCCTCGACTCCCGCCAGCGCGGCGATAGAGATCGGGATGAACGCGAAGGCGGTCCCCGCGCCGGCGACGATGAACGGACCGACGAGGTTCTGCAGGAAGTGGCCGTGAACCGGCACCTGGGTGGCCCAGATCACACCCGCACCGATCAGCGTCATCCCGATCGCCATCACGAGCTTGGCCCCGCCGCGGGTGACCACCCATTGCGACAGGCCCGCGAGCGCCACCGACGTCAGCGATGCGGCGAGCCACGCGATTCCAGTCTGGAGCGCGCTGTAGTGCAGCACCTGCTGCATGTACAGGGTGCCAACGAAGACAAAGGCATAGAAGCTGGCGCCCAGGAGCAGGCCGGCCGCGTTCGCGCCGGCGACCGTGCGCAGCCGGAAGATCGAGAGCGGCAGCACCGGGGACGCGACGCGGTTCTCGATGACCAGGAAGCTGACGAGGAGAGCGACGGCAGCAGCGAGCACCGCGATCGTTCTCGTGGCGCCCCAGCCGTACTGTGGGGCTTGGGAGATCGCATCGACCAAGAGCACCAGCCCACCGGTCCCGGCGACTGCGCCGAATGCATCAAACCGTCGGCGCGTCGTGGCGAGTCGACTCTCGGGGACGACCCGGGGTGCCAGGGCGAGCGCGGCCGCGCCGATCGGGACATTTAGATAGAAGATGTACTGCCAACCGGCGTACCTGGTGAGAAACCCGCCGGCGATCAAGCCGACGGTCGCGCCGGCGGCACCGAGCCCGCCCCAGATCCCGAGCGCCTTGTTGCGCTCGGCGCCCTCGTTGAACATGTTCATCACGATCGACAGGGCCGCCGGGAGCATGATCGCTGCGCCCACTCCCTGCGCGGCGCGGCTGCCGATCAGAAACGGCTCACCAGTCGCGAGGGCACACGCCAGCGATGCGGCCGTGAACAAGGCAAGTCCGAGCATCAGGACCCGGCGGCGGCCGAGGAGATCCGCGGCCCGCCCACCCAACAGCAGAAAGCCGCCGAAGGTCAGCGCGTATGCGGTCGCCACCCACTGCAGGCTGATCTCGCTGAAGTGCAGATCCCGGCCGATCGTGGGCAGCGAGACGTTGACGATCGTCAGATCGATGATCGTCATGAAATAGGACACGGCCAGCAGCGCGAATGCGCGCCAGCGATTGAAGTTCGGTGATCGGGACGTCATTGGACCTCCAGTGGTCTGGCGAGGCGGCTAAGTCAAGAAGGAGCGGTGTGCCGGACCGCTAAAACCGGCTAGCGGTCATCAGCTTCCGTACCGTCAAACCGCCGCCGGCGTCCAGACTCATCGGCCTCGGCGCGGTCCTCGAGGCAGACATCGGTGGCCAACCGGTAGAGCCAGATCCGCGCAGGCGCGAACGGGGCGGAACGAGGCAGGTCGCGCCAGCCGCGCAACAACGTCTCGTGGACGGCTTCGTGGGCCTCGCGAGGGCAGCCGAGCATCAGCCGGCAATAGAGCTCCAATCCAGGCCGGTGGTGCGCAGCGAGGCGTCCGAAGGCCTGTTCGTCTCCGGCTCGCGCCGCGGCGAGCAGGCTGGGCTCATCCCCCATGTCCGTGGACATCGAATTCCTCTACGGCAGGAGCCCGCTGCCCGCGTGTCTGCGAAAGCCGAACCGCGGCAGCAGCGTCGGATCGGTGAAGGCGTCGATCCCGACGATCTGCCCGCCGTCGATTTCCAGAACGCTGATCCCGTGCGGGACGAAACCGCCATCCTCGTTTCGAAGATGGATCACGGTCGCGGGCCGGCCGTTGGCCCAGGTCGGCGTCAGGCGGATCCGGGTGAGATCACCGCGCCCGACCCTGTCATGGAAGAACCGTGCGATCTGAACCGCGCCGATCAGCGATTGCTGTGGCGGCATCCTCAGTACCGCGTCGTCGCGCAGCAGCGACACCAATCCGTCGATGTCATCGTGCTCGAATGCGTAGACATAGCGATCGAGCAGCTCGCGCTCGGCCCGGTCGGACGCCGACCGGGTGGTCGCGGGCAGGTGGTGCTCGATTGTCGCGCGGGCGCGTTGCAGCGCGCTGTTGACCGATGCCACCGTCGACTCCAGCACCTCGGCCACTTCCGACGCGCTCCAGCCGAGCACGTCACGGAAGATCAGCACGGCGCGCTGTCGAGGAGGCAGCTCCTGCATCGCTCGCACCAGCGCCAGCTCCACCCCCTCGCGCATCGCGTAGCGCGCCACCGGGTCATAGGTGGGCGGCGCTGCCTCGAGCACGGGCTGGTCAGGGAACGGGTCGACCGGCTCGGGGCGGCGCGAGCGCCGCCCGAGCTCGTCGAGACACGCGTTGGTGGCGATCCGGTAAAGCCAAGTCTGAAACTGGGCCCGCGGCTCGAACCGATCCAATGCCCGCCACGCCCGCAACAGCGTCTCCTGGACGAGATCCTCGGCGTCCTGAGCCGAGCCGAGAAACCGATAGCAGTGCACCTCGAGTGCATGGCGGTACGGCTCGATCAGCTCGCGGAACGCGCCCTCGTCGCCGGCCTGCGCGGTGGCCAACAGGACGCGCTGATCCATGCTCCGGGTTCGGCCCTTCATCGCTTCACCACGTCAAACGACCGGAGCATGCAAAACTCATCGATCGGCTCGTGCCGGCTCGTAGGTGAGGATCAGGACGCCGTCGCCGACGGCCCTCGAGTCGACGAGTCGCAGCGTCTTCTTCTCGCTCGTCTCCCCGAATAGGCGCTTGCCCTCACCTAGCACAACCGGGAAGACCATCAGGCGGAGTTCATCGACAAGGTCGTGCTCGAGCAGGGTCTGGGCGAGTCGGGCGCTGCCGTGGACGACGATGTCTCCCTGGTGCTGCTCCCGCACGCGGCGTGCCGCCTCGACCGCATCACCTGCCAGCACGGTGGCATTCGTCCAGCGCGAGGCATCGGCCGTTGATCCCACCACGTACTTGGGCATGTTGTTGAACATGTCCGCGAACTCTCCGTCTCGCTCGGGCCAGGCGTCCGCGAAGCCGTCGTAGGTGACCCGACCGAGGAGCAGTGCTTCGGAGCTGCGCGTCTCATCCAGCTTGAACTGGTCGCCCTCGTCACCCCGGGAGAACTCGAACGACCAACCGCCGTACTTGAAGCCCTCGGCGCCACCCGGGTCCTCCATCACGCCGTCCAACGTCACGAACTCGGTCACTACGATCCGGCCCATCGGCTCCTCCTGATGACTCGCGGTATATTCAACCTGCTAGTTGCGCAACCTATCAGATGAATACAAGCTCCGCAGATCGTCTGAGCCTTACGTTCGCCGCCCTCGCCGATCCGACCCGGCGCGCCATCCTGGCCCGGCTCGCGGCCGGGGAGGCAACGGTCGGCGAACTGGCCGAGCCGTTCGCGATCAGCGTCCAGGCGGTGTCCAAGCATCTCGGCGTGCTGGAGCGGGCGGGCCTGATCACCCGCGGCCGCTCGGCACAACTGCGCCCATCGCGGCTGCGCCCGCAGCCGCTGAAGGACGCGTCCGATTGGCTCGGCTCCTACCGAGGGTTCTGGGAGGCCGGGTTCGACGCGCTCGGCGACCGCCTGCGTCCGCTCGACCACGAGGCTGGCGATGGCTGACCCGGCAGTCCCCGGGGCGAGCGAGTACGGCATCAGGCTCACCCGCGTGTTCCACGCCTCGCGCGAGCGTGTCTGGCGGGAATGGACCGAGCCCGAGAGCTTCGCCGATTGGTTCGGCGGGCGAGAATGTGAGGTCCCGCTGGCGAGCGTGTCTATGGACGTGCGACGGGGAGGACAGTGGCGACTGACGATGTTCGCCCCTCCCGACCGCCGTCAAATCGACTGGAGGGGTGAGTACCGCGAGGTCGACGCGCCCGGCCGGCTCGTCTTCACGGTCAGCGACCAGCCAGGGAGTGACGACTTTGAGCTCGTGAGCGTCGTCCTGACGGACCTCGGCGAAGACCGCACCGAGATGCTCTTCGAGCAGCGCGGGTCGATGTCGCCGGAGGAGTACGAGCGCGCCACCGACGGTTGGGGAGGTTTCTTCGACCGCATGCAGGAGCGCCTCGGCGTCGCCTGACGGCGGCGGCAAGCTCCCCACCCGGTGAGGAGCCGAGGCGAGTTGATCACGCATGGCTGGTGAACGCCTCACCCGGACCCGATGAAGCCGCCCCCGGAAGCGGCGGCTGGGCCGGCGGATACTGGAGCACGCCGCCCGGGCCGACCACGGCGAAATCGGTCAGGACGTGCGCGGCCCTCCGTTCGCCGATGCCGAGGTGCTCGACTCGCCAGTCGCGCACGACGAGGGCATCGGCGATCAGCCGGCGATGGCAGCGCCACCAGACCGCCTCGGCGCACATGATCGCGGTAGGGCAGTCCCGCGCCGCTGCCTCGAGATCCACCAGCGCCCGCTGGAACTCGGGCGAGGCCATGTGATCGGCGTAGCCCTGAAACGCCGTCTCCCGCCACCCGCCATTGGGTGACCCCGGCGACGGCGAGCGCCTGCCCCCCAGTCCGGGCAGGTGCTCATAGCGGATCGCGGCCGAGGAGAGCCAGGCCGCCAGCGCGGCGCGATTGAATTGCGGACGGCGCCGCGAGCTCGGGAACGACCTGACGTCCGCGAGCAGCTCCACCTCGGCGTCGCGCAGCAGCGCGAGCAGCTCCGCGGAAGAACGCGTCGAGTGCCCGACCGTGTAGATGGTCACGAGTCGGTGGTCTTCGGCAAGCCGTGGACGGCCAGCCGCTGGTTCTTGTATCCCGGCTCGTCGGTGATCTCACGGTCCAGCCACGGGGGCGGGATGAACGCCGCGGCGGCGTCCTCAGAGCCGAATTCCACCTCCGCCGTGACCAGGCCGCCGAGGTGGTCCCGGTAGACGTCGAGCTCGATTTGAATCCCGTTCTCGGAGGAGATCAGGTAGCGCCGCTTGCGGATCCGCCGGCCCTCGGTGAGCGGCCACAGCGAGCGGAACCTGCGCTCGTCGATCTCGATCTCCTCCTCCAGGCGGACCCCGGCGCCCGCCGATTTGATGGTGAGGAACGCGCGGCCGCCGTAGCTGCGAATCCGTACCTCGACGCCATCCTCGGTGATGGCGATGTAGCCCTGGTCGATATCGGCTGCGGGATACCCGTCGAGGTCGGCGGGGGGCCGGTCGACCAGGAACTTGCGCTCGATCTCAGTACCTGCCGGCATCGTCCCTCGAGCCAGATCCCTCGACGTCCTTTGACACTCAACCCCTTCTCAGATCTCGGACTCGCTCACCACCACTTGCTCTCGCGCGCGCGGGCAGTACCCCGCGTGCGATCAAGCGCGTCGAGCGCCGCGAGGTGCTCGTCGGAGAGGGCGAAGTCGAAGATCTGGGCATTCTCCGCGATCCGCTCGCGATGCGTCGACTTGGGGATCACCGGGATCTCGCGCTGCACGCACCAGCGCAGGAGCACCTGCGCCGGCGTGCGCCCGAGCTCCCCCGCGATGCGCGTGACCGTCTTGTTTGTCAGGTGGCGGCCGGTCCCGAGCGGGCTGTAGGACTCGAGGGCCACGCCGCTTTGCTCGCAGGACTCGAGCAGGGCCCGGCGATACTCGAACGGGCTGAACTGGACCTGATCGACCGCGGGAACGACGCTCCCGGCCGCGATGACCTGCTCGAGCTCGTCCACCGCGAAGTTCGAAACTCCGATGGATCGGGTGAAGCCGAGCTCGCGGGCACGCTCCATCCCGGGCCACGCCCACACCGGACCGCCCTGCGGCCAGTGGATGATGTACAGGTCGACGTGGTCCACCCCGAGCCGGCGCAGGCTTCGCTCGGCCTCGCCCGCGGGATCGCGGTGGCGCGGATAGAACTTGGTAGTGATGAAGACCTGCTCACGGGGAACGCCGCTCTCGCGCAGGGCCTGACCGACGCTCTCCTCGTTGCCGTAGGCCTGAGCCGTGTCGATATGGCGATAGCCGACCTCGAGTGCCCAGCGCACCGCGTTCACGCATTCCGGCCCGTTCGGAACCTGCCAGACGCCGAGCCCGAGCAGGGGAAGCTCGATGCCGTCGGCGAGCCGGCGGACGCGTGTGTCTTCGCGCGCCATTGGGTCGCGGCCTAAGCCGGATCCTCGGAGCCGTGCGAATCACCCTTGCCGCGCCTGGCCGGCCACGTGGCCAGCTGGTTGGCGAGCTCGTCGACGAAGGCGCAGGCGGCGGTCACATGGCGATCGTATCCTGCTCTCCGGCCCGGTGGTCTTGACGCGTGCACGAGCTCGTGCGTAGGCTCGCGCCAACGACAAACGGAGGTGCACGAACATCATGTCCAGCGATGCAATGCCCGGCGGTCCCGAGGCCCCAACGGCCGCGACGGGCGCAGTGGATCTCGCCGACACGTCACGCCGGCTCCTCGAGGAGACCTTCAACACCGGCAACTTCGATCTCACCGACCAGTTCGTCGCCGCCGAGGCGCTCAACCATGACCCTGCCCTCCCAGCTGAGCTGCGCGATCTACGCGGGCCGGACGGCTTCAAGCGTATCGTGGCGATGTACCGGGCGGCGTTCCCGGACTTGCGCATGACCGTCGATGACGCGATCGCGTCCAGCGACAAGGTCGTCTTGCGATGGCACAGTGAGGGCACGCACCGGGGCAAGCTCGCCGGGCTCGCGCCGACCGGCGTTCACGGGTCCGTCACGGGTATCAGCATCGACCAGTGGAGCAACGACAAGATCGTCGAGACGTGGACGGAATGGGACAACTACGGTCTGGCGCGCCAGCTCGGCGCCGCGCCGCCGGAAGGTAGCGTCGCCGAGAAGATCGGTCTCGGACTCCACCAGCTGATGGCGCGCTGGATGCGCAGGAAGAATCCGGCCTAAGCGCTAACTGAGACAAGCAGCCCCTAAGCCCCCCGGATCGGCCACGCTGGGTCAGGACTTGGCACCGGGCGGAGCGGGCGGACTGGAAGGTTGGGCCGGATAGAGGAACTGACCGATGCCGTCGAGGGGCTCGCCGGGGTCACGCGGCGAGAAGCGCCGAAGCTCGTCGTTCACGCTGTAACGCGGCCCGACCAGCACCTGCTCGTCACGTATCAGCGTGTAGAAGCGATCCAGCGGGCGCGGGGGCGGCCCGCCGGTCCGGACACCCCGGAAGTCGTAGACGCCGCCGTGACAGGGGCAGACAAAGCTGCGGGCCGCGGCGACGTAGCGGACCGGGCATCCCACGTGGACGCAGCGGGAAGAGATCGCGATCGCCCTGTCGTAGCGGTCCTTGATCGGACCGTCGATCGCGAGGTTGTGAAGGCGGATATACGCGATCGCCAGGCCAGCTTCGCCGAGACCCGGCTCTAGCGTAATCACCTCGGGCAGGTACTCGGAGTCCGTGAAGCGGGAGACCGGACCCACCTCCTGCCAGGTGTCCGAGGTGGGCGCGAACACCGGAGCGACGGCGAAGCCGAGCGCGGGCAGCGTGAACGCCGCCGCTGCGAGCGCGCCGGTGGCGGTCGCTGCGCCGCTCATGAAGCGACGGCGCGTGATGGTCTCGCCCTCGAAGGCGCCGGGTCTGTCGCGGTCGGCGGTGTACTCCGATCGGGTCTTGCGCCACGTCATACTACGCTGGATAGTAGCGCAGTCCGCAGGGATCCTACTATCGCACGTAGTTGCTGTCGATCCCGGCGGACGACGCCAACCCCACCCGGCGCCCGCGCCTCAGCCGACGACGCGGCGAACGCCGTTTACCGGGACGTGGCCTTCCGCGCGCTCGATCAGGCGTTGATACTCCGCCGCCGCGTATTCCTCGCGGTCAAGCGCGGCCGAATACGCAGCGAACGCCAGCGCCCGGTCTTCGCGCCCGGCACCGAGCCAGTGGCGGTAGGCCGCCTCCACCGCGGCGTTCTCCTCTGGCCACGCGACGTACGCGTCAAGAACGGCGTCGATGAGGATGCTCGAAGGCGGCGCGGCGACCGGGGAACGTTTCATGTTCATGGCGATCAACTCCAGACGAGAGGGTGAGGGCGTCACCCGGGGAGTACGACTCGTGGTAGTAGCTAGGCTTCCTTGATGTAGACGCATGGGCCCGCGAAACCTTCCAGCCTCTCCCTTCATGGCGGGTATGGAAGATTTCGGCGGGCATACGCGTCTCGAAGAGCGAGGATGTCCGCGCACGCCCAGATCGAGTCCTCCGCCCCGGCCGTGAGCACGGCCCAGTCGCAGACGGCCCAGCGCGGCGAGGGCCCGGCCGCCTTGGCGGCGGAGCGAGTAGACCGCGCAGGAGCGCTCGTGGGCGCGCTGGCCCTAGGCGGTTCGCTGTTCGCGCTGTTTCGGCTGACGCAGATCTGGCGGGTGACGCCGGCCGCGGCATCGCGCCGCATCTCCTTGTTCGGCCACGAGCTGACCTACCCGGCGGCCAACGCGGCCGCGGCGGTCGTGGTCGCGCTTGCGCTGCTGGGTCTCGCGGTCATCGTGATGACGATCGTCGGCGTGCTGCGAGAGCTGGCCGCGTTCAGGCGGCTGCACCGCCGGCTGAGCGCCTTGGACGTCCGGACCTTCGAGGATGTCCTGGTGATCGACGACGAGCGTCCCCGCGCCTTCTGCGCCGGGCTCCTGCGACCGCGCGTCTACGTATCCAGCGGAGCCGTGGCGCTGCTTGACGAAAGGGCACTCCGGGCGGTCCTGACCCACGAGCGCCGTCACGCCCGCCGCCGTGATCCCCTGCGTCTGGCCACCGGTCGCGTGATCGCGCGCGTGCTGTTCTTCGTGCCCCGGCTTGATGAGCTCTCTGCCCGGCAGCGGACGCTGATGGAGTTGAGCGCGGACGAGGCGGCGATCGCCGCAGCGCCCGGGAACCGGCCGGCGCTGGCGCGCGCCATGCTGGCCTTCTCCGAGCAATCCCGTCCGGAGGCTCCGGCCGGGATCGATCCCGCGCGCGTCGATCACCTCCTGGGCGAACCGCCCAGCTGGGCGTTTCCTCTGATCCTATTTGCCCTCGCCGTGTCCATGCTCGGGTTGCTCGCGGCCGTCGCTGCGCTGGCCGGCCGGGTGGCCAGCGGCTCGGCCAGCCTGGCGCCACCCTTCCTGTCGCGGCAACCCTGCGTGGCGGTGCTGGCCGCGATCCCGGCTCTCCTCGGGCTGGGTGTCCTCGGGCTCAGGAGGCGTCTCGGCGCGAGGCTATCCTCAGACTCGATGGCACGCGCCCGCTTACCGAAGGTGCCGCCCGCCCTGCACGAACTCGAGGCGGAGATCATGGAGGAGGTCTGGCGACGCGAGGGGACAACGACAGTCAAGCTCATCATGGATGCCCTCAACCGGAAGGCGAAGCCGCCGCGCGCGTACACCACGTACATGACGGTCATGCGGCGGCTTGACGACAAAGGCCTCCTGAAGCGGCGGCGAAGCGGGCGCTATGACACCTACGAGCCCACCCTGACGCGCGAGGAGTACCGCGAACGGCGGGCCGGCGCGGAGGTCCGAGGACTGGTCGATCAGTTCGGGGACGTGGCTCTGGCGCACTTCGCCCGGAGCCTGTCCACGCTGGATCCGGCCCAGCAGCGGCGGCTGCGCCGCCTGGCGAGCGAGAAATAGGCCAGAGCGGCAGCCCTGGGCTGGCCGCGCAGAGCTATTCGCCGAGGAACCGCGGAGTTATTCGCCGAGGAACGTCACCGTGCCGCGTCCCCGCGCGGGCCGGCAGACAAACATGAGCCCCATGGCGAGGTGGCAATGCCAACCGCGCGCCCGGCCGTGCAGAGCCAGAGCACGCGCGAACCGGCACCCGACGTTCTTAGCGGTGATCTGACTCGGCCCCGGTGGCAGACCATCCTCGCCCACCCTGAACGATCCACAGTGGCGGGTGATGACGGCGCCCTGGGCCTGTTCAGCAGCGTAGGGAACAACCGCGACCGCCAGGGGACCTAGCAAGCCCAGCAGGCAGCCGATTGCGAGAAACCTCTTCATCAACCCTCCTCCCGGACGATACACGTGAATCCGCGGTCGCGGCCGCCCCTCACCAGGCCTGGTCCTCTGCGCGGCCGCGTAGGTCGCCCGCCGACGGCCGGCGCGCTTCTGGGAGCACGAGCGCGCCGGCCGTGGTCGGAGAGAGACCGAGGTCAACCCGATCTACTACGGTACATAGTAGCAAGTCCGAGGGCTCAGCGGACGGGCTGGAACCACCGGCGGTACCGCCGCATGCCTCTGGAGGTTGAGAGCACCCGCCGAGCTCATACTTTCGGCTGAGGCCCAGGTCCATCCGCGCGGCCGATGTGCAAACGCGCGAGCGGGGTGATCCTGATTGGCATGAGAAACACACATGCCAATCGAGACAACGGCGGGCCGGCGGTGCAGATCGCGGAGCACGGCGCGCCGGCGGTGCAGACCGTAGGCCTAACCAAGCACTTTGGCCACCGCGCAGCGGTGGAGGACGTCAGCCTGACTGTCCCACGGGGGACCGCCTACGGCTTCCTCGGTCACAACGGCGCCGGCAAGACGACGCTGATCCGGATGCTGCTCGGGCTGACCCGGGCGAGCGCCGGAAGCGCCACGGTGCTGGGCCTTCCGGTGCCGGCGCAGCGCGCGCGGGCGCTGGCGCGGGTGGGGGCGATCGTCGAGGAGCCGTCGTTCTATCCGCACCTGACCGGGCGGGAGAACCTGAAGGTGGCGGCGGCGGTCCGGGGACCGGGGGTGCGCACGCGGATCGACGAGGTGCTGCACAGGGTCGGCCTCGAGAACCGGGCAAACGACCGCGTGGGGACGTACTCCCTCGGCATGCGCCAGCGTCTCGGCGTGGCGCGGTGCCTGCTCTCCGACCCGGAGCTGCTGATCCTGGACGAGCCGATGAACGGGCTTGATCCCGGCGGGATGCTCGACATGCGGCGGATGATCCGGACCCTGGTCGAGGAGGAGGGGCGCACGGTGTTCATCTCCTCCCATCTGCTCGACGAGGTCGAGAAGACGTGCGATGTGGCGGCCATCATCGACGGCGGCCGCGTCATCGCGCAAGGTCCGATCGACGAGTTGGTCAGTGGCGGCGGCGGTGAGCTGGTCGTCGAGTGCGATGACGCCGAGCGCGCAGCCGGGCTGCTCGCCGGCGACACAGCGGTGCACGAGTTGCGCATCGAGCACGGCGGGCTGCGGATGCGGCTGCTGGCGCCGGAGCAGGCCGGCGAGATCAACGCCCGGCTAGTCAGCGCGGGCGTGGTGGTGAGCCGGCTCGAGCCGGTGCGCCACAGCCTGGAGGAGCGGTTCCTGGAAATGACGACGCGGCTGGAGGTGGCAGCATGACAACGAACCTGACAGTGGCCCGGCAGATGGTCGGGGCGGACCTGCTGCGTTTAGCCAAGAAGCGCGGGTTCATGGCGCTGGTGCTGGCGGTGGTGATGGCGCCGCTCGTGATCTGGGCGGGATACCAGGTGATCGAGCACGCTTCCAACCCGGCCGCGTACGGCCCGGCGGGCGGCATTCACCACTTCGTCAAGATGCTCGACATGCTGGGCATCTTCATGGGCCCGGTGGCGGCGGTCCTGATCGGCGCCGAAGCCGGCGCGGGCGATCTGGGCGCCGGCGTGTTCCGTGACAACGTGCTCACGGGACGCTCCCGGCTGGCGCTGTTCCTGGCCCGGATCCCTGCCGCGCTGGCGGTCACCTTCACGGTGATCGCGATCGGGTTCGCGTTCGGGCTGGCGGTCACGTTCGGATTCGCCGGGGGGCTGGCCACCCCGAGCATCTCGCTGATCCTCGAATCGGCGGCGTGGCTGGCATTGGCCAACGGCGTGGTGTGCGTGATCGCGATCGGCGTCGCCTCGCTGACCGGATCGCGGCCCGGAACGATCACCGCGCTGATCGGCTGGGAATTGGTGCTGAGCCCCCTGCTCCTCCAGGCGACCACGCTGGGCTCGGCGCGCAACGGCCTGCTCGACGGCGTGCTGCTGTTCCTCAAGCCAGGCCCGGCGAGCGGCGCTCCGGCGATCACGATGTCGGTTGCGGTGGCGATCGCGGTCGCCGCGCTGTGGGTGGCGGTCCTGCCCGCGCTCGGTGCCTGGCGGACGCAGACCCGGGACGCCTGAGTTCCCGGGGTTACTCTCCGCCCATGGCGAAGATCTCCGCAACGGTGGCGGCGGTTCGCGAGGCGATCCGCCGTCACCCGTGGTGGATGGACTCGCTGCTGGCACTCTTGCTGACCTTCGTCTCGGTCGTCTCGACGGTGGTTGCACACACCAAAGCCGGCCACGCGGTCCCGGTTCTCGAGGTCGTCCTTGTCCCGTTCACGACCGCGCCGATCGCGCTGCGGCGCTATCGACCACTCGCGGTACTGGTAGTCACGGTCAGCGCGGCAACCCTGATCTTGATCTTGACGAGCCAGGCTCAGTTCCCGGTCGGCGTGCTGGTGGCGCTGTACACGGTGGCGTCGCGCTGCGAGCGGCCGACGTCGATCCGCGCCGCGGAATGGGTGGCGCTGCCGATCACAGTGGCCGTCATCGCC
Source organism: Solirubrobacterales bacterium (assembly GCA_019244395.1). Taxonomy (GTDB): domain Bacteria; phylum Actinomycetota; class Thermoleophilia; order Solirubrobacterales; family Solirubrobacteraceae; genus Palsa-465. The sequence continues at coordinate 16,944 of JAFASQ010000357.1, read as the reverse complement.
AATAACGGTCCGCACGCGGGACGGGTGATCCCGGAGCTGGCCGTGTTCGCGATCGCCTGGGTGCTCGGCGACAACATCCGCACCCGCCGGGCGTATCTGGCCGAGCTCGAGGCCCGGGCCGCCCGGCTCGAGCGCGAGCGCGAGGAAAGAGCCGAGCGTGCGGTCATCGAGGAGCGAACCCGCATCGCACGCGAGCTGCACGACGTGATCGCCCACAACGTGAGCGTGATGGTCGTGCAGGCCTCGGCCGGCGAGGAGTTGTTCGACCGCGATCCGAAACGCGCCCGCGAGTCGCTGTCTGCGGTGGCGTCGACCGGTCGCGCCGCGTTGACCGAGCTGCGCCGGCTGCTCGGGGTGATCCGCGCTGAGGAGGAGCGAGAGGCCGGGCCCGCCTACGCGCCCCAGCCCGGGATCGAATACCTCGACGACCTCGTGCGCCAGGTGCGGGAAGCCGGACTGGCGGTCGAGGTGTCGGTCCTGGGCGAGCCGCGCGAGTTACCCGAGGGGGTCGGGCTGTGCGCCTACCGGGTCGTGCAAGAGGCGCTGACCAACACCCTCAAGCACGCCGAAGCCTCGGAAGCCCAGGTCAGCGTGCGCTACGTGGCGGATGCGCTCGAGCTCCAGGTGCTCGACGACGGGCGCGGCCCGGCGCCCGTCAACGGGGAGAGCTCGGGCCACGGGTTGATCGGAATGCGCGAGCGGGTGGCGCTGTTCGGCGGCGAGCTCTCCACGCGCTCGCGCGACGGACACGGCTACGAGGTGCGAGCCCGGATCCCGTTCGGGGCGCCGGCCCAATGAGCATCCGGGTCCTGATCTGTGACGACCAGGCGCTCGTCCGCGCCGGGTTCCGAGCCATCCTCGAAGCCCAGCCCGATATCGAGGTAGTCGGCGAGGCTGAGAATGGCGCCGAGGCGGTGGCGGTGGCGCAGCGCCGCTCACCGGACGTGATCCTGATGGACATCCGCATGCCGGTCCTCGACGGCGTCGAGGCGACACGGCGGCTGGTCGTCGGCGGCTCGCCGGCGCGGATCCTCGTGCTGACCACCTTCGACCTTGACGAGTACGTGCACGCCGCGATCCGCGCGGGGGCAAGCGGCTTCCTGCTCAAGGACGTGACGCCGGCCAAGCTGCTCGAGGCGATCCGGATCCTCGCCGCCGGCGACGCGCTGCTCGCGCCATCGGTGACACGCCGGCTGCTCGAGCGGTTTGCCGCCACGCTGCCCCAGCATGACATGTCTACCGAGGCGCTGGCGGGACTCACCGCCCGCGAGACCGAGGTCCTGCGGCTGCTCGCCGGCGGCCTGTCCAACGCCGAGATCGCCGCCGAGCTGGTGGTAAGCGAAGCGACGGTCAAGACGCACATCTCGAGCCTGCTGCGCAAGCTCGGGCTGCGCGACCGGGTGCAGGCGGTGATCCTGGCCTACGAGACGGGCCTGGTCGCGCTGGGTGGCGCTCAATAGCCAAGCGCGCACCCGTCCTTGCGGGCGTCCGAGCCGCCGAAGAGCGTGCCCTCGCGAAGGACGATGGCCTGCCCGCCGCCGAACGGGCTGCGATCCGTGCTTCGGCGCAGCTCGAAGCCAAGGCCGACGAGCTCGCCGGCGCGCTCCCACAGCGCCTCCTCCAGGTTGAGGGTGCGGCGGTCGATCCGGAAGCGGCCCTGGTCGAGCGCCGCCTGCGGATCGCCCGGGCCGTCGCTCCCGCGCATCAGCGAGCACAGGAACTGCACATGCGACTGGGCCTGGATCATCCCGCCCATCAGCCCAAATGGGCCCACCAGCTCCTCGCCACGGGTGAGCATGCCCGGGATCAGCGTGTGGTAGGGCCTGGTGCCCGCGACCACCTCGCCCTGGAGCGCGAACCCGGCGGCGCGGTTGTTCAGGACGATCCCGGTGGCACCGGCCACCACGCCCGAGCCAAACGACTCGTAGAGGCTCTGGAGCAGCGACACGGCCATCCCGTCGCGGTCGACCACGCACACGCATACGGTGCCCCCGGCCGGCTCGGCCACCGGCCCGGGAAGCTGCGACCGCCGGACGCGGACGTGCTCCTCGTCGAGCAGGCCGGTGACGTCGGCCCCGTCGCGCACGGCGGCCAGCGCGTCCTCCAACGCCAGGGCCACGGCGAGGATTTGGTCGCGCAGGCCCGGTTCGCGCTCGACCGAACCCAGGATCGCGAGCGCCTCGAGTGCCGCCACCCCCTGAGTCGGGGGCGGCAGCTCGGCCACCTCGAGCCCGCGGTAGGTGACGAGGAGCGGCTCCACCCAGGCCGGGCGGTAATCCCCCAGGTCCTCGAGCGTCAGCCAGCTCGACGCGGCGATCGCCTCGGCCGGAGGACCCGCGTACAGGAACTGGGGCCCGCGCGTGGCGATCCCCTCGAGCGTGGCGGCGAGCTCGGGGAGCCGATAATGCTCGCCGAATGCTGGAGGCGGCCCCAGGGATGCCGGCGCCCGCGGACTGGCGCGCCAGATCCGGGCGCAGTTGAAGCCGGCGGGCACGCCGGCGCCGGCGAGTTCGATGGCGGGTCGCAGGCAGCGCTCGAGGCCGCTTCGGCCAAAGCGCCGGAGGAGCTCATCCCATCCGGCCACCGCCCCCGGTACGTCAACCGAATTCCCTCCGCCCTGCTCCGGCCGCGCCGGGGGGGCCGCCCGCGGCGCCGGGCCGGCGCCGTCAAGGCCGTACAGCGCGCCGGACGGCTCGCGCACGATCGCGAACAGGTCTCCTCCCACGCCCGTGGCATGCGGCTCGGTCACGCACAGGATCGCCGCCGCGCAGACGGCCGCGTCCACCGCGGTCCCGCCCTCGCGCAGGACGTCCAGAGCGCCGAGCACGGCCAACGGCTGGCTGGTGGCGACCATCGCGTGCGCGGCGACGGCGGCCGCGCGCCGCGGCGAGTGCGAAAAGGACACTGGTGCCTCGCGGCTAGGCGTACTGCTCGACCGCGTAGCGGAGCAGGCCGCAGGCCTCGAGCCGCTCGGTCGGCGCCCGGAAGGTCACCTGGACCACACCGGGATGGCGCCCGATCTCGATCGCGCCGGCGATCGTCGCGCGGTTGCGCACCTCGCCGACGGACAGGTCGAGAAGCTGCGCCGCGCGCGCGAGGCCGTTGTCGGTGGCGCTGCCCAGATCAGGACCGGTCCCGACCACCGAGATCGGGAGCGACTCCTCGACCTCCTCGACGCCATAACGCCGTCCGAGGGCGCGCGCACGCATGCGCTCCTCCTCGGAAAGTGGCTTGGCCAGGAAGGGCAGATCGTCCGCCACCGGGAACAGCACCGGCCCGTCGATTCCGAGTCCCTTGAGCACCTCGACCTGGAGCGTGACCGTGCCTGACACGTCGCACGTGTGGCCGGCGATCTCGCCGTCGCCCTGGAGCGCGTGCATGTCGCCGAGGTACAGGCCCGCGCCCGGGAGCTTGACCGGGCAGACGAGGATGGCCCCGGCGCGCACGGCGTCGATGTCCAAGTGGCCGTCGGTCTTATGGGTCTGGAGGTCCTGCGCGGAGAGCGCGTAGGCGTGCGAGGCGCCGATCAAGAACGAGCCGAAGTCGCCGGCGTTATGCGAGTCCGGCATGGTGATCGAGGGCGAGGTCCCGATCTGGCCCAGGAACGGGCGCAACCGCGTGGCCAGCGCCACGATGTCGTGGGGCGCGAAGGTCAGGATCGGGTTCTGGACTGACTTGTCGGGCAGGGCGGCGAAGCGCGGCGCCTCCCGGGCGAAGCGCTCGGCCGCCTCCTGCGGCATGGTCAGCCCGACGGTGCGCAGCTCGTCGAAGGCGATCGTGTAGCCGTTGGCGAAGGTGAACGGCGTGGCGTCCGCACCGCAGCTCGCGCAGCGGATCGCCTCGGGGCCGATCCCCTCGATCCGGGTCTCGGTCCACTCGGCGCCGCATCCCGGGCACACCGGCGCACAGAACGGGTCGCCGTTGAAGCGCCCCTCCATCGGCTGATCGGTGCCCGAGGCGGTGGCCAGCGAGGTGACCTCGATGTCCTTGATGCGCACCGCGATCGCGTCGCCCACCTCGGCGCCCGCCACCGCCACCGGCTGGGCCACCTCGTGGCCGCCGCGGATGGCCGGGGTGATCATCGGGCCCCAGCAGCCCGGAGTCGAGTTCCACACCACGTGGCCGCCGTCGGCCACCGGGCCGAGCATGGCCACGTCGGGGCCGAGCAGCCCGTTGGTGAAGGTGTCGACGAAGACGGTCTGGTGGGCGTGGGTCAGGCCGGTCTCAGCTGGTTCGATCGCCACGGATCACTCCTTCGGGTTGGGCTTCAGGGTCATCCTCCCGCCACCGGGGTCAGCAGCGCAATCTCCTCGCCGGAGACCAGCGCACGGCCGCGCTCGACATGCTCGCCCTCGACGAGGGGCAGCGCCGAGGCGAGGGCCGGGGCGAGCTCTGGGGTGCGGCGGGCCAGGTCGTCGTAGAGATCCTCCACGGTCGCGCCGTCCGGAAGCTCGAGTCCGAGCACGGGCGCCGGCGCGAGCCGCGCCAGACTGCTGCCGAGCCGAATCCGAACGATCATGCGGGCAAGCTCGATCCTACGCCGGTGGCCGATGGCGGTAAAGCCGGGCATCAGCTCCCGGTCGGCCCGAAGCGCTCGGTCCTGATCCGGCCCGGGGCGTGCCCCAGCTCGACCAGCCACTCCGCGGCCGCCTCGACGAACCCGGTCGGCCCACAGACGTAGATGATCGGGCGGCCGTCGGGCGCGCCCGCCACGTCGGCGAGCAGCTCGCGCGTGATCCGCCCGGTGTGACCCGTGAACCCCTGCGGCCACTCGCGCGTCAGGGCAAACCGGACGCCGGCCCGAGCGTGGGCCGCGGAGTAACCGACCAGCTCGTCCCGGTAGATCACCTCGTTCCAGGACCGCGACGAGTACAGAAGGCGCACCGGCACCGCGCGGCTGGTCGTGACCCAGTGGCGCAGCATCGATCGCAACGGCACCACGCCCGACCCGCCGCCGATCAGGACGAGCGGCCCGCCGAGCGACTCTTCCCAGACGAAGTAGCCGCCGATCGGTCCGCGCAGCTCCAGCTCATCGCCGGCACGCAGCACGTCGACCAGGTAGGGCGAGACCTCCCCGTCCTGGAGGCGCTCCACGGTCAGCACGACGTGCTCGTCCTCGGGAGCCGAGGCGATCGAGTAGCTGCGCTGGGCCTGATAACCGTCCTCCGCGGTCAGGCGCACGTCGACGTGCTGGCCGGCGCGGTGCCCGGGCCAGCCGGGCAAGTCGAGCACCAGGCTCGTCACGCGCGCGGTCTCCGGCACCAGCTCGGCCACGGTGCCCAACCTCCATGTCAGTCGCCCTGGTAGCGCTGCTCGAGCCACGGATCGCCGCGGTTGTGGTAGCCGTAGGTCTCCCAGAAGCCCGGCTCGTCGTCGAGCGTCAGGGTCAGGCCGCGGACCCACTTGGCGCTCTTCCAGAAATACAGGTGAGGGACCAGGAGCCGCGCGGGGCCGCCATGCTCGGGTTCGAGCGGCTCGCCGTCGTACTCGTAGGCCACCCAGGCCTTGCCGCCGGTGACGTCCTCGAGCGCCACGTTGGTCGTGTAGCCGCCGTCGCTCCAGGCGGTGAGGTACGCGGCGGGTGTCTCGACGCCCTCGAGCAGGGTGTCGACCGACACGCCCTTCCAGGTCGTGTCGAGCTTGGACCATTTGGTCACGCAGTGGATGTCCACGGTGACCGTCTCCGCGGGGAGACCCAGAAACTCCTCCCACGGCCACGACACCGGCGCTTCGACGACCCCGTCGATCAGGAAACTCCACTCATCCAGCGGGGTGTGCGGCGTGGGGCCGGCCGACAGCACGGGGAACCCGCGTTCGGAGTACTGGCCCGGCGGCAGCCGCGACGGATCGTCCGCCGGGCGGCGCCGGCCGGTGAAGCCGCGAGAAATCGGCGACATCAGCCGCTGCCCAGCGGCCGGCCGCGGGCATCGACTACCGCATGCCCGAATTGCACGCGGATCATCCACAGCTGCTGCTCGAGCGCTCGGACGACCTCGATCAACACGTCCTGCGACGCGGCGTCGATCTCCCCCAGGCGATCCATCCGCTCGCGCACGCGCTCGGCGACGTCGGCCAGGCGGTCGGTCAGCTCGCGCACCACGACGCGGTCCTCGAGAGCGTCGCGCTCCAGGCGAGCCAGGCGGCTGCCGGAGGCCACGGTGGCGCTCTGGCCGTCCGGGAAGTAGCCGATCGCCACCGCGCGCTCGGCGACCAAATCGGAGAGCTCCCGCCACGAATCGACGAGCTCGTCGAGCTGCTCGTGTAGCGGGCGGAAGAGCGGGCCGGTGACCGTCCAGTGCAGCTGCTTGCCGACCAGGGCCAGGTCCACCAGCTCGACGAGCGTGGCCTGGAGCTGGTTGCCGACCTCCTCGCGCTGATGCTCGCCGAGGGAAGGAAGGTGCGCCTGCGTGGTTGATGCCATGGCCGTTCTCCTGCTCAAGGGGTTTGTGGAACCGGCGAGCCTCCCCCCCGCGGGGTTCAGCTTAGTGCTCTGCGCCAAGGGTTTCTCCGCCCCGCTGGCGCCACGCGCGAGAATGAAACGATGACCGACTCGCAGCAGGCCTCGAAGACGCCCCCGCCCGCGGCCGAGAAGGGCCGGCCGCCGGCATCGATGCCGCGCGATCGGGGCGGTTGGAGGGTCGCGCCGGCGCCCGACGGCCGCGGCATGCCCGACGAGCACAAGCCGCCGCCGCCCCATCGCCTGCGCGGGTTCTGGATGTTCTTCGTGGCGCTGCTGGCGCTCAACTGGATCTTCGTGCTCGCGTTTCAGCCGGGGACGCAGCCGCGGGTCAGGGTGCCGTTCAGCCCGTTCTTCCTGAACCAGCTCAAGGACGGCCAGGTGACGTCGATCTCTTCCACCAGCGGCGCGATCAACGGGACGTTCAAGGCCAAGGTGCGCTACCCATCGAACGACCAGAAGGCGACGCCCACCACGCTGTTCGCGACGCAGGTTCCCTCGTTCTGGAACACGAACGACCTGACCACGCAGCTGCGCGACCAGAACGTCCAGGTCAATGCCAAGAACCCGAACCCAGGGACATCGCTCCTGGCCGAGCTGCTGCTGGGCTTCGGTCCCACGCTGCTGCTGTTCGCGGCCATCTACTTCATCGCGCGGCGCGCGATGACCGCGGGCGGGGGGCTCGGTGGCCTCGGGCAATTCGGCCGCTCCCAGGCGCGTCGCGCCGATCCCGAGAAGATCCGGGTCACGTTCGACGACGTGGCCGGGATCGACGAGGCCAAGGCGGAGCTGACCGAGATCGTCGACTTCCTGAGGACGCCCGATCGGTACGCGCGGCTGGGTGGGCGGATGCCCCACGGCGTGCTGCTATACGGCACGCCGGGCACCGGCAAGACGCTGCTGGCACGGGCGGTGGCGGGCGAGGCACATGCCGCGTTCTTCTCGATCGCGGCCTCCGAGTTCATCGAGGCGATCGTGGGCGTCGGTGCGGCGCGGGTGCGGGACCTGTTCGCCAAGGCCAAGGAGGCGGCGCCGGCGATCATCTTCATCGACGAGCTCGACGCCATCGGCCGTTCGCGGCAGGGATCGATCTCGGTCACCGGCGCCAACGACGAGCGCGAGCAGACACTCGACCAGATCCTCACCGAGATGGATGGGTTCGAGCCCGCCCAGGCCGTCGTCGTGCTCGGCGCGACCAACCGACCGGAAATCCTCGACCCCGCGCTGCTGCGACCGGGCCGCTTCGACCGCCGCGTGGCGGTGCAGCCGCCCGACCGGGCGGGGCGGATCAAGATCCTCCAGGTCCACACGCGTTCGATTCCCCTCGCCGAGGACGTCGACCTGGCGCAGATCGCGTCCTCCACACCGGGCATGGTGGGAGCCGACCTGGCCAACCTGTGCAACGAGGCGGCGCTGCTCGCTACCCGCCGTGAGCACGACAAGGTCCAGATGACCGACTTCACCGATGCGCTCGAGAAGATCCTGCTCGGCGCGCCGCGCGGGATCGTCCTCGGCCGGGAGGACCGCGAGCGGACCGCTTACCACGAATCGGGCCACGCCCTGGTCGGGATGCTCACCCCGGAGGCTGATCCCGTGCGCAAGGTGTCGATCATCCCGCGCGGAATGGCCCTCGGGGTCACGCTGTCGACGCCCGACGCGGACCGGGTGTCGTACTCGCGCGAGGAGCTCGAGGCCAAGATCAAGGTCTCGCTCGGCGGGCGCACGGCCGAGGAGGTGGTGTACGCGAAGATCACCACCGGCGCCGAGTCCGACCTCCAGCAGCTCACACAGATCGCCCGGCAGATGGTGGGGCGGTGGGGAATGAGCGAGAAACTCGGGCCGCTCACGCTGCTGCCCTCCGACGGGGCCGGGCCGCTGCTGCCGGGAGCGAGCGAGACGTCCCCCCAGACGCAATGGCTGATCGACCAGGAAGTCCAGCGGCTGGTCGAGGAGCTCCATGCCGAGGTGACCGAATTGATCACGAGCCATCGCGCCAAGCTCGAGAGCCTCACCCGGGCGCTGCTCGTGGCCGAGACGCTCGACTCGCCTGCCGCCTACGCCGCGGCCGGAGTGCCGCTGCCCCCGCCGGCGCCGGAGCCCGAGCCTCGGCCAGGGCCGGAGGTCGGCGCGGCCGCATCGCAGTGACCGCGGCCGATCATGAGCGCGCGGTTTCGGGAACCGCGGGTACGGCCTCGTCGATCTGCTCCAACCGGCCGCTCGGGAGCCACCGGAGCGCGATGATGAACGTCACGGCCATCACCCCGGCCATGATGTAGAAGACGGTCTGGGTCGAGTGGGCGAAGGCGAGCTGGACGTCGTGCACGAGCGCCGACGGCCGGCCCGCCCCGCCGCCCGCGCCGGGTCCGCTCCCGCCGAACGAGGCGGCGACCCGGTGGGCGACGCCGCTGGGAACGCCGTGCTTGGCGAGCGCGCCGGTGATGTTCGTGTCGTTGCGCGTGATCAGAATCGCGCCGAGGACGGCCAGGCCGAGGCTGGCGCCGAAGTTCCGGGCCGTCTGAGTGATGCCGGTGACCTCGCTGTAGCTCGTGCTGGGGGCGCGGTTGACCGCGTCGGTGCTGGCCGGTCCGAGCATCAGCCCGAGGCCGGCGCCGGCGATCGCGATGTCGAGCCGCTGCGCGCCCAGTGAAAGGTCCGTGAGCTTCCCGGCGAGCAGGAAGAAACCAAGGGCGCCGAGCGCGCCGCCGAATACGACCGTAGGTCTCGCGCCCCGCCGGTCGAGAATCCGCCCCCCGACCTGGGCGGCGATCACGAACCCGACGAAGAACCACAGGATGTACTCCCCGGCCTGGGAGGAGGTCTTGCCGAGGGCCACTTGCGAGTAGACGCTCCCGAAGAAGAAGAACGGAACGAACACGATCGACATGAGGCCGAGGATGATCGTGTCGGTGGCGAAGGCGCGGTCGAGGAAGATCTGGAGGCGGAGCAGCGGCTGCTTGATGCTCAGCTCGTAGCGGACGAACCAGGCCATCAGCATGAAGCCGATCAGGATGCAGGCCCAGGTGGTGACGCTGCTCCAGCCCCACACGCTCGACTGCTCGAAGCCGAGCACGATGAGACCCATCGCCCCCGTGATCAGAGCCGTGCCGCGGTAGTCGAGCTTCTGCGGCTGGGGTGCGTCATCGGGAACCGACATCCAGGTCAGGATCAGCGCGACGATGGCGACCGGGATGTTGATCCAGAAGATCGCGCGCCACGTCCACTGGGTGAGGAAACCGCCCGCGATCGGGCCGATCGCGGTCAGGCCGCCCGAGATGCCGAAGAAGATCGCCATCGCCTTACCGCGCTCACGCAGCGGGAAGGAGGCCACCACGATCGCCACCGCGGCCGGGAAGAGCAGCGCCGCGGTGGCGCCCTGGGCGACGCGGAAGAGGATGATCCAGGCTTCGGCGATCGACCCCTTGGGCGTGAGCCCGCAGGCCGCCGAGGCGATCGCGAAGCCGGTCACGCCGATCAGCACCATCCGCCGGCGGCCGAGCACGTCGCCAAGCTTGCCGCCGAACGCGAACAGCGCCGACAGGGCGAGCAGGTACCCGTTGATCACCCATTGCGTGCCGGTGGCCGACAGCGACAACTCCTTCTGGATCCGGGGGATGGCGATGGCGACGATCGTCTGATCGATGAAGGTCATCGCCACGGCGAAGACCATCGCCGCCAAGACGAGGTTCCTCGTCGCAGCCCCGGTGCCGCGTGAACTCACCCGACGATCCTCGCGCACCCTCCACTCGGGCGCAAGCGCGCGAGACAAAGTGTTCACGGGAGCCCGGCCAGACCGGCTACTGCAGATAACGCTCGACCGTGTCGGCTTCGCGGACGTGGGCGTCGTCGGGATTCGCGCCGGCCTCGCGCAGCGCGCGACGCTGCCGAAGCAGGTCCCAACAGCGATCGAGTTCGATCTCGACCCCCCGCAGCCGCTCCTGATCGGACTCGAGCCGCTCCGCGTTCAGGTGGTCGGCCTCCTCGCGGTGGCGCAGTTCGTGCTCCTCGGAGACGAGACGCTCGATCCGATCCGCGATGCTCTCGTCGCTCATCGTGTCAATCCTACTGCCGGTGGTGGTTGACGACCTCGATGTTGTTGCCGTCCGGATCGAGCACATAGGCGGCGAAATAGCCCGGGTGGTAGCGCGCGCGTTCGGCCGGCTCGCCGTTGCTCCGGTAGCCGGCGTCGATCGCGCTCCGATGGAACCGCTCGACGTGAGCGTCGTCGTCGGTTCCAAACGCCATGTGCAGATGCTCGGTGACCGGACCGGGCAGGAGCGAGAACGAGCCCCTCGCGCCGTGAAACTGCACGCGCTCGAGCGAATCATGATCCTTTCGCAGGCCCGCGTGCGGAGCAACCGTCTCGTAGAACGCCCTCGATTGGTCGAGGTCGGCGACGCGGATCCACAGGTGGTCGACGATCCCGTCACGCCGCAGCGTGTCGTGGTGGCAGGCCTCTGCGCTGTTGCCGTCGGGGTCGAGCAGGAAGCCGCCGTAGTAATCCTCCCCGTACTCGGGGCGAGGCCCCGGCGGACCGTCGTCGCGGTAGCCCGCGTTGACGGCGGCCTGCCAGAAGTCGTGCACCCGCTGACGATCGGGCGCCACGAAGCCGACATGGAGGCGGAGGGTGGGCGGGTGCTCGCGGTCGGAGGCGGTCAGACCGTAGTCTTGCCACTCGGTGAACGTCCGGGTCCGGTAGCTCTCATCGATGCCAAGCGTCTGGAGCACCGTGTTGTAGAACCGCTCCGAGGCGGCTCGGTCGGTGGCGCGTATCGTCACGTGGTCGAACATGCCGGGGACAATCTACGAACTCGAGGCGGTGTTCTTCGATCAGGACGGGGTGCTGGTCGACTCGGAGGGTGCGTGGGACGCCGCGCGGCGGGCAATCGTGACTGAGAACGGCGGGCGCTGGAAGCCCGAGGCGACCCGGGCCATGATGGGCATGAGCGCGCCGGAGTGGTCACGCTACGTGCGCGACGAACTCGGCGTGGCGCTCGAGCCCGAGGAGATCAGCGGGCGGGTGGTCGAGCGCCTGCTGGCCGGCTACGAACGCTCGTTGCCGCTGCTCCCAGGCGCGGTCGAGGCGGTCAAGCGGGTGGCGGCGCGCTGGCCGATCGGTCTGGCCTCGTCGGCCAACCGGGAGGTGATCGACGCGGTCCTGGCGGCCAGCGGGCTGGCCGGGGTGTTCGGCGCAACCGTGTCGGGCGAAGAGGTCGGGCACGGCAAGCCGGCGCCCGACATCTACCTGGAGGCGGCGCGCCGACTGGGGGTCGACCCAGCGCACTCGGCCGCGGTCGAGGACTCGACGAACGGCCTGCGCGCGGCGGCGGCGGCCGGCATGCTCGTGGTGGCGCTCCCGAACCGTGAGTTCCCGCCCACGAACGCTGCCCTCGGGCTGGCCGCGGTAGTCCTCGGCTCGCTCGAGGAGCTCACGCCGGAGGCGCTCGAAGCGGGTAACGTGACGTGATGGCGGATCGCCACAAGCGCCTTTCGTTGCTCGCGGCGATCATGGGCTCGTTCGTCGCCGGGCTCGACGCGACGGCGGTCAACGTGGCGCTGCCGGCGATCCGGGCCGACCTGGGCGGCGGATTGGCGGGCCAGCAATGGGTGTCGAACGCCTACCTGCTCGCGCTCGGCTCGCTGATCCTGATCGGCGGGTCGCTGGGCGACGTGTTCGGCGAGCGGCGCGTGTTCTCGATCGGCGTGGGGGGCTTCGGAGTGGTGTCGCTGTTGTGCGCTGTCGCGCCCAGTATCGAGTTCCTGATCGCCTTCCGCGCGCTCCAAGGCGCGTTCGGCGCGCTGCTCATGCCGAGCTCGCTGGCCGTGATCGTTGCCGCGTTCCCACGCGAGGAGCGGGGCGGAGCGATCGGGTCGTGGACCGCGTGGGCGGGGATCGCCACCGTGATCGGGCCGCTGGCCGGCGGCTGGCTGGTCGACGCTGTGTCGTGGCGGCTGATCTTTGCCATCAACCTCCCGTTCGTGATCGCCACGCTGATGCTGGTTTCGCTGGCGGTGCCGGCGCGAACGGACCACGTGCGGCACGGTCGGGTCGACTGGATCGGCGCCGGGCTCACGTTCTTCGGCCTCGCCGGGCCGGTGCTCGCCCTGATCCGCCAGCCGGTGGTTGGATGGGGCAGCCCCGAGGTGTGGGCGCCGCTGATCGGGGGCCTGGCGCTACTCGCCGTGTTCATCTACCACGAGTCACACACCGGGTCGCCGATGCTGCCCTTAGGCCTGTTCAAGCGGCGGAACTTCGCGATCGGCAACCTGCAGACGTTCACCATGTACGGCGGGCTCGGCATCGTGTTCTTCATGCTGGTGCTCTACCTCCAGGAGGTCGCCGGGTACAGCGCGCTGGCGGCGGGGTTCGCGCTGCTGCCGTCGACCATCATCATGTTCCTGTTCTCGAAGCGGGTCGGTCGTCTGGCCGACCGCTTTGGGCCGCGAATCTTCATGGGGCTGGGGCCGCTGACCGCGGCGGCCGGCGTGGCCCTCATGCTGCGCCTGGGCGCCCACGTGAACTACCTCACGGATCTGTTCCCGGCGCTCGTCGTGTTCTCGGCGGGGCTCACGGCCACGGTGGCGCCGCTCACGGCGACGGTGCTCTCCGACGCAGACGAGGCCAACGCCGGGATCGCCTCCGGGGTCAACAACGCCGTCGCGCGGGTCGCCGGCCTGATCGCGATCGCGGCGGTGGGCGCGATCATCTCCACGCAGTTCAGAACGACGCTCGACGGGCGCCTGGCCGGAATCACGCTGTCGGCGCCCGCCCGTGCCGCGGTGGCCCAGGCGCGCCAGCAGACGCTTGCCCGGGTGGATCCGGCGCGCGCCGGCGTGGCGGTCGCGCACGCCGTGCAATCGGCGTCGGTTCACGCGTTCCACGTCGGGATCGGGATCTCGGCGGCGCTGGTCGCCATCGGGGGCGTGCTCGGCCTGGCCGGCATCCGCAACCCGCGCCGCGCTGTGCGATGCGAGGACTGCGCCGGCGGGCAGCTGGCCGGGCAGCCACTCGACGCGGCGCGAGAGCGGCTGCGGGCGAGGCGGCGGACGCGGGCCCGTGCGCCTCAGACGGCGGCTTGACCGGTGCCTTCGCGCAACGTCTCCGCCGCCTCCGCCGGTGGCGCCACGGTCCGGGGTGCCGGGGCGCTGACGCCAACCTCGCGGAATCGCATCGCGCGCAGCTCGACCAGCGCGTAGGCGTAGGCGTCGAGCGTGCAGCAGTCTTCGACCAGCACCATCACCGAGCGGCCGTCGTCGAAGCGGGCGAGCACGCGCAGCAGCCGGCGGCCGTCGGTCAGGTAGCGGTCCGGCGCCAGGGCGCGGGAGCGGAGCGGGCGGCGCACGGAGAACGGCATGGCACGCGCGAGTCTCTCCGACCCCGAAGGACGGCGCAAGCGCGCCGCGTGCGGCTGTGGGACGGCGGCTCCTGGATCGAGGCGACCATCGATCCGCGGAACTCGCGACACTTGGCGTCATGACCAGCCAAAGCCCCAGCCTCAGCCGCATCCTGGTCCGCGACTGCATGCACCACGGCATGTTGAGTTGCGGCCCCGACGATTCTCTCCGCGACGTGGCCGCCGTGATGGCCAACCACCGCGTCCACGCCGTGCTCATCAGCGACCGCCCGGGCGGCCGCCCGCTCGGAGTGGTGAATCACCTCGACGTGGCCGCCGCCGTCGCCCGGGGCGAGGCTGAGGCCACCGCGCGCTCGACCAGCCACCGCGAGCCGGTGACCGTCTCCTCCGATGCGCCCCTGCAGGAGGCAGCCCGGTTGATGAGCGAGCACCGCGTCTCGCATCTGCTCGTCGTCGAGGGCGCGAGCGGCTACCCCGCCGGCGTCCTCTCGACCCTCGATGTGGCGAGGGCGTACGCTCGTCGCTGAGCGAGCGGGCTATCGCCGCCCGACGGTGATGCGACGGCGAGCGTCCAGGCGTAAGCGCGGTCTCACCGCTCGCTTAGCGCGGGCTTGGTCGGTCGGCGGACAATCGTTCCCCGTGGCGTATCCCGTTCTCGTGGCGCTGTTGATCGCGCTGGTCGTGGCCGCGTGCGGCGGCGGGTCGAGGACGAGCCGGAGCGCTCAACGCACAGCGACCATTCACACCACATCGGCCGGCGCCACGTCGACGCGGGCTCGCGCACCGGCTGTGCCGGCCTCTACGAGGCGACCGCGCAAGCCTCCCCCGCCCTCGTATCCTCGCGCGCTCGCCTCTGCGCTTGCGGCACCGGGCGGCGGCTTTCACCCGGTCGTTGCGTGGCGCGATCGGCCGGCCGCGTGGATCTCACACGCCGGCTCCGGGGTGACGCTGCTGTCGATCGATCAGCGACTCCTCGGACTGCACCTCCATTCCGGCACAATCGACGCCGGGACGGCCGGCTGGCGCTTCGGTCCGAGCGTCGCCGGGTTCGAGCGCGGGCGCCTGGTTGCGGCGTTCAACGGCGGCTTCAGGCTTTCGGTGGGAGCGGGCGGGTTTGCCTCCTACGGCCGTGTGGCGGTGCCCCTGCGCGAAGGATTGGGCTCGATCGTGACCTACGCCGACGGCACCACGGACATCGGTGCCTGGCACGCAGGCGTGCCGGCCGCCGGCCGACCGGTCGTCTCGGTGCGCCAGAACCTGCCATTGCTCCTCGACCACGGAAGTGCGGCGCCGACCATCGGCTGCGTTGCCTGTTGGGGAGCCACGCTTGGCGGGGTGAGCGATCCCGCCCGCTCGGCCGTCGGGATCACCGCCGGCGGGCGGTTGATCTGGGCCGGGGGGGAGCACCTGACGGTCGCTCAGCTGGCCGGCGCCTTGGCCGCCGCACACGTGGCGCGGGCGGTCGAGCTGGACATCAACCCGGAGTGGGTCGCGGGTTACCTGTATGGGCATCGCGGTGGGCGTGATCCGCTCGCGCCGATCCCGATCGTCGATGGCCAGCCGGGCGTTCCCGGACAGTTCCTGGCGCCGTGGAGCCGGGACTTCTTTACGGTGGTGGCCAGGTGAAGGTCGCGGCGGGGTCGACGCCCACGAATCGAGGAGGAATCGCATGGTCGCTCGCATCTGGCGCGGCGCGGTGGCTCAGGCCGACCGTGACGCGTACGCGCAGTACATGGAGGCCACCGGCGTGGCCGGCTACGCGAGCACCCCGGGCAACCGCGGGGTGTGGATGTTGCGGCGCGACGTCGGCGGCAAGACCGAGTTCCTGATGTTCACGTTGTGGGACTCGATGGACGCGGTCAAGGGGTTCGCCGGCGAGGATCCCGACATCGCCGTGTTCTATCCCGAGGACGAGCGTTTCCTCGTCGACCGGGACGAGTTCGTCTCGCACTACGAGGTCGCGCGACACGTGACGCCCTGAGCCGCGCGCTGGAACAGAGCCCCTGATAGAACTGCGCGCGTGCCTCGCGCGGTGCGGTTCGATCATTACGGCGACGTGGACGTCCTGAACGTCGTCGAGGTGGAGCGGCCCGTGCCCGGGCCGGGAGAGGCGCTGGTCCGTGTCAAGGCCGCCGGGATCAATCCGGGAGAGGCCTCGATCCGGAAGGGCCTCCTGCACGATCGCTTCCCGGCGAGTTTCCCTTCGGGAGAGGGCAGCGACTTGGCCGGCGTGGTGGAGGAGGTCGGGCCGGGAGTGGATTCGGTGACGGAGGGCGACGAGGTGATCGGATGGACCGATCAGCGAGCGAGCCACGCCGAGTTCGTGGTGGCGCCGGCCGAGCACCTCGTCCCCCGGCCGGCCGGCGTGTCCTGGGAGGCGGCCGGCGCGCTGTTCATCGCCGGCGTCACCGCGTACGCGGCCGTACGCGCGGTGGGAGCTGGTCCCGGGGACACGATCGTCGTGTCGGGCGCTGCCGGCGGGGTCGGGTCGCTGGCCGTCCAGCTGGCGCGGCATGCCGGCGCCGCGACGGTGATCGGCCTGGCGTCTTCGGGCAATCACCAGTGGCTACGCGACCACGGCGTGACCCCGGTGGCGTACGGCTCCGGAGTCGCGGACCGGATCCGCGAGGTGGCGCGCGGCCGGGTCGACGCGTTCATCGACACCTTCGGCGGCGGGTACGTCAAGCTCGCGGTCGAGGAGCTCGGCATCGTGCCCGGGCGGATCGACACGATCATCGACTGGGCCGCCGCGCGGCAGTACGGGGTCAAGACCGAGGGAAGTACCGCCGGGTCCAGCCCCGAGGTGCTGGCCGAGCTGGCCGCGTTGATCGACCGGGGCGAGCTCGAGGTCCCGATCGCGAAGGTGTACGGGCTCGAGGAGGTGCGCGACGCCTACCGCGAGCTCGAGCGCCGGCACACGCGCGGGAAGATCGTGCTAGTGCCGTGACCGGAAACGGTTGCCTCGTTTGGCGAGCGAAAACCAAGGCTGGCGAGGACGCAGGAGTCGACGTGTAGCAGCGCTACACGAGACTCCGAGGACATCCGGATGACCGCGGGCGCGGCCCAACAGGCGAGGCCGGATGCCGAGCGGGCCGCAAGCCCGCGCAGCCGCAGGTTTGCAGCCGACAAACGGGG
>JAFASQ010000275.1 GCA_019244395.1 Solirubrobacterales bacterium | reverse complement strand
CGCGTCCAGCCGGGAGCACAAACCGGATATTGCCGGCTGCGGGCAATTCATATCCGTCTCCACACCGCAACTGTTCGTGGCCATCTGGACTCGCGGCGGCCGTGCGCACCTGCGCGACGGCACGGAGTACGTCTCTGGCGGCCGGGTCGCCAGCATCGGGATCGACTACAAGCGCCATGGCGTCGGCGTGCTCTTCTGCTGAAGCGAGGCTCGACAAGACGTCCTGTATCAAACCTGAGTGTGGGTGGCGGATGTACGGCCTGCCGTAAAGGGCTTGCGCGCTCGGCCCTGCGGGATGGCTTCGGGTGGCTGTGTCGCTGGCTATACGCTGGGTGGCGGCTGTGTCGGGCCCGGGGGTTCGACGGGCCAGGGATGGTGACGGTGATGTTTTGCTGCAGGCCGATGTGTCGGCGACCCGGAGGTCCCCGTCCACCCAGCGCTCGCAGTCGCCGTAAATGGTCACGCTCGACACTGCCGGAACCCGTCCGGACCACCAAGCACGGAAACGCTCGAGCTCGCCGTCGCGGATGTCCGTCACCACATCCTTCCGGCCACGGCACCAAATCGCTCATCAGCCAACGAACCTACGACGAGACCCGGTACCGGGCGCTCCACCCCTGCCGGCCGGTCATCGCGTCTGCAGATCGACAGCCTCCCGCTCCCGCGAACCACCGGCTGCCTCAACGTGG
The DNA here is from genome assembly GCA_019244395.1 of Solirubrobacterales bacterium. GTDB lineage: Bacteria > Actinomycetota > Thermoleophilia > Solirubrobacterales > Solirubrobacteraceae > Palsa-465. The sequence continues at coordinate 4,987 of JAFASQ010000275.1, read as the reverse complement.
GCGCTGGGCGGCTGGTCGACCTCTCCCTCATCTTCAAGAGGCAGCGAAGCAGCAGCACGTCGCAGGCAGCTCGGTCGGCGAAAATGGCCAAGTGAGGTTTGCCGCGAGGCAGGCTGCTCACACCCGGCCAGACCAGCGGCCCCCGCGGGTTCGTATTCGCTGCATGGGTCCGCGACTCCGCGGTCGGCGTGACTGCGGTTCAGCTCACGCCCCGGGCGTGCTTCTGCGCGGTCGCTTGCCGGCGGCAAACATGCGGACGATGCTGGTGAGGCCGAGCGCGACAAGCACGATCGAGATCGTGCGGAGCCTCTTCTCGCCCGCGGGTGTGAGCTGCTTGGGCGGTGGATAGCCGATCCGGGCGATCGTGGCCGACGTCCATCCGATCCACCACCCGCTACACACGAGCCGCAGCGTGTTCCAGCTCTCAGAATCCAGCCGGCGCCGTCCGAGGAGGAGGATGACCCCCCACACACCGGCGCAGCCGATGCTGTACGCCGTGTAGGTGTTGCGCTGTGTCTTCATCGGTGACCGCGGCAGCTGGGAGGCCGATCCGCACACACTGACCGCGTCGCACGTCGCTCTGTGCGCTTGATTCTGACAGCGCGAGCACCGCTCGTCCATCAAGCCTTCGCGAAAGAGGCGCCTGATCGCGCCATCGTGCCAAGAGGGGCAGAGGCGCCGGCGCGGCGGCTGAGGCGACGACGGAGCAGCGCCCGTCCATGCCCTCGGCCGTCAGCGGCGCTGCGGGGAGATGGTTTTCTTGTGTTGACCGGCGAGGAGCGCGCGGGATAGCGCCTCGACGAGCCAGTCCTCGGCGGGTTCCCAGTCGAGCTATAGCCGCGGGTGAGCTCTCGCCATGCTTCGTGGTTGGTAGCGAGCGCGAACAGTGCCTGCGCTTGTTCGGGTGCTACGTCGTTTCGTAGCCCCTCGAGCGTTTGGATCCGCTCGATGGTGATGCGGGCTCCCTCTCGGTGGCGTCGTTGCCCTTCGGCCACGGCGTCCGCGAAGTTAGGGCTCGGCGCCGGCGGCGGTGAAGAGCGCTTCGATGATGTCCCCGCAGCGCTCTTGGAAGCTTCTGGTCACACGCACGCCTGCGCGTAGCGCAGCGAGCGATGTCCCGGCACTCGTCACCTCCTCGGCGAGCGGCCGGACGCCTGCTTCCTCGTCGATCAGGTCGATGAGCGCGAGCAGCATGCCGCGCTTTGAGCCGAGCCGGGCGTCGATCGTCTGGATCGCGACGCCGGCTTGCGCGGCGATGTCATTGATTGACGTCCCCGCGTAACCGGGCTCGGCGAACAGGCGGCGCGCTGCGCGGAGGGCGTCCCCGCGGGGTCTGCTGGGCCATCTGCTCGCGGCGATCGATCCGCACTTCAGGCATGCTTGACAAAATAACACTGCGTTGAATAGAATAAGCTTCTATCAACCGGAAGATGCATCCAACCAAAGGAGCACATGATGTCATCCACGATCAACAGCAGCATCGACGTCGCGCTGCGCACGCAGCTCGACTACTACGGCGAAGGTCGCTACGACCTAGCCGAGGAAGTCGTCACCGCCGACTACGTCGACCACGAGGCGCCGCCGGGGACCCCCGCCGGACCAGAAGGCGCAAACGCAGTGCTGCGCTGGCTGCGCGGCGCGTTCAACGACCTCTCCTACCAGGTCAAGGACGCGTTCGGCGACGGCGATCGCGTCGCGATCCGCCTTATCACCCGAGGCACGCATACCGGCGAGTTCATGGGCAAACCGGCGACAGGTCGCTCGTTCGAGATGGAGGCGATCCACCTATACCGCATCGAGAACGGTCGCGTCGCCGAACACTGGGCCAAACGGGACGACCTCGCACTCGCCCACCAGATCGGGCTCTTCGAATAGCAGAACACGCGCGCGCAGCGGGGAGGTCAGGCAGCGGCCTCCCCGCAACGCAGCCAGCGGAGGCCGCGACAGACCGCGGACGCCGTTCCAGCCAGCGGCATCGGCATGGCGACCTGCGCGCCCGGCGCTGTCGCGGGTAGCGCGAAGCGGCACCGCTGAGACGCCGGATTTGACCGGAGAGCATTGGTCCGCCAAGCTGGTGGTGTGGTCGTGACGGTTCCTGTCCTTCCCCGCACGCGCTTGACGATCAGTTGGACGCGGCGCACGGGATTCCAGGTGAGCCGCTGGCGGCGAGGCCCCGGTGATGAAGGGGACCCTCCGCCCGACATTGGCGTCCGTGAGCCGCTACGCCCCCGTCCTTCGAGTCACGGCGGGTCCGCCACCCTCGAACGCGACTAGGACCCGTCAGTGGGTCTCTGGCCGCGCGTTGATCGTGTCCCTTATGCCTGTGGCGAGTACGGCGGTCCTGGTCTCGCCACCGGGACCGGGGAGGCCTTGTCCGAGTAGGGCGCTAGTCGCGGCATTGAAGCTGAGCTGGATTCCTCCAACTGAGATGCCGACGCCGGCGCGGTGGGAAAGCTCGTAGGTCGTGCCGTCGTAGCGGGCGCCGGAAACCAGCGCCGCCGCGCGGTAAAGCGCAGCCTGCAGCTGCGCTGAAATGGGCAAGTCGAGGGCGAGGTGATCGTCAGAAGCGTCTGGGCTGCGAACTGGTCGCGGCCCTCGTGAGCCAGAACCGACGCACCATCTGGGAGACGCAATTGCGCGGCCCGGCTCGCCACGACTCCTTTGTTCTCGCGTCCGCGCGGGTAGCGGCGGTCGGCCGTGGCGACCAGGCGGGTGGGTCCGGTCCGGCTCAGTGCCCACGCGCGTCCGGGTAGGTCCTCGCCTACGACCGTCATCCCGCCGACCAGGGCGCTTGGGCTGATCTGAATCCCATTCGAGTTTGAGCTGCCGTGAAAGCGCGAATATGTATAGGCCGGGCCCGGGACGTGACGAAAACTTCTGCGCGGCAGCCGAACCGGCGGCAGGCGCGTCGTGTTCTGCGAGCCAGCGACGGGGTAGATTGACGGCATGTCGGTGAGCGCGACGCTTGATGTCAACGTCGATATGGGGGAGAGCTTTGGCCGCTGGCAGCTGGGGGACGACGCTGGCATCATGCCGTTCATCTCTTCCGCGAGCATCGCCTGCGGTTTTCACGCCGGCGATCCCGCGACGATTCGTCGAACTGTCCATGCCGCCGCTACGCACGGACTGCAGTTGGGGGCACACGTGGCGCTGCCCGACCTGCTCGGCTTCGGCCGCCGGCGGATGGCGATCGGGGCAAGCGACCTCCGGGACTACGTCCTGTACCAGGTCGGGGCGATCAAGGCCTTCGTTGACGCGGAGGGCGGGGTGCTTGGGCACATCAAGCCGCACGGCGCCCTGTACGCCATGTGCTCGGCAGATCCGGAGCTCGCCGCCGCCGTGGCCGAGGCGACGGCCGAGGTGGATCGGAGCCTTCTCCTGCTGCTCCTCACCGACCAGACGAAGGAGGCCGTCGAGCAGCACGGGGTGCGGCTCGTGACCGAGGCGTTCCCAGACCTCAACTACAACCCCGACGGGAGCCTCATCATCGAGGGGGTCAAGCAGGCGTGGGACCCGGACAAGGTCGCGGCCCGCGCGCTGCGGGTGGCGGAAGACGGGCGGATCGATGCGGCCGACGGCAGCGACCTGGTCGTGGCGGCACGGAGCGTGTGTATCCACGGCGACGCGCCGAACGCGGTTGAGGTGGCGAGAGCGGTCCGCCGGCGTCTCGACGAGGCGGGCGTGGAAGTCCTGGCCCTGCGCGAGATCGTGCAGCGCGAGACCCAGGCAGGAGCGAAGGTTCGGTGAGCGGGGTCAGCTCGCCGGTTCTGTTGCAGCTGGAGCCGCGCGGCGGCCATCCGGCCGTCACCTATCGGCAAGCGGGTGACCGCGCCGTGCTGGTGGAGTACGGCGAGATGGAGATGGACCTCACGCTGAACTTCTTCGTGCTCGCGGTGGACACGGCCGTGTCCACCGAAGCGCCGGACGGGGTGATCGAGACCGCGCCCGGATTCCGCTCGATGCTCGTCCGTTACGACCCCCTGAAGCTCTCGACCAGCGACCTCTTGACACACCTCTCGAAGGTCCACGAGGGCATTCCCGCGCAACAGGAGATCGAGATCCCCAGTCGGATGATCACGCTGCCGATCGCGTTTGACGAGTCCCAATCGCGCGCCGCGGTCGAGCGATACGTCCGGAGCATCCGCAAGGACGCGCCGAACTGCGAGGGCGCTAACAACATCGACTACATTGTCCGCTATAACGGCTTCTCCGACCGCGAGGAGTTCTACGAGGCGGTGCTGGCCACCGACCACTGGACGGGATTCATCGGCTTCTTCCCAGGGCTGCCGTTCATGTTCCCGATCGACCCCCGGCACACGGTCGTGGTGCCGAAATACAATCCGACCCGGACGTGGACCGCGGAGGGCGCCGTGGGGCTGGGTGGGCCGTGCTACGCGATCTACCCGGTGGAGTCCGCCGGCGGATACCAGCTGTTCGGCCGGAGCCTGCCGGTCTATGACCTTCAGGCCCGCAACGAGGTCTTCCGCGAGCACCCACTGCTGCTGCGTCCCGGCGACCGGGTCACGTTCGAGCGGGTCAGCGAGGACGAGTTGCTCTCGACGTGGGAGGACGTGCGGGCCAACCGCTACCGGTACCGGATCGAGGAGCAGCCGTTCGACGTCGGTGCGTACCTCGAGCTGCGCGAGGAGGTGCGCGACGAGGCGGAGAAGTGGCGTCAGCGTCGTGAGGAGGCAGCGGCCAACACGCCGGTGCCGTGAGAGGACGAGCGACGATCGAGATCCGTGAACCGGGAGTGCAGGCGACCGTCCAGGATTACCCCGGCCGCCCCGGGATGCTCCGTCAGGGCTTCTTCCCGTCGGGGGCGATGGATTTCTTCGCGTTACGGGCGGGCAATCTGCTGGTCGGGAACCCCCAGAACGCGGCTGGGCTCGAGGTGACCCTGGGCGGGTTCAGCGCCCGTTTCGAGACCGACGCCACGGTGGCGATCTGCGGGGCGCCCGCCGAAACCACTCTGGACGGCGAGCCG
>JAFASQ010000111.1 GCA_019244395.1 Solirubrobacterales bacterium | reverse complement strand
CGAAGCCGCGGCCGCGGCGGTCGCCGAGTCGGCGCGCAAGGGGTACGTCGACGGGCGCGCACTAGAGGGCGTGTTCGCGTGGCTGAGGCCCAATGACCTCATCTGGAACTACTTCGTCAACAACTACCTGCTCGGTAACGACCCGCCGGCGTTCGACATCCTGTACTGGAATCAGGACACCGTGCGGCTGGCCGCCGGGCTACACCGCGATTTCATCCGAATCGCGCTCGCCAATGCCCTCACCATTCCGGGCGCGGTCGAGGTGCTCGACACGCCGATCGATCTCGGGTCCATTACGCACGACAGCTACACCATCGCTGGGCTGGCCGATCACATCGTGCCCTGGGAGAACGCGTACCGAAGCGCGCAGCTGCTGGGCGGCTCGAAGCGGTTCGTGCTGTCGACCAGCGGCCACATCCAGGCGCTCGTGAATCCGCCCAGCTCAGAGAGCCGGGCCACCTACCGCGTCGGCGACGACCCCGAGACGGAGGCCGAGGCCTGGATGCAGGCAGCCGACATGAAGCCGGGGAGCTGGTGGCCAGATTATCGCGAGTGGCTGACCCAGCGGGCGGGCAAGTTGGCGCCGGCGCCGGAGACGCTCGGGAGCGGGAAGCACACGGCGACGGCCAAGGCCCCGGGCAGCTACGTACATGCCAGCTGATCGCTCATTCGCGCCGGTGCCTCCGGCCGAGGGGAGCGAGGCCGAGGACGCAGACCGTGAACGGTTCGTGTTCGGCGCCGATCCGGTCCGCGACCGCTGGTGGGGCCGGCCGCTGGCCGAAACCCGATGGTGCCTCGAGCTGGGGCGGCTGCTCGCCGACCCGGTGTGGCGCGGGGTCGGCGTCTCGCATGGCGACGGCCGGCCAGTCGTCTTGATGCCCGGCTTTCTGGCCGGCGATAAGACGCTCGGGGTCATGGCGGCCTGGTTGCGGCGCCTCGGGTATCGGCCTCGGTTTGCCGGCTTCCTCACCAATACCGATTGCTCCGACCGCGCGCTTGACCGCGTCGAGCGCACGGTCGACGACATTTGGCGCTCATGTGGCCGGCGCGTCGCGCTGATCGGACACAGCCGCGGGGGCCACTTCGCCCGCGCGCTCGCCGCCCGCCGCCCCGATCGGGTGTCTCACGCCATCTCGATGGGAGCCGACCTGCAGGGCATGTTCGGCGCCAGCAGACCCACCATGTTCGCGGTCAGGGTCGCCCGACGCGCCGTCCATGCCAGTGGGCGGGCGCGCCGAGACACGTGCCTTTCCGCCCACTGCGGCTGTCCCTTTAGCCACGATTACGCGCGGCGCTTTCCCTTCGACCGAGTGCGGCTCACCAGCATCTACTCGAAGGGCGACGGCGTAGTTCACTGGCAATGCCAGGTGATCCCGCACGCCGATTGCGTAGAGGTGACCGGCAGCCACGTCGGCTTGATCTTCAACCGCCAGGTCTACCGGGCCGTGGCCGGCGCCCTAGCCCTTCCCGAGTTGCCTGAGGAGTGATGCCAGGCATGACCGCGGCCCCGGATCGGCACGCACGCCGACGCGAGGCGACACGAGTAAAGCTCCTCGACGCCGCCAAAGCCCTGTTCGCCCGCCACGGTGCCGACAACACGCGCATCCAAGAGATCACCGACGAGGCCGATGTCGGCTTCGGGTCGTTCTACAACCATTTCCAGAGCAAGCAGGCCCTCATCGAGGTCGTTCTCGCCGAGACGATCGCAGGCCAGAGCGCAGAAATCGATGTCCTCACGGTTCAGCTCGACGATCCCGCGGAGATCATCTCGGCCGCCCACCGAAGCTTCGTCCTCCGCGCCCGTGACGACCCCGACTGGGGATGGCTGCTCGTGCGGCTCGACGTTTCCCACAACATCCTGCTCGCCGCGCTCGGCCCGTACGCTCGTCGCGACGTGCGTGCCGGCGTCAAGGCCGGACGACTCAGTGTGCCGCACGAGCCGATCGCGCTGTACGCCGCCGGCGGCGCCCTCCTCGCCGTGATGCGAGCCGTGCTCATCGGTGACGCCCCAAAGGACGCCGACATCCTCCATGCCGAAGGCGTGCTCCGTCTTTTCGGGCTGCCCGCTGATGAAGCGGCCGAGGTCGCGCGACGCGTGCTCCCGGGGACGCCCACAGATCACCAGACCCCGGCCCGTCCGTGAGGCGCTTCTCCGGTCGGACCGCCACATCTCGCGCCTCCCCGATACCCCGTCGAACGTGGTGATCGTGTTCGCCCGTACGAGCACCGAAGCTCGGTGCGCCTCTCCTGCCGCGGGCTCGCGTCCGTGGCCGCCAGTTTCGGTCGCCTGCCGCGGCCGAGCCCCGTGGCGTGCACCATCAGCGCCTCGAGGAGGATCTTCCCTTGGGAATTAGTTAGTTCGCGCGGCGTGTCTTCGGGCCACACTCTCCGCGCCGTGCTGGCGGAGGTGAGCATCACCAGGGCCCTAAAGGTGCGCGGGGGGCTGGAGCCGAGTGATTTCAGGGTCAAGATCAGGGCGAGCCCTGATGCGGGCGGGCTGTCAGCGGGGCAGGATTCACGGCTGTGACAAGCGGCGAACCGGGTGATCGGCTCCGAGGCGCGATCAGAGAGGAGATTTTCGATGGCGAGGTCGACAGTTTCACCAATTGGTGGTGAGGCTACGGCGCATCCGGCGACGAAGCTGTGCGGCCACGTTCGCCACGTGGGCACTTGCCCCGCCTGCCAGCGCGCTGCGCGGATGCGCTCCCAGACGCAGTTGGCCGCGGCCGTAGCCGCTCGGGAGATATGGGCGCGAGGAGCGCTGCCTCCGTGCGCCGCCTAGCGTGGCGCCCCATTCTGCAGCAGTTCCGGCGGACGCTGCGCGGTTGCGGGGGTGGAGCGGCGCAACGGGCTCGTGAATTCTTCGCCGGGGATGGAATAGCGGTGAGGCGAATTGCGTCTTGGCGAGATGTGGCCACCTCGCGGCGGCCATCGCCTCGGGTTGTGCGGGCGCTTTCGGAGAGTCACTCCAATCGGGAGTTCATATGAGGTTTTGTGTGTTTTGCGCTTGGTTGTTGGGTGGTCGTCTGGTTCGGCTGGGTGTTAATCGGGCTTGTTGGGGGGCGGTGGGTGGAGGCGTGCCGGCTGGGCGTGCGCGGTCCCGCGGCCGGCGGGCAGGTTTTTGATGTTGGCTCTTGGGTTGGGGGATGAGCGGGTGGGTTTGGCGTTGGGGGATGGCGGGGTGTTCGCGGGTTCGGTGGGGCGGGTTTCGAGTCCGCGGTTTGTTAATCGTCGTGAGGAGCTGCTGGTGTTGGAGGGGGCGCTGGCGCGGACGCGTGATGGGTGCGGTTCGGTGGTGTTCGTCGGCGGGGAGGCAGGGATCGGTAAGAGCCGGTTGATCGGCGAGCTTGCTGGGCGGGCTGAGCGCGATGGGATGACGGTTGTGGTCGGGGAGTGTCTGCCACTGGGTGGTGGGGAGCTTCCGTACGCGCCGGTGGTGGGGGCGCTGCGGTCGCTGGTGGCTCAGCGGGAGGGGACAGGGCTTGAGGTGATGTTGGGTTCGGTGCGTGAGGAGTTGTCGGTTTTGCTGCCTGAGCTGCCCTCCGGCGGCCCTGGTGCGGGTTGCGGGCTGGCGGGGAAGGGATCGCAGGCGCGCTTGTTTGAGCAGTTGCTGGCGGTCTTTGCCTCGGCCGCGCGAGCGACCCCGCTGGTGTTGATGGTGGAGGATTTTCAGTGGGCTGATCGATCGACGTGCGACTTCTTCTCGTTCCTGATAAGCGCGGCGCGGCGCGAGCCGATCGCGCTGATCATCACGTACCGCAGCGATGAGCTGCGCCGCGGCCATCCTCTGCGTCATTGCATGCTGGAGCTGGAGCGCAGCGGCCGGGCGATCAGGGTCGAGCTGGGGCCGTTTACCCGCGCCGAGGTCCGCGAGCAGGTCGCGGCGATTCTCGGCGGATCGCCGCCGGCGCGGCTGGTGGACCGGCTGTTGGAGCGCTCGGAGGGCAATCCGTTTTTCACCGAGGAGCTGCTGGCGTCCTCCCGCGAGCCGGGCGAGCGGCTGCCCGATTGCCTGCGCGACACGCTGCTGGCGCGGGTCGAGTCGCAGTCGCCGGTGGTCCGCGATGTGCTGCAGATCGCCGCCGTGGCGGGGCGGACGGTCGATCACAAGTTGCTCGCGGCGGTCGCCGAGCTGTCCGAGGATGAGCTGAACGGCGCGCTGCGCGACGCGGTCGAGAGCTACCTGCTCGCTCCTGAGGATTCGACGGCGGGGTACTCGTTTCGTCATGCGCTGCTCAGAGAGGCGATCTATTCCGACCTGTTGCCCGGCGAGCGGCGCAACCTGCATCTGAGGCTCGCCCGGACGCTCAGTGCCCAAGCTCTGTTGGGCGGAGCGGAGGCCTCGGGCGCGGCGGAGCTCGCCCGTCACTGGTACGCGGCGGGAGAGCTGCCGGAGGCGCTGGCGGCGCTGCTCAGCGCCGGGGCGGCGGCCGAAGAGCTGTATGCCGTGGGCGAGGCGCTACGGCATTACGAGCGCGCGCTCGAGATCTGGGATCGTGTGGCTCCGGCGCCGGGCGAGCTGCCGCTCGAGCGGCTCGAGGTGCTGCGGCGGGCGGCCGACGCGGCTTTGATGGCCGGCGAGGAAGGGCGAGCGATCGGTCTGGTGGGTGACCTGCTGGGGCGGATCGATGAGCGCGAGGATCCGGTCGGGGCGGCGCTGGCCTACGAGCGCCTGGGCCGCTCCCTGTGGAGTGCCGGGCGCGACGAGGACGCGCTGCCCGCCTATCGGCGTGCCGTGGAGCTGATGCCCCACGATCCGCCGTCGGAGGAGCTCGCTTTGGTGTTGGCCGCGGAGGGGCAGGCGCTGATGCTGTGTGATCGCACGGCGGAGTCGAACTGGCGCTGCGAGGAGGCGCTGGCGATCGCGCGCACGGTGGGGGCTGAGGCCGTCGAGGCGCATGTGCTGATCACGATGTCCGGGAATCTCACCGCGGTCGGCGAGGCCGAGCAAGCCGTGGAGGCGGCCAGACGGGCGCGCGTGATC
>JAFASQ010000084.1 GCA_019244395.1 Solirubrobacterales bacterium | reverse complement strand
CTGCTTCGCGGTGGCGGTGACCTTCTCAAGGTCGTTGGACGCGCCCGTGGTGACCTCGCCGAACACGATCTCCTCGGCCGCGCGGCCGCCCAGCGTCATCGCCATCGTGTCCTGCAGCTCGGCGCGGGTGGTCAGGAACTTGTCCTCGGTGGGCAGCGAGATCGTGTAGCCGAGCGCTTGGCCGCGCGAGATGACCGAGATCTTGTGCACGGGATCGGCGTTCGGCAGGAAGTGGCCGACCATCGCGTGGCCCATCTCGTGGTAGGCCGTGATCCGCCGCTCCTTGTCGGACATCACGCGGGTCTTCTTCTCCGGGCCCGCGATCACCCGCATGATCCCTTCCTCGAGCTCGATCTGGGTGATCTCGCGCTTGCCGTTGCGGGCGGCCAGCAGCGCGGCCTCGTTCACCAGGTTGGATAGATCCGCCCCCGTGAAGCCGGGGGTCTGACCGGCCAACGCGTCCACGTCGATCTCCCGCGCGAGCGGCTTGCCGCGCGTGTGCACGTCGAGGATCTTCTTCCGGCCGTTGCGGTCCGGGCGGTCGACCACGATCTGGCGGTCGAATCGGCCGGGACGCAGCAGGGCCGGATCGAGAATGTCCGGACGGTTGGTGGCCGCGATCAAGATGATGTTGTCCTTCATCTCGAACCCGTCCATCTCGACCAAGAGCTGGTTCAAGGTCTGCTCGCGCTCGTCGTGGCCGCCGCCGAGCCCGGCGCCACGATGCCGCCCCACCGCGTCGATCTCGTCCATGAAGATGATGCAGGGCGAGTTCTGCTTGGCCTGCTCGAACAGGTCGCGTACGCGCGAGGCCCCCACGCCGACGAACATCTCGACGAAGTCCGAACCGCTGATGGAGAAGAACGGCACGCCGGCCTCCCCGGCTACCGCGCGCGCCAGGAGCGTCTTGCCGGTGCCCGGGGGTCCGTACAGCAACACGCCCTTGGGGATGCGCGCGCCCAGCGCCTGGAACTTCTTTGGGTTCTCGAGGAATTCCTTGATTTCGTGTAGCTCCTCGACCGCCTCGTCCACGCCGGCCACGTCGCGGAAGGTGATCTTGGGCGAGTCGACCGACATGCGCTTGGCGCGCGACTTGCCGAACGACATCACCTTCGACCCGCCACCCTGGACCTGGTTCATCAGGAAGATCCAGAACCCGATGAAGATCACGAACGGCAGGATGTAGGTCAGCAGCGACAGCCAGCCGTTCGACGTCTTGCCCTGGATGTCGAAGTTCTGCGGCGAGAGGTTGGTCTTCGCCGTGTTGACTAGCTGCGAGACGTAGCCGTCGGGGAAGCCGACCGTGTACTTCTGGCCGCTGATCGTGGTCACGTCGGCCGTGTTGTCCTTTTGGTGCAGCGACAGGCTCTGCACCTCTTTGTTATCGAGCTGACTGATGAGAATGCCGAAGGTCATCTTCGGCCCGCCATGCGTGCTCCCGATCAGCTTCTGCGCGAAGAACGCCAGCACGACGACGATCAGGATCGGGAAGGCGGCGCTCTTGAAAAACCTGCTCATAGGAGGAAAGTGCGGCTCGCGCCGCGCCTGGACTCGAAGTCTAAGACTGCCAAGCGTAGCATCTGGGTTGAGGTCGCCGGGGAGGTCTGCATGCGTGCGTTCATGGTGCGTTCACTCCTTCAACGCGGCTACGAACGGGAGGTTTCGGTAGCGCTCCGCGTAGTCGAGGCCGTAGCCGATCGCGAAGCGGTTAGGAATCTCGAAGCCGACATATTTCGTACGTAGATCGACCTTTTGCCGCTCGGGCTTGACCAGAAGCGCGCAGACCTCAAGCGAACCGGGGTTTCTTCCCGCCAAGTTGCGCAACAGGTACTGCAGGGTCAGCCCGGAGTCGACGATGTCCTCGACGATCAACACGTCGCGACCCTCAATCACCGCATCGAGGTCCTTGAGGATCCGGACCACGCCCGAGGACTTGGTGGCCGACCCATACGAGGCGACGGCCATGAAGTCGACCTCGCAGGGGACGTCCAGGTGTCGCATCAGGTCGGAGAGAAACAGCACGGCACCCTTCAAAACGCCCACGAGCACCAGATCCTTCCCCTCGTAGTCGCGCGAGACCTCCGCGGCCAGCTCGCGGACCCGGCGCTTCAGATCCTCGGCCGGGACGAGGATCTCCCCGATCGTGTCGTCTTCCACGCGCTGCATTATGAGGTCCGGCAGCTCAGGCGCACCGCTTCGCGCGTGCCCGCCGTGACCTTGAAGTGCTCTGATGTGGCGACGCGCGCGACCCAGGCGATCTCACCGCGGGCCTCCACGACCGGCACCGAACGCCGCTCCAGGCGCGGCACCCGCCGCGCGGTGAACAGGTCCTGCAACGACTTGGTGCCGCCCAGCCCGAGTGGCGCCATCCGATCGCCCGGCCGCCAGGCTCGAACCGTGAGCTCCGAGGAGCCGAGGGCCGCCCGGTCGAGCACCCCCTGCTCTCGCGCCGGCGCCACGACCTCGCAGCGCACCTCGCAACTGCCGAATCGCACGTTCCCTGGGATAGGCAAGCGCACGGACCCCAGTGGCACGACTGAATCGGTGCCGAGCCGCTCGATCCGCACCTCGCCGTACTCGGCCACCGCCCGCAACCCGCTCCCGATGTCGAGCATGGCGCTCCCTCGCTCGCTCAACCCGGCCACCGAGTCGGCGCGCCGCGCCGCGCCCGCCGCACACCCGCCGGCGGCCTCATCGGCCAGCCGCTGCACGACCAGGCGCCGCAACCCGCGCGGAAGCTCCCGGAGCAGCGCAAGCGAGACCCGCGAGCGACCGCCCAGCACCTCCTCGACCAGCCCATCGAGAACCTCGCCCTCGTCGCGGAGGATCTGCGAGGCCGCCAAGACGTTGCGCAGCGCGCCCGGGTGAACCTCGATCAGGGCCGGCAGCAACCCCCTCCGCACGCGGTTGCGCGCGTAGGCCCCGGACGCATTGCTCTCGTCCTCGCGCCAGGCCAGGCCGCGCGCGCGGCAGTACGCCTCGGTGCCATCGCGCGTGAAACGAAGGAGCGGCCGGACCAGGGAGCCCTCGCGCGGACGCATCCCGAGCAGCGCGCGCCGGCTCGGCGATGACGCGAGCCGGTAGAGGATCGTCTCGACCTGATCCGCGGCCGTGTGCCCCGCGGCTACGTCCGCATCCCGCGGGCAAGCCAACTCGCCGGCGGCCCGGTAGCGCTCCTGGCGGGCCCACGCCTGCAGATTCCCGCGCGCGCGAGGCGCCGGCCGGCGCACCTCGAGGGCCACGCCAAGCCTCTCGCACAGGCGCGCGCAATGCCTCTCGTCCTCGTCCGAGGCCGGCCCGCGCAGGCCGTAATTCATGTGCAGCGCGCTTACGGCGTCCGCGCCGCAGATCCGCACGGCGAGGTCGAGCAGGCAGGTCGAATCGCTCCCGCCGGAGAGCAGCACGACGACCGGGCGCCCGGGCGCCAGCAGCGCTTCCTCGCGCACGCGCGCGAGCAACTCGCTAGCCGCGCTCATCCGTCCGCCCCGACGATCATCGCGCGCGTCTTGACGGCTGCGCTGGACATCCCTGACACGTAGTGTCCTACCCGGTAGGACACCAGCGGTTGCGCGCTGGGTGCGCCGAACAGGTCGGCGGCGGGGCCTCGACGAGCACGAAGCCCCGCCGCCCGCGGGCGTAACGGCCCGCTGCGTCGGCCGTAGGCGCTCGTCACGTTTCCGGCGGCGCCTCGCGATCATGCTCCCCAGCTGGCCTGGGCAGCGCGTCACGCTCCGGCCTGTTGCCTTTTTCGGGTGTCCTAGGTCTACTCGCCCCGGCTCAATCTGTCAATGGCAACTACTCCCAATCGCTCATAAACAACAATTCCTCACCGAATGCCCGCTCCGATCGGACTTCACCCCACGGCGGATCTCGCCGAGCGCGTCCTGCTCCCCGGTGACCCGGCCCGGGCGCTCCTGCTCGCCGAGTCGCTCCTCGAAGGCCCGAAGATGTTCAACCACCACCGCGGGCTGTGGGGCTACACCGGGCTTGCCCCCGACGGAGCGCCGCTCACCATCCAGAGCACTGGGATGGGCGGGCCCAGCGCCGCCATCGTGATCTCCGAGTTGATCGACCTCGGCGCCCGCCGTCTCGTCCGCGCCGGCACCTGCGGCGCCTTGCAGCCGGGCCTTCGGCTGGGCGACCTGGTCACCGCCACGGAGGCAATCGCCGCCGACGGCACGAGCCGGGCCCTCGGCGCCGGCGAACGGGCCTCCGCCGGCCCCGACCTGCTCTCCGCTCTCGCGGCGGTCGCGGAGCATGCCGGCCCGGTCGTAACCACCGACCTCTTCTACGACCGCCGCGGCCTGGAGCGATCCTGGAGCGCCGGCGGCGCCCTGGCGGTCGAGATGGAGTGCGCCACTCTTTTCGCTCTGGCCGCCGCCCGGGGCATCCAGGCAGGCGCCCTGCTCGTCGTCTCCGACCGCGTGTTGCCCGCCCGCGAGCGGATCGGCCAGGATGAGCTGCGCGACGCCGAGCAGCGAATGGGCCGGGCGGCGCTGCGCGCGCTCAGCCTCGTCGCTGAGCGTCAGCCCTGAGCGGGCGGCCCGGAGTCACCGACCTCCGAGGCAACCGCGGCGGGCGACGCCGCCTGGGCCTCGAGCGTGGCCTCGAGCCGCGCGAGCACCTCCTCGATCGCGACGAGCCGCTTCTCGATCGCGCTCGAGGACCCGAGCTGGTCGATCCGCTGCTCGAGACGGTCCAGTCCATCCTCGATCGTCTCCAGCCGCTGCGAGACCCCCCGCAGGCGGCGGGTGAGCCGTTCCAGATCGCCCGCGGAGGGGAGGTTGAGCGCACCCATGGCCACTTCCTGGGCCCTGGTCGCCCGCTGACGGGTCTCGAACGCCGCCGCGAGCGCCTTGTTGACCATCGGGTTCTCGAGCATTCCCTGGGCCACCTTGCCGATCGCTTCCTCGCCCTGTCTCGTGACCCGGCCCCGTAGGCCAGCCCTGTCTTCGTTCATTGTGTTCCCTTCCGCATGAGGGTGAAGCTCTCCTAGAGGGATAGCTGACGCTTAGAAAACAGCCCCGGTCGCTACAGTGGCTCGCGCGTCCTGCCGATGTGAGAACGATGCCCGGACGTCAGCGATGCGCATTGCCAGCCGTTGATACCCGTAGAGACAGCCGAACACCCGGGGGATTCCAATTGCAAAGCTCGGCGGCAGCGAGTAGCTTCCCGATCAAGCCTATTTGTGATCGTAGCTGGGACGAGTTTGCGCGTGGCATCCTGCGGGAGGAGTAGGCCACTGTGTTGAGCAGGCGGAAGCTGAAAATAGCTGCCGTAACTTTCGGTGCCGTTGTCGGCGTGCTCGGCCTGGCCACGATCCCTGCAGCCTCCGCCGACGGCTGCACGGTGATCATCACGGTCGCCGGCGGCAAGACGTTCACCTTTCAGAACGTCCCGCCTGGCACGCCTCCGAGCGCGTTGCCGCTCCCGGTGAACCTCCCGATCACCCACGTCACGCAGTCGTGTCCGTCGGGCACCACCACCACGTCGGCGCCCACGACCTCGACCTCGACCTCCACGCCGACCACGGGCAATCCGACGCCATCCCAGGGCTCGTCCTCGACCACGTCGACCTCGAGCACCCCGACGACCACGATCAAGTCGAACGCTCCGAAGCCGACGCCCAAGAACGGCTCGGGAACGGGCAAGGGGCAGAAGCCGTCCCAGACGAACCAGGGCGGCTCGCAGGCTCAGAACAACGTCACCCCGCCGACCGCTCCGAAAGCTAAGAAGCCGAAGAAGCCGAACCAGCCGAGCAAGCCCAAGAAGCCCAAGAAGAAGTCCAAGCCGCCGGCTCGCCCGCCCACGAGGACCAAGAGCGGCGTCCCCACCCCGAGCAACCCCACGTTCTCCTTTGCGCTCCCGGGCCCGGCGCCGATCGGCGTCCCCAACTTCTTCATCGAAAGCTTCCAGATCCCCCCCTTCCTGCTCCCGATCTACCAGGCGGCGGGCATCCAGTACGACGTGCCTTGGCAGGTGCTGGCCGCGATCAACGAGATCGAGACCGACTACGGCCGCAACCTGTCGGTATCGACGGCGGGTGCCGTGGGGTGGATGCAGTTTTTGCCCTCGACCTGGAAGCGCTGGGGCCTGGACGCCAACGGCGACGGCATCGCCGATCCCTACAACCCCGCCGATGCGATCTTCAGCGCTGCGCGCTACCTGCACGCGGCTGGCGCGTCCACCAGCATCCCGAACGCGATCTTCGCCTACAACCACGCCTGGTGGTACGTGCAGTCGGTGATGCTCCGCGCCCAGCTGATCGGGGGGATGCCTAGGTCCTTCGTCGGCTCGCTGACCGATCTGGTCGAGGGCCACTTCCCGGTCGCCGCCGCGGCCAAGTACGCCGACGACGCGGTGCTCAAGCTGGCCAAGACGCGCGTGAAGAAAGGCAACGCCGCGGTCACCGTGCAGTCCGATCCGAAGAGCCAGGGAACGGCGATCTACGCCAAACAGGGCTCGCCCGTGATTGCCGTCAACGACGGCAAGATCGTGAAGATCGGCCAGAGCAAGCAGCTCGGGTCCTATCTCGAGCTTCAGGACGCCAGCGGCAACATCTACACCTACGCGAACCTGGGCTCGATCCCCGCGCTGTATCCGGTTCCCAAGCCCGTCAAAGAGAGCGCCGCGTCGATTGCCAAGGCGCTTCCGGCCCCCGGCGGTCCGGCGCCCAGCCAGCCCGCCACCGCCGGCACACAACAGGCGCCGGCCCCGCCCAGCACCGCCACAGCCACCAAGGAAGCCAAGAGTGCTCCGGGCTCGGCCTCGGTCAGCGCGGGCGCCAACAGCCAGCCGGGCGCGGCATCCGGAGCCGCGCCGATGGTTTCGACGCCGATGGTCAAGGAGCGGCTGTTCGCCGATCCGAGCCGGCCGGCTTCCTATGCGGCCGGCGGCAAGCAGCAGATCTCAAGCGCCGGGCCGGAGATCTCGAGCTTCAGCAATTACTTCTCCGACGTCCTGCACCTGGCCAAGAACCAGTACACGCTCGAGCCGCTCAAGCCGGGTGCGGTCCTCGTCGCGGGTACGATCCTCGGACGCCTGGGCGCCGGCACCCCCACGAACGCCTCGCACCTGGAGTTCATGATCCAGCCCGCCGGCAAGAGCGTTCCTTACATCGATCCCAAGCCGATCCTCGATGGCTGGAAGCTGCTCGAGGCCACGGCGGTCTACCGCGCGGCCGGAGTCGATCCATTCTTCGGCCCCAAGGCCAAGAACCCGATGATCGGCCAGGTCCTCCTGATGTCCAAGGAGCAGCTGCAGAATCGCGTCCTCCAGGATCCGAACGTTCAGATTTATCCGTGTGGCCGCCGCGACATCCAGTCGGGCGCGATCGACCGCCGCATTCTCGCGGTCATCGAGTTCCTCTCGGCCTCGGGCCTGAAGCCCGACGTGAGCGGCCTGAAGTGCGGCAACACCCCGACGGGCGCAAACGGCATCGATCCCGCGGGGGCGACCGGCGCGAGCGTCGACATCTCCGCCATCAACGGCATCACGATCGAGGGCCACCAGGGAGCCGGCTCGATCACCGATGTCGCCATCCGCCGCCTGCTCACCCTCCAGGGCGCCATGCAGCCGGACGAGATCGTCTCGACCATGAGCTACAAGGGGCAGCCCACGGCGATCGCCCTGTCCGACCACGCGAACCGCCTCCAGGTCAGCTACACCGACCTGTACGGCGCCAACCAGAAGCTCGCCGAGGCGGCCGGAAGCATCCTTCAGCCCGGCCAGTGGACCAAGCTGATCAACCGCCTCAGCCAGATCCACGAGCCGATCGTGCCGATCGCTCCCAGCCAGTACGCGATCAAGACCCCTGGGCAATAGCCTCCGGGCATCCCGCCGCTATTTCGCTTCACCCAACTGGAGCTGCCCTGGTCGCTCGGACCGCCCGATGGCCGCTACCTGATTCGTCGCGACGGCGAAACCCCGGCTGGTCCCCCCGCCCATGTATTGGTGCTCGCTACGTTGGGCACCATCGGGCGCCGTCGAATCGCTGTCCGGGGGAGACAGCGTAAGGCTCAACCTGAGCCTGAGCCAGTCCCCGTCTCCACCACTCGGGCGACCGTCATCGACGTCGGCGAGCCGGTTGCCAGCGAAGACTCGGCGGCCGCCTGGCTCGCCGGCGCCGGCGAGGGCGAGCTCGCAGCCGGCCTCGCCGTGCTGAACCGCGCCCTGCACGCCTACCGCATCGCGACGACCGATCCGCGCGCCCACGGCATCCGCCGCCACGATGCCCTGGTGGCGCGACTGGGCTACGGCGCGGGCGAGCAGGTGGCCGACGGCCTATGGACCGATGCCCGCGAGCTGATCGCTCCGGTTCCCCGCCAGCGTCGCTCCCGGATGCCCGTCGCCCACGCTCGGCTCGCCGCGCTCCTCACCGGGCGGCGAGAAGCGCTCGTCTGCGAGGAGCTCGCTCTCCGCGCCCGTCTCGACCTCGACGAGCGACGCGAGCGGGAGGCCGCCCTCCAGCTGCGCCTGGCGCTCGACGCCGCGCTCGCCGAGCTGCCCGCCGACCCGGCCGGGCTCGCGCTCGCCGAGCGAATCGAGGAGCTGCGCGCGCTCCAGGCGAGCGTCATCGCCGCGGCTGAGCACGCCCTCGATGGGCGGCTGCACCCGGCTGACCGGGAGGCGGCGGCGTTCGCGCTGGGCCGGCTCGAGGCGGCGCTCAGGGCCCGGGCGGCGGCGCTGGCGCCGTAGGGCTCGGCAGCGCGAGCTCGGTCAGGACGGCCTCGAGCTCCTCCACCACGTCGCCGCCCATCCGCACCGCGGCCCGCCGGTCGAACGGGGTCGGGCCCTGGGTCAGGATCGCGATCCGGCCGCCGCCGGCCAGCGTCGTCTCGGGAAGCCCGGCCACCGGATAGACCTCGAGCGAGGAGCCGATGCAGAGCATCAGCCCGGCGCCGGCCGCCAGCGCCTCGGCCTGCGCGAACGCCGCGACCGGCAGCAGCTCCCCGAACAGAACCACGTCCGGCTTCAGCGGCTGCCCGCAGTCACACCGCGGCACGCCCTCGCCGTCCTCGCTCAGCCGCGCGCGCACATCTCCCAGTTCGTACCGTAGGCCGCAGACAAGACACGACGAGTGCGAGATCGACCCGTGCACCTCGACCAGGTTCTGCGTGCCGGCGCGGGCGTGGAGCCGGTCGATGTTCTGGGTGATCACCGCGTCGAGCAGCCCCACCCGCTCGAGCTCGACCAGCGCCGCGTGAGCGCCGTTCGGCTGTTTGTCCTCCAGCGTCTGGAAACGCTGGCCGTAGAAGCTCCAGAAGCGGACCGGGTCGCGGCGGAAGGCGTCGATATGGGCGACCTCCATCGGGTTGACCTTCGCCCACAGCCCGGTGCCCGGCGAACGGAAGTCCGGGATTCCCGAGGGCACGGAGATGCCGGCGCCGGTCAGGGCCACCACGGAGCCCGCCCGCTCGATCAGCCGCGCCAGCACGGCGGCCGCGGCCGCGGGCCGCTGCACCCCCTCGTTCACCCCGCCGACTCCTCGCTCACCCTGCTGCCTTGAGCTCGAACATCCGGAACGAGTCTAGGTCGACTTGGTCGCGGGGACGTGCGAAGTTGTGACGAGTTTTAGTCGGCGGGGGCGAGCCGGGCGTTGTTGAGGTATTGGTTGACCGCGGTCTCGAGGGTTTTGAGGGCGCGGCGGATGTCGATCGGGGCTGGTGGCTTGTC
>JAFASQ010000565.1 GCA_019244395.1 Solirubrobacterales bacterium | reverse complement strand
GGCGGGCTCGAGTTCGGCATCTGCCAGGGCGGCGTGCGACGGTTCACCGACCGCCTCGAGCGCCCGCGCCGGCCGGAGCAGCACCAGTCCGATGGCGATCGCCGCGAGCACCAAACCGGCGGCGATCGTGAAGGCCAGGTGATAGCCGCCGGTCAGCGCGTCGGCGCTCGAGGCTCCGTGCGCGCTCAACGCGTCGGCACGCGTCGTCGCCAGGGTGGCCAGGACGGCCAGCCCGAGCGCCCCGCCCACCTGCTGGGTGGTGTTCACCAGCCCGGAGGCCAGACCGGAGTCCTCCGCTGTGGCGCCGGACATCGCGAGCGTCATCAGCGCGGGGAACACCAAGCCCGCGCCGACTCCGAGCAGCACCATCACCGGCAGCAGGTCCGACACATAGTCGGCCTTGACCGGCGCGCGCCGGAACACCAGGAGTCCGGCGGCGACGAGGACCAGACCGGCGATGAGCGCCGGCTTGGCCCCGAAGCGCATCATCAGCGACGCGGCCAGGCGCAGCGACAGCGCGGCGATCCCCAACGCCACCGGCAGGAAGGCCAGCCCGACCTCGATCGCGTCGTAGCGCAGCACCCGCTGGAGGTAAAGCGCTCCCAGGAAGAACATCCCGAACATCCCGGCGACCATCAACACCTGCATCAGGTTCGCAATCGTGACCGTGCGAGAGCGGAACACACGCAGCGGTATCAATGGGCTGGCCGCCCGCGCCTGGCGGAGCACGAACGACGCCAGCAGCGCCACCGCCAGCGCGCCGAAGCCCAGCGTGTGCGCCGATCCCCAGCCGTAGGTACTGGCTTCGACGATGGTGTACACCCCGAGCATCAAGGACGCGACGAGCAGCAGCGCCCCCGGCGCATCGGCGCCGTGCTCCAAGCCGATTCCGGCGTCTGACGGCAGCAACCTTACCGCCAGCACCCCGGTGGCGATCCCTATGGGGAGGTTCACGAAGAAGATCCAGTGCCAGTTGATCGCCTGCGTGAGGAGACCGCCGGCGAGCAAACCGATCGCACCACCGGCCGCAGCCACGAAGCTGTAGACCCCGATCGCCTTGGCTTGCTCGGACGGTGTGGGGAACATCGTCACGATCATCCCCAGGATCACCGCTGCGGTCATCGCGCCGCCGACCCCCTGCACGAACCGGGCCCCGATGAGCAGCGCCTGGCTCTGGGCGAGCCCGCACAGCAGCGAGGCCGAGGTGAACACGGTCAACCCGGCGAGGAAGATGCGGCGACGGCCGATCAGGTCACCCAGCCGTCCGACTAGCAACAGGAGCCCCCCGAACGCGATCAGGTACGCGTTGACCACCCAGGCCAGCGCCGACTGCGAGAAGTGCAGGTCGCTCTGAATCGACGGGAGGGCGACTTCACGATCGTCTGGTCGAGGATGATCATCAGGAAGCCGGCGCAGAGCACGACGAGGGCGATCCATCGGCGGCGGTCGGCGGCGGCATCTAAGCGCGGCTGGGATGTCGGGTTCATCGAGTTCACTCCCTGAGTCGGTCCGTTCAAGAAGAACCGAGCAGACCATCTGGTCGTAGACGGTCTCGGCTCGGCCAGAGAATCAGTGTGCGCTGCGAACCGCGGACGCACATCGGGAGTTCGGTCCGGGCTTGGACGGCGCGGGCCTTAGTCGATGCCGGTGGCGGCCTTAGCCGCGGGTCACGCCCGCCGCCGCACCGCGCGGAGCAACATGTCGCGCCCCGCGGGGCCGCGCACGTTGAGCACGTCGTCGCGGAGACGGTCTACTCGATGCCGAGCCGATCAAGGATGTGCTCGTCGGCGCGCCAGTGCCGACGGACCCGGACGCGCAAGTCGAGGTGGACGCGCGTTCCCAGCTCCTGCTCGATCGCCCGCCGCGCGGCGGTGCCGATCGATTTGACCATCTGGCCGCCGGCGCCGATCAGGATCCGCTTCTGGGACTCGGTCTCGGCCAGGATCACCGCTTCGATGCGGATGGGGCCCCCGGCCCGGCTTTCGTCGATTGACTCGATCGCCACCTCGACCGAATGCGGGACCTCGTGACGCGTCCGCCGGAGAACCTCCTCACGCACGAGCTCGGCCAGCCGCACGTGCTCGGGCTGATCGGTGAGCTGGCGGGGCTCGAAGTAGAACGGACCTTCGGGCAGGAGTGACACCAGATGATCGATCAGCTGGCGCATGCCGGATCCGGTGAGCGCCGAGACCGGAAAGATCTCGTCGGCCACGTCGAGTTCCTCGGCGGCGTGCAGGGTCGCGGCGACGCCGGCGCGGTCCGCCCGGTCGATCTTGTTGGCCGCGATGAGGACCGGAATTTCGGCCGGCTCGAGCAGCCGGGCGATGAACCGGTCGCCGGGCCCGACTCCCTCCTGAGCATTGATCACGAACAGGCACCCGTCGGCGCCCTCGAGCTCCTGCTCGACCCGCCGCTGCATCCGCGCCGTGAGCGCGTCCCGCGGCCGCTGCACGCCCGGGAGATCGACGAGCACGAGCTGCCAGTTGGGTCCGGTGGCCACGCCACGAATCGCCCGCCGGGTCGTCTGCGGCTTGTCGGAGACGATCGCCACCTTGGCGCCGACGATCGCGTTGGCGAGGGTCGACTTGCCCACGTTCGGCCGGCCGGCGAGCGCGATGAAGCCCGAGCGGGACTGCGCCGGCGGACCCGCCCCCCGGAGGCCGGCGCCGCTCACTGCGCCCAGCGCAGCAGCTCGGCCTGGAGGGCGAGCATCTCGCCGTCGTCGGTCTCGTGGTCCATCCCGGTCAGGTGAAGGGCGCCGTGGATCACCGCCGCCCGCAAGTCCTCGGTGTGCTCCGGGCAGATCACGATGTCCCCAAGTTCGCGCGGGCCAGCGCTGGAGCCGTCGCCGTCGACGGCGAATGACAGCACGTCGGTCGGCTCATCGACCTGGCGGTGCTCGCGGTTGAGCTCGCGCATCCGTTCGGCGTCGACGAGCTCGATCGCCACGTGGCCCTCCTCGATGCCCGCGGAAGCGATGGCCACCGCGCACAAGCGCTCGAGCTCAGCCGCCGTGGGAACGACCAGGCCAGCGCCGCGGCCTCCCTCGAGCGCGATCCCCTCGATCCCGATGACCTCGATCTCGAGCACGACTCTCCGGGCGTTCAACCCCGCGGGGTGGCCGCCCTCGGCCGCAGCTCCGGCGCCAGGCGCTGGCCGTGCTCGTTGTAGGCGGCAACGATCCGGCGCACGAGCTTGTGGCGCACGACGTCCTCCTCGCCGAAGCGCACGAACTCGATGCCCTCGACCTCCTTGAGGATGTCGGCCACCACGACCAGCCCCGAGTCCTGCTCGCGCGGCAGGTCGATCTGGGTGATGTCGCCGGTTACGACCATCTTCGAGTTAAAGCCGAGTCGCGTGAGGAACATCTTCATCTGCTCGGGGCTCGTGTTCTGGGCCTCGTCGAGGATGATGAAACTGTCGTTGAGGGTGTTGTGGGTGACCAGAAAGTCCTCGGCCACGTACAGCGAGTCGGCGGCTGCGATCTGGATGCAGACGCACTCGGCCGCGCCGGCGGGCTCGATCGAATCGATGAAGCGCATCGGGCGCCCGCCGCCCTTGCTGTCGTATATCTCGCGCTTTCGCGTCAGGCGGAACGGTTCGATGCCGGCGGGCATGCGGATATCCATCACGAACGCATCGTGCCGATACTCGACCGGTCGTCCGTTGACGCGGCCGGGCGGTCGCCCGTGAGCCTTCCGCCGCCGACAATACGCCACTCCGCCAAGCGAGCGAACCAGGTACGCGACGTCATCTCGCAGCCGCTCCGAGCACGTCGTGTATTGGATTCGGCAGGTACGTCCCCGCTGCGTCACCGGCCCACCATCCGTGTCGAGCAACCCCTGAAGAACTCCGATCCTCACTTCTGAGCTGTTGTGGAGGTAGGCCTCGGGAATAAACTTCGTCCCAGATGTAGTCCCAGCAAGGCCGAGCCGGCGGAGGGCCGCGGTCACCGGATTGGCGACGATGACGCCACCCCGATGCCCGTGGACATGGCGGAGGGTGTAGTCGCCATAGCCCTTACGGCGGAGCTCGACGCCTTCAAGCGCATCTTCCAGAGCGAACGCCAGCTCGGGATCCAAAGTTGAAAACGTGGCGGTTGTCCGTGTAGTGAGGCAGCCGTCACCCAGGAGCAGACCGAGGGCGTACGGATCGATCGGGACTTCGGCCTGTGGGAACTCCGCCGGCGCGCTGAGGAGAGGAAGCTCGTACCGGTGCTGGTGGAACGACCGCAGGCGCCCCATCATCTGGCGCGTCTCCAGCACACGTCCCGGCTGGCCGCGCCGTCGGTCCGACGCGGCGAACACATGCCACAGATGTTCGCCGCAGCACAGCGTGGAGGCGCCATCCTGTGCGGTCACCCGGAAGACCTGCTTGCGACCTTGAGGGTAGACGCCGAGCACCGGGGTGGGGCTGCCGTTTGACCCCGTAACGAGATCCCCGATGCGCAGGTTTCCGATGGGTCGGAACCCGGCCGGGGTTAGGACGGGGGTCGAAATCGGTTGCGCGCGACCGCGCATGAACGCCAGCGGCGCCACCTCGATCACGCCGCGCTCCAAATGAGACGACACCCGCTCGGGCTCGAGCATGTCGTGAAGCGCGTCGAACAGCGGCCGGAGATAGGGATCGACCTTGGCCATTAGGTCGCCGGGCAGGAACCCGAGACGCTCACCCGCCTCGACCGCCGGGCGGGTCAGGATGATCCGGTTGACCTCGCGCCGGCTGAGCGCGGCCGCGGCCAGCGCCACCGCGAGGAACGTCTTGCCGGTGCCCGCCGGGCCGATGCCGAAGGTGATCGTGTTGGTGCGGATCGAGTCGACGTAGCGCTTCTGGTTGACGGTCTTGGGCGAGACCTTGGTCGCGCGGTGGCGCCAGACCACGTCCTCGAGGATCCGGCCGGGAGATTCGTGGGCGTCGAGGGCGCGCTTGACCGCCTCGATCGTCCCCGGGGCGATCTCGTGGCCCTGCAGGATGAGCTCGGACAGCTCGCGCACGACCGCTGCGGCCGCATCGACCGCTTCGGCCTCGCCATCGAGGGTGAGGACGTTGCCGCGCAGGAAGACGTCGCAGTCCAGATGTCCTTCCAGCGCCCGCAGGACGGCGTCCTTGCTGCCCGCGAGCTCGGCCGCCACGGCGTTCTCGAGCTCTATCTGCCTACGCACCCACCATGTCCCGTCTACGCGGTCAGAGCCTCCCGCACGCGCGCCGAGGCGCGCCTGCCGTCCGCACGGCCGCCGGCTTTGGCCATCACGGCCTTCATCACCTGACCCATGTCCTTCGGGCCGGCGGCTCCCGTCTCGGCGATGGCGGCCTGAACGATCGCATCGAGCTCGGCGTCACCGAGCTCCGCGGGCAGGTAGCCCTCGATGATGCGCGCCTCGGCCTCCTCCTGCTCGGCCAGCTCGGGACGGCCGCCGCCGCGGAACTGCTCGGCCGCCTCCAGGCGGCGCTTGCGCTCGCGGCGCAGGACGGCCAGCTCGTCGCCCTCGCCGTCCTTCTGGGCCTTCTGGAGCTCGGAGAGCACCAGGCGCAGGGCTCCGACGCGATCCTTTTCGCCGGCCTTCATCGCGCTGGTCATGTCGCCGCGAACCTGATCGATGACGCTCACGCCCTCTCAGGATAGCCCTGGGACCCTCGGTAGCCCACAGCGGAGCCCGTCCGCGTAGATCTCCTGGCAGCTCACCTCGACGACCTCGCCGCGGGCGGCTGCCCCGGACGGCAGGTAGCAGCGCGTGTAATCGGCCGTGTAGCCGGAGCACTGGGTGTCGGCGGCCTTGTCGACGAGCACGCGCTCGTGTCGGCCAAGCTTCGACGCCCGGTGGCGGCGCGAGCGCACTTCGCTGCGCCCTCGGAGCTCGCGCGACCGGCGCTTCTTCTCCTCGGGCGGCACCCGATCACCCAGCCACTCGGCTTGTGTGCCAGGGCGCGGGGAGTAGGAGAACG
>JAFASQ010000560.1 GCA_019244395.1 Solirubrobacterales bacterium | reverse complement strand
CCGACCCGGCATCCCTGATCGTCGGGCCCGCGGTGACCATCGCGTGGGCCCGCCGTGCCGGGGTCGCGTCGTGAGGTCGCCTCAGATGAATCGGCCGATGTCGAACGGCTCGGGCGTGCTCGGACGGCCCCCTGATGTCGATGGGTCCGCGGCTCACCGCCGCCGGGCGCCGTTTCCTACTTTGCCATGCGAGCAGCGCCCGCGCCGGGCTCAGCTCACGCGAGGGCCGTGGTCGCGCTCGTGGGTGCTCGGGGTGCTCGTGTTTCCAGAGGAAAGTGTCGTCACCGCCAGCGGGCACAGCCGCACTAGAGCGCTCCGGTGATCGAGTAGCGGCGCTTAGGCAGGTGTTGACCGCGGCTGCGGCGGAGGCACGGGAAACTCTCGCGGCGGAGCCCACGCGAGCCAGAACGTGACAACCGCCGGGTTGGCATACACGTCTACTCGACGACCCGCGATCGTCAAGCGGAAGCGCAGACCATGCACGGCGTTCCACGCTGCGAAAAGCTGATCGGGCTACTCGTCGACCCTCAGGGGCGTGTCCTCGCTGGGGAAATGGATTTCGGCCGCATGGTGAGCAGTGTCGCAATGATCGAATACCACCGATCTGTCGCCCCTGGCCAGACCGCCTCTTGGTCGCCGCGGACAGAACCGAGTAGCGGGCTGACACTCTGGGCAGCGGAGGACGCTGAGCGGAAGTCGCGGCAGGGCAGAACCGGCCTGGGCAGCTGGCTCAGGCGCACGGGGAGCGGCGCTTCTTTCCCCCCGCGGCCGCGGGCTTCAGGAGGCCGCCACCGGCAGCTCTGCCGACATGTATGCCCTCGCCATCTCGATGAACGCCTGGACAATCGGCCGCGTGCTCCCGCGTGGCCAGGCCAGCGAGACGGCAGCGGGGTCGGCGTCGCGAACTTGCACGTAGGCCACGTCGGCCCTCGGGTAGTGCCTGGCCACTGATTGAGGCACCAGACACACACCTCTTCCGCTGGCCACGAGTGTGAGGATCTCTTGGACGCTTGCGGCCTTTGCCGCCACCCGCCCTGGAAGGCCGTGTCGGGCCTGTTCGGCCAGCCATCGCGTTGGCGGGGCGGACGTTTCGAGGGCTGGGTTGGTTATGAAGCTCTCTCGTCGAAGATCCTCGAAGCAGACATCCGTGCGAGTGCTCAGCTGATGGGACACCGGCAGCGCAACCACCCTCGGCTCGCGGGACAGGATCTCGAGCTCCACATCGGCTTGGCCGGGAAGCAGTCTCGTGAATGCGACCTCCACGCCGCCGGCGAGAAGCGCGTCGAGTCGATCGAGCAGCAGCTCGCGCACTGACACCTCGACGTTCGGACGCTCCTCTCCGAAGACGCGCAGGAGACCGGGGAGCAGCGCACTCGCGGCCGAGCCGTAGAAGCCGACGGTGAGCGTTTCGGCGGAGGTCGAGCGGACGAGTGTCACGGTGCGGTTGGAATGTGTAAGTAGACGACGGCCCTCGGTCAGGAGCGCGCGCCCGGCATCGGTCAGCTCAACCCGCCGGCTGGTTCGGTCAAACAGCGTCACCCCGAGCTGCTGTTCGAGCCGGCGGATCTGATGGCTGAGCGATGGCTGAGCGATGTGTAGTCGCTCCGCGGCCCGGCCGAAGTGAAGCTCTTCAGCAACGGCGACGAAGTACTGCACCAGCCGCAGGTCCAGGCGTTCGATAGATGCAATCTACTGATCGGGGCGCAACTTGTCTTGGACTTGAAGGCGACCGGCGCCGAGACTGCAGATCAGGCATGCCCCAGGTCCCGATGCACGAGCTCACGATCGAAACGGCGCAGCGGTTCGATCTCCCCGGCGCCGCCGTGTTTCCGGAGAGCATCGGCGTCGATCCGGGGACCGGAGATGCCTTTGTTGGGAGTCTCGCCGATGGGACGCTCTACCGCCTTCGCGCAACTGGGGAGGTGGAGGTGTGGTCGCCGGCGGGAGCGGATGAGCGCAGCTCGGTGGCGGGAGTGAAGGTCGATCCCTGGGGGCGGCTCTGGGCGGCTGGTGGGTACGCGGGAACGGTGCATGTGTACGAGCTAGGGGGCGGGGCGCTGATCGCGCGAATGGACGTCGGCGGACGCCCCTGTTGCGTGAACGACATCGCGTTCGGTCCGGGCGGGCGGGCGTACGTCACCGACTCATTGATCTCGCTCCTGTTCCTGTCCGACGGTGACCCGCTGACGATCAGGCCATGGGTCGACCTCGCCGAGCAGGGTGTCCCATGGGCGGACGGTCTGAACTTCAACGGCATCGTCCTCACTCCCGGCCGCGAGCACCTGGTCGCCTGCCAGACGAACCTCGGTCGCTTCTGGCAAATATCGCTGGAGACCGGGCAGGTACGCGAGGTCGCTCTCGAGGACGGCCCGCTACCGCACTGCGACGGCCTCGCGCTGTCCGGCTCAACGCTCTACGTAGCCGTCAACGCGAACAACCGGATCGCCGTCGTCGAGTTGACCGAAGATGGCTCGTCGGGAAAAGTCACGACCATGGTGCGATGCGACGCGTTCGCGTTCCCCACCGCGATCGCCGTTCAGAACGACCAGCTGCTGGTCGTCAACGCCCAGCTCGACATGATGGACAGCACGCCGGCCCTGCCGTTCACAATCGTAGGCCTCGAGCGGCCAGCTGGTTGATGAGTTGGGGTGGCTGATGGACAGCGTCGCTGCAATTGGACCGAGGCGTCGCGCCCCCTCCGCAGGGCCGCAGACGAGGGTGGCGCGGAGGTTCTGGCTCGTCGGGCTCGCGCTGGCTGCGTCGATCATGGGCATTAACGCGCCCGGGTCTGTGCGCTGGTATCGCTGATGCCGAGCGCACGCGCGGGTGCCTTGTGAAGGTGCTCGCAATCCTGAGCCCGCGTGAGGGGACCGACATTCGGTCGGCCATCGCGTCGCACGCGGTCGAGGAGCTCCGCGCGCTCTGGCAGCTCTACCGCGAGGGGACCGTCCGCGAGATGTACTCGCCGGGCGGTCCGGGAGCGATCCTGATTCTCGAGACCGCGTCGCCGGCGACCGCTAGGTCGCTGCTCGGACAACTGCCGTTGCTCGCCAATCAGGTTATGGCGCTCGAGCTCATCGAGCTCCGTCCATTCGCTGCGCTGCAGATGCTGTTCGCCGGGGACCGGACATGATCCAGGTCGACCGGGTGCGGGATCCAGCGTTCGCGCCTCCTGGCGCCAGAGCGCGAAACCTGGGGCGCAGCGATCTTCCTCCTCGGCGGGCCGCTGGTCGCCACGCGCCACCGCAGGTTGCTCGTCCTCCCTGGCGCCCCGGAGTCATCTTGCCCGGACCGTTGTTTGTCGAGGACCGCCTGCGGATCGCGCCGTACTGGGTCCTTCGGATCGGTCGCGACCCGAGGTGGCGGAAGTCGATGCCGCTGAGCTGCCGCCGCTCGGCGACCCCGCCGCGCCGACCCCCTTGACGGCGGCGCCGGATCCACACCCACGCCCGGAAAGGAGGTCTCGCTCCACATGACCCGCGACCAGACGATCACATCCCGCTTGCTAAACCCCGCCACGCGCAGCATGCGAGTCCACCCCGTGAGGCTGCTGATGACGTGTGCCGCCGCGCTCGGCCTGCTCAGCGCGCTCGCCGTGGCGTACGGGACGAGGACGGTTGTCGCGTTCGATTCGGCGGCTAAGCAGACACCGGAGAACCTCGCGATCGCCGACGACGGGACAATTTACGTCAGCCTCGCGTTCGCCAGCGAGATCCGGCGCATCGCGCCCGACGGCGTCCAGACCACGCTGACGATGCCTACCCTGGGAGGGATAACGGTCGGCGTGGCGATCGATCGCCACCACGGCGGGGATCTCGACGTGGCGGTCCGATCCCCGGACGCGGCCGCTGCCGGAATCTGGCGCGTCCCGCGCGGCCGCTTCGCGCACCCCACCAGGATCGCCGCGCTCCCAACCGACTCGTTTCCAAACGGGATCACCTTCGACCTCGCCGGGAACCTGTACATCGCCGACTCGACGCTGGGAAGAGTCTGGCGAATCGGCGCCGGCGCGTCGCGCGCGACAGTGTGGGCTCAAACAAGCTGCTGTCACCCACCGGCGCCAGCTTCGAGAACTTCCCGCTCCCGGGCGCGAACGGAATCAAGGTCCGAGGCGGTCTCGTCTACGTCACTAATACCGCGACCGAGGCCGTCCTCGCCATCCCGATCCGGCGCAACGGCCGCGCCGGAAAGATCAACGTCCGACTGCGCGGGATCCAAGGAGACGACTTCGCCTTCGCCGCCAGCTGCGACATGTACATCACCGAAAACCCGCTCAGCAAGCTTATCCGCGTCACCCCGAGCGGCCGGATCATGCTGATTGCGACGGCGGCGGACGGTCTTCAGAACCCGTCCGCGGTCGCCTTCGATCCTCGAGCGACCCGGCGCCCCAGTCTCTACATCACCAACTCGGCGTACTTCGGAACCCGTCCCAGCCTGGAGGAGCTAGCCACCCAGACGAGGGGAGAGAAACTTCCCTGAGCGCCGCGCTCGCCAGACATCAAACAGATCTCCCACAGACCACAATCGCTCGGTTCACAATCCCCGACCGGGACGAGCTAGGCGACCTGCGCCATGGCGGCGCCACACCCGATCAGGAGTGCCGCGTCCGCCGAAGAGCAGGCCGTGGGACGCCAGAGATCGCGATCACTGAGACGCGACCCAGCGGCACCCACCCCAACCGGAGAATAGAAGCACTCTGGGCCGCCGCGAGGAGCGGGCGCTGAGTCCGGGCGAAGCTGCCGCTTCGTCGCCTACTCGGCAGCCTCGGCGAGACTGCCGCTGTTTGCGCAGAGCAGCCACGCGATCGTCGT
>JAFASQ010000528.1 GCA_019244395.1 Solirubrobacterales bacterium | reverse complement strand
CTCCGGCCGGGTCACCGCGTCCTGGAGATCGGAGCCGGCAGCGGCTACAACGCGGCGCTCATGTCACGTCTGGTCGGGCCGAGCGGCCGGATCACTAGCGTCGATATCGATCCGCAGATCGCGGGCGACGCTCGGCGGGCGCTCCAGGCGGGCGGCTTTGCCGCTCGGGTGGTGGTGGGCGACGGCCGGGGCGGCTGGCCGAACGACGCGCCGTTTGACCGCATCATCGTCACGGCCAGCGTTGGTGTGGTGCCAGCGAGGTGGCTTGAGCAGCTCGTCGAGGGTGGATTGCTCGAGTTTCCGCTGCGCGTCGATCCCGCAAGCGCTGCGCTCCAACTGATCCCCGTGCTCCGACGCTCAGGCGGCGGGCTGCGGACGGTCGCGATGACTTGGGGCGGGTTCATGCCGGTGCACGGTGGCGGAGGCGGCTGGGAGCTGTTACCGCCGGCGCTGCGTGCGGGACGGTTCGGTGGCGGGGCGCACGGTGGCGAGGCTTTGGGGGCCCCGGGGGGCAGCGAGGAGCGCCAGCCGCTGGTCCAGATCGATGGTCCGGGTCTCGGGCGCGTGTCCGATGCCCGAGCACGAACCCTCCTGGCGGAGCTGTTGCGCGGCGCCGGCAGTCCGCTCGTCGCCGGTTTCA
This sequence comes from Solirubrobacterales bacterium, assembly GCA_019244395.1. GTDB lineage: Bacteria > Actinomycetota > Thermoleophilia > Solirubrobacterales > Solirubrobacteraceae > Palsa-465. The sequence continues at coordinate 2,427 of JAFASQ010000528.1, read as the reverse complement.
CCGAGCTCGGACCCGGCCGCCCGCCGCTGGTAATCGTCTACCTGTTGCTGCGGATCCCGGACCGCCGGCGCGTCTGGGTAACCACCCGCGAGCGCGTGGGGGTCGGCGTCCTCGATGGTCGCGGCCGCGGGCTGACCCTGCTCTCGGTGCCGAATCTGTGGCTGGCGGCGCGGCGCCGCGCCGCGATGCCCCGGGTGCGGACAGCGCGAAGAGTGCGGTGGCGCCTCGACGCCTACGGCGCGCACGGGCCGGCGCTCGATGAGCTGCGCGGGCTTCTGTCGGACTGGGACGCCCTCCGGCGCGAGGGCCGCACCGAGCTGGAGATAACCGCGCGACCCGCAGGCGAGCGACTGGCGTTGCGGTTCCAATGGCGGCGTGCCGGCGGCGTAGCGTGACGGGCGGCCTCGTCGGCCAGCGGCCGCGATCACCCCGGCGACGCTCCCGGTACGGCGGTTTCGCCGGCGAGCGCATCCGTTGCTGGGGCGCGGTTCGGTGCACGCGTTGCTGATCGAGGGTGGGGGCCGCCTGGCCGCTCGCTCCTGCGCATGAGAGCGTTCATCAACTCGGCGCTGGACATCACCGCAGTGCCCGCGCCCAGCGGCGACGCCGGTGTGTTTCACCGCACCCTCTCCGGCTACGCGCCGACGCCCGTCCACCAGCTCGACCCGATCGCATCCGAACTGGGTGTCGCCGCCGTTCAGGTCAAGGACGAGTCCTGCCGGCTGGGGCTGCCTGCGTTCAAGATCCTGGGCGCCTCGTGGGCCGTTGAGCGTGCGCTGCGCGAGGATCCGGCAGCGCAGACCCTGGTCGCCGCGAGCGCCGGCAACCACGGACGGGCGGTCGCGCACGCCGCCGCCCTCCGGGGATTGTCCTGCCGGGTGTACCTCCCCGAGCGGTCGCTCGCCGTGCGACGCGCAGCGATCGCCGCCGAGGGCGCCGAGGTCATCGTCGTGGACGGAACCTACGAGGACGCCGTCGAGGCTGCCGCACGCGCCGCGGACGAAATCGGGAGCGCACTGATCGCCGACGTGGGGGACACAGGCCCGGCCGAATGGGTGATCGACGGCTACGCGACGCTGTTCGCGGAGGCAGCCGAGCAAGCAACCTACGACCTCATCCTCGTCCCTGTGGGAGTCGGCTCGCTGGCCGCCGCCGCCGCGCGGCATGGCGCACAGGTGGGCGCGTCGGTGATCGGCGTCGAACCGGACACCGCCGCCTGTCTCGGTGCGTCCCTCGCGCGCGGCGTCCCCACGCGGGTCCCGACACCGGGCACCGCAATGGCCGGCCTCGACTGCGCCGATGTCTCCCCCGCGGCCTGGCCGAGCCTCCGCCGCGGGATCGCAGGGACCATCACCGTCAGCGACGAGGAGGCGGACCTCGCCGTCCGCACGCTCTCCGCGAACGGCCTCACGATCGGTGAGTCAGGCGCCGCACCGCTCGCCGCTCTACTCGCCCTCACGAACGATCAGCAATGTCGTGCGCTGCGCAAGCACCTCGAGATCAACCCGCAGACACGCGTGTTACTCATCGCCACCGAAGGAACCACCGGCGAGCAGGCCCGCTGACCACGAGATCGCGCCACGACAGCGCCGGCGGGGCTAAGACGCAATCCGGGTGGTCCTTACCCGGCGGTGGGGCGCTGCCCGCGGGTGCGGCGGCCAGCGAGAATGTAGGCGAGCGCCTGGCAGGCTGCGGTGTGCTGCGCCTCCCGATAGTGCTTCTCCGGCGGGTAGGTCCAGTCGGCGATGCTCAACGCCGCCCAGGCGACGAGGAACAGCAACGCGGCAATGAACGGCAGCCCGCCCGCGAGGGCCGCAGACAGCTGACCGTAGGGTGTGGCTGCCAGGTAGATCCCCTCGGCGATGACCACGCCGACGCCGGCCGCCGCCGGCATCCACCAAAGCCGCTGACCCAGACGGGATGGCCGGTGCTCGCGTAGATGGTCCTCAAACTGATACGTGTAGTCCATGGGGTGACGCTATGCGCGCGGGGCTGACCCCAGCCCGTCCGTTTTCGAGTTCGCCTTTCACTGTCCTGCCTAAGCAGGCGTCGGCTCAGCGGCCAACCCGGCGGGCAGCCGGGGTCAGCGGCGCCCGAAGTTGAACGGTGAGCGGGCTCGAGCGCGGCCGTAGAGGATCGCTCAGTGAGAGGGCGGAGGGCGAACTTTTGGGCCGTCGCGACGAATTAGCCGGATGGAGTGGTTGCTGTCTCCAATTTGCCGCGCTGGCCGGATCCTCCCGTGAGGAAGCCGTATCGCGCGGCCTCCGGCTCAGCCGGCTTTGCTGATCACTTCCCTCATCTCGTCCGCACTGAAGGCGCGCAGCGTCGTCGTCCGGATGTTGCCCTGACCAGCAACCGCCAACAGCGCGGCGGCGAGCGTCTGGTCATCGGGTGCCTCGACGACGCTCACGATGTCGTGGCTTCCGA
>JAFASQ010000488.1 GCA_019244395.1 Solirubrobacterales bacterium | reverse complement strand
GCGCGACGCGGCAAGGTCGTTGGCCGAGGCCTTTAGGCTCGCCTCGAGCCGGACCTTCTCGAGCCGGATCAGCGCGGCCGCTCCCGCCGCTTGGACGAATCGCTCGTCGCGCGCCAGCGCCGGGTTAAACAGGACGGCCGCTACAGAGGCGCCGTCCCGCTCGATCCAGGTAACCGCTTCATCGGAAGGAAACTGGGCGACTGGAACGCCGTGTGAGTCCACGTATGTCCCGAGCTCCGGCCGCCGATAGGCGATCCGCAGCGACGGGTCGCGCAACGCCGTTGCCATCAGCGCTTCCGGATCGGCCTCCGGCAGCCGAGCCATTTCGTTGACGAACTCGGCGAGCGTCTGCCCCATGAACAACCGTTCGCGACCGAGGCCGACGAGAATCGCGATCGGAATCGCCACCACCTCGGCGATGTACACGCCACCGAGCGTCGCAGCGGGACCGACCTCGGTCGATACCGACACGAAGTACAGCGTCAGCAGGATCGGAACCAGGGACGCAACGGCGGCCACCGGGAGCAGCGACCGCCGGACCGGGGTGGGGGCGGCCTTGGCGCGGCGAAAGAGCAGGATGGGCGTGCCGACGCTCAGGGCGAGCCATGCGATGCGCATGGCGTCCTGCACCACGTCCACCGGATCTGTCGCGGACCCCAGCGAGAAGACGTTTCGCGGGCAGTGCGGCGTGCATTGGAGAAGGGGCGTCTTGAGCGGCGGCTGGAGCGTCATCGCCACTCCCATCAGCCAGAGCACGGCGAGGACGCCGCCCGTCAGCCACAGGAACCTCGCTTCACGGCGCGAAGTCAGCCGCCCCGCCGGGTGAGCGAGCATCAGGTAGGCGAACAGCACAGGCCCCACGCTCGTGCCCACCACGCCGATGCTGAACAGGACTCGATCGCCGGAGCCGTTGAGCAGCCACACCGAAGAGAAGAAACCCGCGCCGACCAGCAGGCCGCCCATCCGGGCTTGGACCCTGCTGGTGAGCGCATACAGGCCGGCCGCGATCAGCGAGGCGATGATCGCGATGCGCAGTTCGACGGCGCTACCGGGCGGAGATGCCTGCGGATTGCTCGACGTTGTGGCCACCACGCCAGCCACGCCCAGCGCGCCGAGCAGCGCGATCCCCCCCAGGCGCCAGGCCAGTGGCACGGAATCGCCGGTACGCCGCAACCTGGCCCGGGCACGCTCGACCACGTGACCGCGGCCCGCGACAGCGCCGGGCTCCGGGTGGGTGGCGACTAGCGATCGGCTCACGATGGGAAGAGTCGAAGTCCCTGCTAACTGCCTCCTCAGCGAGCCTCAGGCGCTGGCTGCGCGGACCAACCGTCCGCGACCCTCGTGGTTGGAGGCAGGGCCCTGAATTGCCCCACCGGCAGCGTCCCATGCCGGCTCGACGAAACTCAAGGGTGCCCGCATGCGGTTTGCCGGGTGCATGGGCCTACCCAATGAGCGACCAGGTTCAGCCGGAAGCGCTCGGAGCCCTGCGCCGCGCTCGCTCGCGCTCGCCAGGGTTCGCCGTGGCTCGGCGCGCCGCGATGTACGACGTCTGCGGCGCCTCGATCACCAGCGTCCCGGCGAGCCGGTCCTGAAAGCCGCGCCGGCGGGCGTCGAACAGGATCCGGATGAAGCCGGCAAACAGCGGCAGGGCAGCGAGCAGGACTCCGGCGCAGCGGACGAGGGCCCGGCGCGGCCTCAGCCGCGTGCCATCATCGGTCACCACCCGGATCTCCATCACCCGGGCGCCCGGCGTCTGCCCGGTCGTCGACCAGAACACCACGAAGTACCCGACGCACCACGCGATCAACGCCACGCCGCCGATGACGGCGAGCACGGTCTTTATGTCTCCCGGGAGATACAGCAGCGACAGGATCAGTGACGCGCCGATACCCACGACGATCGCCACGAGGTCGATAATGGCGGCGTCGATCGCGAACGAGATCGCGCGCGTGGCAAGGCCGACGTAGCGCACGCCCGCCTGAGCCTCGTCCGCCGACGCGACGACTACCGCCGCAGCGGGCGCAGTGGGCTCGAGCGGACCCGCCTCGGCGCTCATCATACCCCCGGATCGGGATCCGACGGGAGAGGCCTGGGCGGACGGTGAACCAGCCGACGAGCCGCGCGCTCCAGCCAGTCATCCGCCTTGCGCGAGCGTGACCGCACCTCGTCTGTGACCTGATCCGCGAAGCCCAGGCCCTGTTGCGAGATCGCCGCCGTGACCGACGGACTCGCCGCGATTTCGTCGATCATGTGCCATAGGCCTTCGCTTGCCAGCAGCCGCTCCAGGATCCGGTCGAAGAGTCCGCTGTCGAACATCTGATCGATCACTCGATCGAGCAGGCCGCTTTCGAACATTCGCTCGA
>JAFASQ010000337.1 GCA_019244395.1 Solirubrobacterales bacterium | reverse complement strand
GCCCTCGCCGCGGCCGCCGCGGTCGAGGCGGACGTGGCCGGCGTCGACCTGCTCGTCACGCCGGACGGCGAGGTGGTGGTACTGGAGGTCAACGGGATTCCCGGCTGGCAGGCGCTGCAGTCGGTCTGCGAGCAGGACCTGACGCAGGTCGTGGTGAGCGCCTGCGAGGCGCTCGCTACGACGTGAGGCGGCCCTCGTGCAGAGCGGTGGCGACCAGCGCCCCGGTGGCGCCGGCTGACTCGAGCGCGCGCAGGTCCGCGGTGTCTCGCACTCCGCCGCCGGCGTAGATCGCGACCCCGGGAAGCGCGGCGTTCAGTTCGGCGACGGCGTCGAGCGGCGGGCCGGAGCCGCTGCCCACGCGCGCGAGGTCGATCACCAGCAGCTCGCGCACATCCAGCGCCGTGGCCACCCGCGCCGCCGCGGCGGGGCTGCGGCCGGCGAGCTCGGGATCGGGCGAGATCAGCCGGCCCTCCCGCAGGTCGACGCTGAGCACGAGCGGCTGCGTGGTGGATGGCTCGAGCTGAACGCCGGGCCCAAGCGACTCGGTGCCGACGACATTCCGGGCAACGCCGGCGCGCTGGAGCGCCGCCGCCCGCGCGGGCGTGGTGGCGCCGGCGTCGACCCATGGCTCCGCCACCGACGCCAGCGCGGCGAGCGTGGCTTCGTCCGCGGCGTCTCCGCCGAGCGCATCGAGGTCGGCGACGTACACGGTCGTCGTCCGGCACACCGCGCACAGCGCTCGTGCAACCGCCACCGGCTCGGAGCGCTCGACGAGCGGGCTGCGCAGCGGCGCGTAGTCCGCGCGCTGTCCGCGGCGGGCGTGGACGACGATGCCGCCCTTGAGGTCGAGGACCGGGATGATCCGCACGCGGTCAGCTGACCCCAACCGGCGTGCCCGGCAGTCGCGCGGCACCGACGGTCTGCACGAGCCAATCGATCGAGTCGTTGGCGAGGCGAATGCATCCGTGGCTGCGCGCGGACCCGAGGGGATCCAGGAGGCTGGTTCCTCCCCTGCCGTGGATCCCGACCGTGCCGTCGCCCCCGTCGAACTGCTGGAGCACGTCGCTGTGCGCGGTCAACTCGAGCACCCAGCTACCCAGGAAATCGTTCGGATTCCATGGAACCGCCCAGGCGATCGCGAACAGCCCGGTCGGAGTCGGGGTGCTCGGTTTCCCGACCACGACGCTGACCGTGCGAACCGACCTGCCTGCCCCGAACAGGGTGAGCGTACGGCTTGCCGTCGACACCTCGATGCGCCACGGGGTCTTCTCGACGACAACGAGGTTCGCGTTGATCCAGCCCGTCGCGGTGTTGGGCCGCCAGGGAAGGCGGACGAGCACCCAGCACCGATCGTCCCCGGCGCGCGGGCGCGCGAGGACCAGCAGCCACGGAGCGTCCTTCGGCGCCACGTAGGTCGACGGATGGAGAGTCTTGCCGGGCACACGGTCGAACACGCCGATCCGCGACTCGAGACCAACTTTCCAGGCGACGGTGTTCGTCGGCCCGGCGACAGATGCGCGGCCCAGCACCCTCGTGCACGCGGTGCTCTTGGCCGGCGCCTTCTTGATCGGAGGGCTCTTCGCCGCCGCGGCCGCGACCGGCAGCGCCGCGCTGGACGCGATCACCGCCCCCACCACGACCAAGATACGGCGCGCAGGCCACATCGCCAACGCACACGTTACCCCACCGTTACTTGTGCGCCCAGTGCTCTTTTCTTCGCAAGACGATGCCTTCCCAGCCGATCGTCACCGGGTAACCGCCCCGCGACCGCGTGATGCAATGCGCGGATGCAGGCCGCGTCTCAGCCGCCGGTGCCGGTGATCGGGCTCGACGTCGGCGGCGCCAACACCAAGGCCGCGGTGGTGCGCGACGACGAACGGGTCGAGCTCGCGTCCGAGCCCTTCGAGGTGTGGCGCAAGCCGGACGCGATGGCCGGCGTGATCGCCGGCGTCGTGCGACGACTCGACTCTGGCCGCCGCCCGGTGGCGCTGACCACGACGGCGGAGCTCGTCGACGTGTTCGCCGGCAAGCGCGAGGGAGTGCTGTACGTGCTCGACGCGGCGGAGGAAGCGCTGCCCGGTCGCCGGCTGCGGGTCCTGACCACCGACGGCGAGCTGGTCGGCCTCGACCGGGCTCGCGCGGCGCCGCTGCGGTGCGCGGCCGCCAATTGGATGGCTACCGCGATGCTGGTCGCGCGCTCACTGCCCGACGCGATCCTGGTCGACTGCGGCGGAACGACCACCGACGTGATCCCGATCGTGGGCGGCGAGGTCGCCGCGCACGGGCGCACCGACGTCGAGCGCCTGCTCGCCGGCGAGCTCGTCTACACGGGGGCGCTGCGGACCAACCTCGCGGCCGTGCTCTCACATGTGCCCGTCGGCGGGAAGCCGTGCCCGGTGGCCTCGGAGCTGTTCGCGATCAGCGCCGACGCGCACCTGCTGCTCGGCAACCTCGTCCCCGAGCAGTGCACCTGCACGTTCCCTGACGATCGCGGCACCTCACCTGGCGAGGTCCGCTTGCGGCTGGCGCGGCTGGTGTGCGCCGATCCTGAGCAGCTCGCCCCGGGCGACCTCGAGGCGATTGCCGGTGCCGTGGAGGACGCGCAGATCGCGTCGATCGCCGCCGCGCTGGCGAGCGTTGCCGCGCGGCTGCCCTCTCCGGCACGTGTGGTTGCCGTCGGCGTGGGCGCGTTCCTGGCCCGCGCCGCAGCCGAGCGCTGCGGGCTGACGATCCATCCGGGTTCCGGCTCGCCGCTCACCGGCAGAGGCGGCGAGGTCGCCGCCGCGGTGGCGCTGTCGGTGCTCGGCCGTGACTGAGCGCCCCCCGCTCGTGGTCAAGATCGGCGGGGGCCTCCTGCGCACGGAGGGCCTGGACGGTCTGCGCCGCGCATGCGCGGAGGCGATCGAGCTGGCCCGCGACCGGCCGGTGCTGGTCGTACCCGGGGGCGGCCCGTTCGCGGACGCGGTCCGCGCCGTCGACGCGCAGGTGGACCTCGCCGACGACGTCGCGCACGCGTTGGCGCTCCGCGCGATGGATCAGCTCGGGACGCTGCTGGCGCCCCTGCTGCCGAGCGCCGAGCCGCTCATGCGGCTGGTCGTCCCCCGCTCGCTGGCGCTGGTGCTGGCGGCGCAGGCCTTCGGAGGCCGGCCCGAGGTGCCGCAGTCCTGGGCGGTGACCAGCGACTCGCTGGCCGTGCTGGCGGCCGGCGCGATCGGAGCTGAGGAGGCGATCCTGCTTAAGCCGGTGGCCGGCGTGGTGGCGCGGTCGAACGACGCCCCGGTGCGCGCGTTGACCGCCGGCGAACTGGAGGCGCTGCAGGATGCCGGGGGCGGGCGCGCCGTCGACCCCTACCTGCCCGAGGCCATACGCCGGACGTGTGTGACGGTCATCGTGCGGGCTCCGGGCGGGATTGGAACCCGGATCGTCCCCGCGTGACTGTCGGCGTGGCCGTGTACCTCGGCCGCCGCGGCCGCCACCAGCTCGGCGTCGAGTTCGGCGGTCCGCAGGCCGCCGCGACACACGGCCGACCGAACGCCGACGACGTCGGCGTCGACCCGGCGCAGCTCGCCGCGCCTGAGTTGCCCGGCCACGGCAAAGCTTCCACCGACGGCGCGGGTGCGCGCGACCAGATCGGACACCGCGGACTCAGACAACCAGTCGTAGAGCCCGCGGCCGTCCTTGACGAACGTATCGACAAGCGCGCCGGCGATCCCGGACCGTGCCAGGAGCTCGGGGAGCCACGCCGGCGCGAACGCCGGGGGATCGAGTGCGCCGGCGTCGGCGTAGGCGGCGGCGATCACCGCGGT
>JAFASQ010000355.1 GCA_019244395.1 Solirubrobacterales bacterium | reverse complement strand
CGCCCAGAAGACCGAACCGACCCCCGACGAAACCCCTGCAGACAACCTAGTGGGCGATGCTGGGCTCGAACCAGCGACCTCCGCCTTGTCGAGACGGCGCTCTCCCAGCTGAGCTAATCGCCCGGGAGGGAGTAAATGTACCTGGGCCGCGATGGCCGGGGGAGCCTCGCCGGCGAGATGGGGTGGAGGGGCGACAGGTTCACCATTCGCGCGACGCGCGGCTGAACGGCTCCGCGTTACTAGCTAGTGGCCCCTCCCGTCAACGTTCACCGCGTTTGTCGGCTGCAGACCTTCGGCTGCGCGGGCTTGCGGCCCGCTCGGCATCCGGCCTCGCCCTATGGGCCGCGCCCGCGGTCATCCGGATGTCCTCGGAGTCTCGTGTAGCGCCGCTACACGTCGACTCCTGCGTCCTCGCCATGCTCGGTTTTCGCTCGCCAAACACGGCAAACGTTTCCGGTCGCGGCACTAGCATCCGGCGCATGGAGCTCGAGCTTCCCGATGGCAATATCCTCGCCCTGCCCGACGGCGCCACCGGGGCGGACGCCGCCGCGGCGATCGGGCCGGGGCTGGCCCGGGCCGCGCTGGCGGTCAAGGTCGACGGCGAGGTGCAAGATCTCGCCCGTCCACTGCCGAGCGGCAACCAGGGGCCGCCCAAGCTCGAGATCATCACCGAGCGCAGCGGCCAGGATGCGCTCGGCCTGATTCGTCACGATGCCGCGCACGTGCTGGCGGCGGCGGTGATGGAGCTCTATCCGGGCGTGAAGATCTCGATCGGGCCGCCGATCGAGAACGGCTTCTACTACGACTTCGCCTTCCCGGAGGGCGTCTCGTTGTCGGAGGCGGACTTCGAGCGGATCGAGGCCAAGATGCGTGAGCACATCGCCGCCGACGAGCCGTTCACCCGCGAGGACGTTCCGGCGCAGGACGCGCTCGACCGTTTCCGGCGTGAGGGACAGGACTACAAGGTGGAGCTGATCGAGGACCTCGTACGCGACCAGGCTGTCCCCACCGTGTCGCTCTACACCAACAATGGTTTCACCGACCTGTGCCGCGGTCCGCACGCCCCGTCGACCAAGCGGATCAAGGCGTTCAAGCTCCAGTCGGTGGCGGGCGCATATTGGCGCGGCGATTCGAGCAAGCCGATGCTCACGCGCGTGTACGGAACCGCGTTCTTCTCCGAGAAGGACCTTCAGGAGTACCTCGCGCGTCTCGAGCAGGCGCGGGCGCGCGATCACCGCCGGCTCGGCCCGCAACTCGGGCTGTTCACCTTCTCGGAGGTATCCCCCGGAGCGGCGTTCTGGCTGCCGGCGGGCACCGAGGTGTTCAACTCCCTGGTCGCCCTCAGCCGCGAGATGGGACGCGAGCGGGGCTACGTCGAGGTCAAGACGCCGCAGATCTACGACAGCTCGTTGTGGAGGACCTCGGGTCACTGGCAGAAGTACCGCGAGAACATGTTCGTGACCGAGTACGAGGGGAGGCAGATGGCCGTCAAACCCATGAACTGCCCCGGACACTGTCACCTGTACTCGCTGCAGCGCCACTCCTACCGTGAGCTGCCCGTTCGCTACTGGGAGCCGGGGCTGCTGCATCGCCGCGAGCCGAGCGGCACCCTGCACGGCCTGCTGCGCGTGCGCCACTTCGCCCAGGACGACAGCCACATTTTCTGCACCGAAGACCAGATCCAGGACGAGGTCTCCGGCGTGCTCGAGTTCGCGTTCGCCACCTACGAGGTATTCGGGATCGACGTCAAGCTCGAGCTCTCGACCCGTCCTGAGGACCGGATCGGCGCCGAGGAGCTCTGGGACAAGAGCGAGACCGCGCTGCTCCAGGCGCTCGATGCCCACGGCCTCCCATACAAGATCAGCGAAGGCGAGGGCGCTTTCTACGGCCCGAAGATCGACCTCCACATGACCGACTCGCTCGGGCGCTCGTGGCAGCTCGGCACCTGCCAGCTCGATTACAACTTCCCTGAGCGCTTCGAGCTGACCTACACCGGCCCCGACAACGCCGAGCATCGGCCGGTGATGATCCACCGAGCGCTGATGGGCTCCTATGAGCGGTTCATCGGGATCCTGCTCGAGCACCTGAACGGCGAGTTGCCGCCGTGGCTGGCGCCCGTACAGGCGATCGTGCTCCCGATCGCCGATCGTCACCTGGATTACGCCGGCGCCGTCCGCGACCGCCTGTGGGCAGAGGGCGGACGGGTCGAGGTCGACGAACGCACCGAATCCGTGGGCCGCAAGATCCGCGACGCCGAGCTACGCAAGATCCCGTACATGCTGGTGGTGGGCGACCGCGAGCAGGAGGGCGGGCAGGTGTCGGTTCGCGAGCATCGCCGCGGGGACGTGGGCTCGGTCGCGCTTGACGAGTTCATCGGGCGACTTTCCGAGCAGGTGAAAACCCGTGCCCGGATATAGCTCCGCCGCTATACTCGACGGCGTTGATCCACGCGCAACATCACATAGGGCCCGTCACGGCTTGACGTTTCCCTCTCCTCGCAGCTAGTGCCGGTTCCCCGCAAGTTCGACCGGCGCCCGCCCGAGCGGGATCAGACTCGGACCAACGACCGCATTCGCGTGCCCGAGGTGCGCCTGATCGGCGACGACGGCAAGCAGGTCGGCATCGTGAAGACTTCCGACGCGCTGGCCTATGCCCAGCAGCGCGACCTGGACCTGGTCGAGGTCGCCCCCGACGCGCGGCCGCCCGTGGTCCGCGTGCTCGACTACTCCAAGTACAAGTACGAACAGGCTCAGAAGCAGAAGGCGGCCCGCCGCCACCAGCAGCAGATCACCGTTCGCGAGATCAAGTTCCGGCCGAAGATCGCCCAGAACGACTACGACACCAAGAAGGGGCACGTGGCGCGCTTCCTGCGCAACCGCGACAAGGTGAAGATCACGATCATGTTCCGCGGCCGCGAGGTCACCCATCCCGAGCGCGGCACCGCCTTGCTCGACCGGCTGGCCGGCGAGCTGTCCGAGATCGGCGTGGTCGAGCAGGCTCCCGTGCAGGATGGGCGCAACATGACGATGCTGCTGGCGCCGTCGAGGGCGGTGCTGGCCGGCGAGAAGGACAAGGCGTCCGACGAACGCCAGGACAAGGGCTCGGACGGAAGCGAGGACAAGGCCTCCGACGGACGCCGCTCCAGAGCCTCGAGTGAGCCGGATGCGGAGGCGGTGTCCGCCGACAGCACGCCCAACGGCGCCGGCGAGGCGGCCGACGAGCCGGTTGAAGAAACGGCCGCCTCCGGGGCGAGGGGCTCCCGGTCGCGCGGCGCCGTGGCCTGAGCCGGACGCCCCTCCGGCGGCACAGCACGACGTTCCGGGCCAGGCCCTGACGTCTGCTTTACTAGCCGCAGGCCCATGCCGAAGATGAAGACCCATTCCGGCGCCAAGAAGCGCTTCAAAGTGACTGCCAATGGCAAGGTGCGGGGGCGGCGCGCCTTCTCGACTCACATCCTCGAGAAGAAGTCGCCCAAGCGCAAGCGGCGCCAAGCGCGCCCGTCGTGGATCAGCCCGCATGACGAGCCGCAGGTGAAGACGCTGCTCGGGGTCAAGCGGAGGCAGCGCGGATGACCCGGGTCAAGCGCTCTGTTCATGCGCGCAAGAAGCGCCGCGCCACGTTGGCGCTGGCCAAGGGCTACCGCGGCGATGCCAGCCGCCACTACCGGGTGGCCAAGGAGGCCGTGCTCAAGGCCGATCAGTACCGCTACCGCGACCGGCGCAACCGCAAGCGCGACTTCCGCCGCCTGTGGATCACTCGCATTAACGCGGCCGCCCGACAGCACGGCATGTCCTATTCGCAGTTCATGCACGGCCTGCAGCTCGCTGGGGTTGAGCTCGACCGCAAGATCCTCGCGGACATCGCCGTGCGCGACGCCGACACCTTCCGACGCTTTGCCGACCGCGCCCGTGAGGCGCTGGCGGCCGGCTGAGCCGAGAGCCGACCTTCCAGCACCGCCACTCGGGCGCCGCTCCACTTGGAGGGCGCCCTTTTTCGTTCATGACCCAGATCACCAGCCACCACAACCAGAAGCTCAAGGAGATCCGCAAGCTTCGCCAGCGCCGGCGCTGGCGCGAGCGGTCGGGGTTGTTCGTGGCTGAGGGTGAGGATTTGTTGTCAGTGGCCGATTCCCAGGGGTGGAACGCCATCGAGCGATATGCGGCGGCGGGCAGCGGTTTGCCCGGGATCGAGGTCTCGGCGGAGCTGCTTGCCGGCGCGTCGGGTCTGGGCTCCGGCACGCGCACGCTGGCCGTTTACGAGGAGCGCTGGGCGTCCGCGCCGGCTGGGGCGTTGTGCGTGTATCTGCACGGCGTGCACGATCCCGGCAACGTCGGGGCGGTGCTGCGAAGCGCCCAGGCGTTCGGTGCCTCTTGCGTTGCGCTTGGGCCGGGTACGGCCGATCCGTACAGTCCCAAGGCGGTTCGCGCCAGCATGGGCGCGGTGTTCGCGGTGCCCCTGGCGCGGGGTACCGTGGACGAGCTGCCCGGCGTGAAGATCGCGCTGGTGCCCCGCGCCGGCGAACCCCTGGACGTTCTTTGGCGATCAAGGTACGCATGTGTTACCTCCAGCGCCAAAGAACTCACGCTGCTCGTCGGATCCGAACGCGAAGGGCTGCCCGACGAGGTGGTCGGCGATGCGGACGTGGTCGCGCACATCCCAATCGCCACCGACTCCCTGAACGCGGCAATGGCCGCCACCATCGCCCTCTACGAGCTGAGCCGTAGGATGGCCCACGAAACGGAATGACCGACCGCATTCAACAGATACGGGCTGAGGCCGAGCAGGCGATCACCACCGCCGCCGATACCCAGACCCTGGAGAACGTCCGCATCCACTACCTGGGGCGGAAAGCCGAGCTGCCCAATCTGCTCCGGACGGTCGCCGAGCTGCCGGCGGGCGAGCGCGCGGCCACCGGCAAGGCGGCCAACGAGGCGCGCAAGGCGCTGGAGGCGGCGATCGAGCAACGCGCGCTGCAGCTTGCCGCCACCGAGCTCGAGCAGCGTCTCGAGCGCGACCGGGTTGACGTCACCCTCCCGCCCGACCCGGGGGTACACATCGGCCGCCTCCACCTCATCACGCAGACGCGCCGCGAACTCGAGGACGTGTTCATCGGGCTTGGGTTCAACGTCGCCGAGGGGCCCGAGGTCGAAACCGTCTACTACAACTTCGACGCGCTCAACCACGTGCCGACGCATCCGGCGCGGCTGATGACGGACACGTTCTACGTCGAGCCGGGGGAGGACATCTTCGATCCGACCACGCTCCTGCTCCGCACGCACACCTCGCCGATGCAGGTGAAGGCGATGGAGCGCCAGCCCCCGCCGCTCTACATCATCGTCCCCGGCCGCACCTACCGGCCCGACAACGACGCCACCCACACGCCGCAGTTCCATCAGATCGAGGGCCTGGCCGTCGACACCGACATCACGCTGGCAGACCTGCAAGGAACGCTGCTCGCCTTTGCCCGCGCGATCTTCGGCGAGGCGCGGGAGGTTCGCCTGCGCCCGCACTTCTTCCCCTTCACCGAACCGAGCGTCGAGGTCGACGTGTCGTGCTTCAACTGCACCAACGGGATCACCGCCGGCGGCCAGCGCTGCCCCCTGTGCCGCGGAGAGGCGTGGATCGAGATCCTCGGGGCCGGGATGGTCGACCCGAACGTCTTCGAGTACGTGCGCGAGCACGGCTACGACCCGGAGAAGATCCAGGGTTTCGCGTTCGGGATTGGCATCGAGCGCATCGCCATGCTCAAGCACGACGTCCCGGATCTGCGCCTCCTCTACGACAACGACATCCGCTTCCTGGAGCAGTTCGGCTAGTGCACCGTCCGGCAACTAGAGCACATGTATCGCGGCCCCGGATGGCCGCCATGCTGCGTCCTCGGAGCCTCGCGCAGCGCTGCTGCGCCACGGCTCCTGCGTCCTTGCCTGACGGCCCCCGGGACTCGCGCTCCATGCACCC
>JAFASQ010000346.1 GCA_019244395.1 Solirubrobacterales bacterium | reverse complement strand
GCGCGGCGCGGTGATCCTGGCGCACAACTATCAGCTGCCGGAGATCCAGGACGTGGCCGACTACGTCGGCGACTCGCTCGGGCTCTCCCAACAGGCCGCCAACGCCGACGCCGACATGATCGTGTTCTGCGGCGTGCACTTCATGGCGGAGACCGCGTCGATCCTGTGCCCGGACAAGCGGGTGCTGATCCCCGATCTCGACGCCGGCTGCTCGCTGGCCGACTCGATCACCGCCGAGCAGCTGCGCGACTGGAAGGCCCGACACCCCGGCGCGATCGTGGTCATGTACGTCAACACCACGGCCGAGGTCAAGGCCCTGACCGACTACTGCTGCACCTCGGCCAATGCGGTCAAGGTGGTCGAGCACATCTATGCCGAGCACGGCGACGACGCCGAGATCCTGTTCGGCCCCGACATGTTCCTCGGCGCCTACGTCGAAAAGTCGCTCGGCCGTCCCATGCACGTGTGGGACGGCGAGTGTCATGTGCACGCCGGGATCAAGCCCGACGACATCGCCGCGGTGCGGGCTGCCCATCCCGGCGCTGACTTTCTGATCCACCCCGAGTGTGGCTGCTCGACCAGCGTGATGGAGTACGTGGCGGCCGGCGACGTGGACGCCGACGGCGTGCACATGCTCTCGACCGGCGGCATGCTCTCCTACGCCCGCGCGCGGGCGGGCGGAACACGATCGACCGCGATCGTGGCCACCGAGACCGGCATGCTCCACCCGCTGCGCCAGACGGCACCCGACATAGAGTTCATCGCGGCCAACGAGGCCGCTCATTGCCGCTTTATGAAGATGATCACGCTGCCCAAGCTCCGCGATGCCCTGCGCGACGGCGTGCACGAGGTCAAGGTGCCACGCGAGGTGGCCGATCGCGCGCGGACGGCGATCGAGCGGATGGTGGCGATCAGTTAGCCTCCTTGGGGGGAGAACGGACCGGGGATGACCTTTATCGAGACCGTCGCCGAAGACGAGGCGACCGGCGCCACCGCCGAGATGTACGCGGGCGACCGCGAGGCGCTCGGTTTCCTGCCCAACTTCACGCAGGTGTTCTCGCTCAGGCCAGAGGTATACGGCGCCTGGAAGCAGCTGAACGGCGCGATAAAAAGCGGCATGGACCTGCGGCGCTATGAACTGGCCACGCTCGCCGCCGCGACGCGCCTGCGCTCGAGTTACTGCACGCTGGCCCACGGCTCGGTGCTGATGAACCAAGGATTTCTCCAGCCTGATGTCGTCCGCGCCGTGGTCTGCGACCATCGGACGGCCGGTCTCGACGAGCTCGAGGTGGCGGTGATGGACCTGGCCGGCAAGGTGGTCGATGACGCGACCTCCGTCGAGCAGACCGACATCGACCGGCTGCGATCGCTGGGGCTCTCCGACCAGGACATCCTCGACGTCGTGCTCGCCGCGGCGGTGCGCTGCTTCTTCAGCAAGGTCCTGGACGCGGTCGCGGCTGAGCCGGATGCGAAGTACGACGAGCTTGACCCTGCGCTTCGGGTCGGGCGCCGCTGAGGACCCGCGCGGACGCTACGCCGGCGCTTCGGCCATCAGGTCGATTCCGCGGTCGACCGCCTGGATGACCCGTGGCAGGGTCACCCGCTTGCGCTCGAACTCGTCGGGCGTGTAGCAGTGCACTTCGGCCGGGGCGCCCATCTCGAGGCCGTCCCACAGCGAGCCGGCGTGGTAGACGCGCTCGAGCCACGGCATCCCTTCGAACGCCTGCGAGACGAGGATCACGATGAATTCGGGGCCGCGCTCGCGCTGGGGCGGTGCGCCCTGTTCGTCGGCTACCCGTGCGCCACCCAACACGGCGGCGTCGATCGGCCAGCGATCGCCCACGCGCGCCAGGTAGCGCTGGAGTTCGCGCCTGTTCACGGCGGTGGTCAGCTCCACTGCGCTCACGATTGTCCCCGGGCCGGGGCGCGGGTTCAATAGCGCGCGATCGCCGGGAGCATCTGGCCGAGCAGCTTGTCGGCCGTCCAGTTCGGCGGTCCGTCCATCATCACCGCGAACGCCAGGACGTGGTTGCCCAGCGCCGTGCAGTAGCCCGCGAGGTTCGTCACGTAGTTGAGCGTGCCGGTCTTGGCCGCACATCGGCCCCGAGCCGCGCTGTGCGCCGCGATCCCTTGCACGGTGCCATTGACCCCCACGGTGGGGAGCGAGGCCACCAGCCCCCGCCCGATCGAGGTGCCCCACATCGTGCGCAGGAGGGCTACCACCTGCCCCGGCGAGGAGCGGTCATCGCGCGAGAGGCCGGAGCCATCGATAATCGCGGGATGCAGCCCGAAGGACTCGATCACCTGCGAGATCACGTGCGCGCCCGCCTGGATGCTCCCCGCCCCGCCGAACCGCACGCCGAGCTGCTTGGTCAGCATCTCGGCGAAGAAGTCGTCCGACGGCACGTCCATCAGCGCGAGCAGGACCGACAGCGGCGGGGACTGCACCGAGGCGAGCTGTCGGCCGCCGGGCGGCGCGGGCAAGGTTCGGTTCAGGGGGCGGGCGCCGATACCGGCGTCGTGCATCGTGAGGACCAGCTCCTTGGCGGCGAACGCCCCAGGATTCAGGCGACGGAAGGTGGACCCGTGGTCGTAGGTGAGGGCGGCGAGCTGCCCGCCGAAGTCGGGGACATCGGGCCCGTACGCGGTGGCCGGGCCGCCGGGCAGCCCGTCGAACAGTGCCGCGTCGCCGATCACCCAGCCGGTCACGCGGCGGATGCCGACGCGCCGAAGCTGCGCCACCAGGTCGTTCGCGCTCGGTCCGTATCCCTGCTCCCAGACTTGGTTGAAGCCTCCGTCGCCGAACGTCGGATCGCTGCCGCCGACCAGATACAGGTTCCCCTGCCATACGCCGCCGGGCCCGAGGTGGCCGGTGCCGACGACGGTGGTCTTCAGGCGGGCGTTCGGGCCCAGCTCGCTGAGCAGAGCCACCGTGGTGTAGAGCTTCTCGACCGAAGCGGGCGGTCGCCCCGCGTTGGGACGTAGCGCGAACAGAGTCTGTTTCGCGGTCAGGTCATAGACGAGCGCTCCGGTGTTGGCGCCCGCCTTGTTCAGGGATTTCGTGAGGGCCGCCTGGAGCTGGAGCACGGCCGCGGACGGCTGCAGGGGCCGCGCGATGGTCGGGGTATTGCGCGGCACGGCTGGAGCGACGCGCGGCACGGTGCCCGTCGTGCTCTTGGCGGTTACGGGCCTGCCGACCGCGGCATCCGCGCTCGGCTTGGCGGCGTGACCCCCTCCGCCGCACCCGGCGATGGCCAGCGCGGCCACGCCCCCCGCGATACCGCGTCTCAGGCCGACTCGAGCTCCTCCACCGTATGCGGGCCGACGCACGCGACCGACAGCTCGTCGGCCACGTCCGCGGCCACCTGCCTGACCTCGTCGAAGCTCACCCGGTCGAGCAGCGCGATGGTGCGATCGGGATCGACGTCCTCACCGTAGACAATCGCCTGCTGGGCGGCGTGCCGGGCGACCGCGCCGGTGTTCTCGAAGGCAATCGCGCGGGCCCCGGCGGCATAGGCGCGGGCGCGCTCGACCTCGGCCTCGCTCGGGCCGTCCTCGCGTAATTCGGTGACGATGTCGCGCATCCGGCGGTACGCCTCGAGCATCTTTCCTGATTCCAGCCCGGCCGACAGCTGCAGCACCGGCACGTCGGCGTAGGCGTGCGCGATCGAATGGACCGAGTAGGCGAGGCCGCGCTGTTCGCGGATCTCGTCGAAGAGCCGCGAGCCCATCGAGCCGCCCAGCAATGTCGAGTAGATGGCCAGTGCGGCGCGACGCTTGGGGTCCGCGGTCTCGATCGCGGGCCGATAGGACATGCGCAGGTGGGACTGGTTGGAGTCGCGCTCGCGGACCAGGATGCGCGGATGGGCGGGGGGCGCCGGCTCGTACGGTTCCGGGGCGGGCCGGCCCGGAAAGCGGGTGAACAGCGCTTCGACCGCGCCGTTCTCGGGCAGGCCGTCGAGGTTGCCAACGAGGAAGGCACCCCCGCGATCCGGCGACCAGCGTCGCGCGCGGAAGGCAAGGATGCCTTCACGCGTGAACGTGTCACGGATGTGCTCGGCGGGGCCGAGCACCGGACGACCGAGCGGATGGTCGCCGAATGCCGCCTCGTCGATCAGGTGCTCGGCCATCACCGCCGGCTGGTCGTTGGCCCGGGCGATCTCCTGGACGACCACGCCGCGCTCGCGGTTGAGCTCGTCGGCGTCGATCTTTGGCCGGCCAACGAAGTCGGTCAGCAGGTCGGCCGCTTCGAGCGCCTTGTTCGAGCGGGCGGTGATGTGGAAGGCAACCAGGTCGTGGCTGGTGTAGGCGTTCAGGACGGCGCCGATTCGCTCCGCCGCTTCGTTGACATCCCGGTAGGTCGGGTACTTCTCGCCGCCCTTGAACACCAAGTGCTCGAGGAAGTGGGCCATCCCGTTCTCGTCCTCGTGCTCGGTGCGGGCGCCGGCGTCGAAGGCGACCAGAATGGTGGTCGATCGGGCGCCCTCAACCGAAATCCGGTAGAGGGGAAGTCCGTTGGCAAGCGACGTCTGGGTGATAGGCGCCATCGGCGTAAAGGTAGCGAGCGCTGCAAATCCCCTTGCAAGGGGAGGGGTCGCAAGTCTTTCTGCGAGCCCGGTCTGTACCCTGCCTGAGCTTCATGGCAAGGACTGAATCCAAAACGCGAACCGCGCGCCGGCGGGAGGTTGCTGCGGCGGGAGCGCCCGCCGCGCGTGAGATCCAGTCATCCGGCGCCACGCCGCGGAGCGGCCCGGTAATCGAATTCCGGGGTGTCTCCAAGCGTTATTCCGGTGGCGACGTCGGCCTCGATCACGCCACCTTCTCGATCGAGCGGGGCGAGTTCGTGTTCCTCGTCGGGGCCACCGGCTCGGGCAAGTCGACCGTGATGCGTCTGCTGATCAAGGAACTCGAGCCGACCGCCGGCACGATCCGCGTCGCCGGTCACGACTTGAGCGTGATCGCGCGCCGACGGATCGCCTACTACCGCCGCAACCTCGGCGTGGTCTTCCAGGACTTCAAGCTGCTGCCCAACCGGACCGTGTACGACAACGTCGCCTATGCGCTCCAGGTCACCGGCGGTACCCGCCGGGATATCCGCGACAAGGTGCCCGACATCCTGCGGCTGACCGGGCTCTCAACCAAGTTGCACAACTACCCAGATCAGCTCTCGGGCGGCGAGCAGCAACGGGTCTCGATCGCCCGCGCGTTCGTCAACCATCCGCCGCTGCTGCTGGCCGACGAGCCGACCGGGAACCTCGACCCCGAGACGAGCGTGGACATCATGCGGCTGCTCTACCGGATCAACCGTACGGGCACCACGGTGCTGATCGCTTCGCACGATCAGACGATGGTCGACAAGATGCGCCGGCGCGTGCTCGAGCTGGCTCATGGCCAGATCGTGCGCGACGAGGCGACCGGTCTGTACGCGCGTGACGAGACGACTCGGGAATTCGCCCGTCGCATGCGCGCGCCCTCCGTCCGCCCGCCGGCGGTTTCCTAGCGGATGAAGGTCGGATTCTTCCTGCGCGAGGCGGTGCGGTCGATGCGCCGCAGCGCCGCGCCCAGCTTCGCTGCGCTCGCCACCGTGCTCGTGACCATGCTGGTCCTGGGGGTGTTCATCCCGATCGTCCAAGCCACAAACGGCGCCGCCAACAGCGTGCGCGGCCGGGTGATGGTTGACGTCTACATGAGGACCGGCGCGATTGCGAGCGACGACGCTCGGGTACGCGGCGAGCTGCTCGGGATCGCCCACGTGAAGTCGGTCGAGTTCGTCTCCAAGGCCACCGCCTACGCGCAGCAGTCGGCTCAGTATCCCCAGGCCTACGCCCTGCTCGGCTCCAATCCGCTCCCCGACACCTTCCACGTGATGCCGGACAAGCCGGGCAACGTGCTCGCGATCCACAGCGCCCTGACGCCGGGCGGCGCGGTCATCGATCCGATGATCGCGAGCGTGTCGAACAAGCAGAGCGACACCAGGAAGATCCTCGAGGTCACCAACCTGGTCACGATCACGGCGGCGGTGTTGACCGTGCTGCTCGTGCTGGCCTCGATCCTGTTGATCGCCAACACGATCCGCCTGTCGCTGTACGCACGGCGGCGCGAGGTCGAGGTGATGAAGCTGGTCGGCGCCACCGACTGGTTCATCCGCTGGCCATTCGTGATCGAGGGGATGATCGTCGGCTCGGCCGGTGCGCTCCTCGCGATCGCCCTCCTCGGCGCAACCAAGATCGCACTGCTCGACCCGCTGGCCAGCAACTGGACCCTGATCGCGGCGCCGCGGACGATCGCGTTCAGCGTGCTGGTCGCGGTGCTGCTCACTGCAGGCGCGTTCGTCTCGGCGCTCGGGTCGGGGCTGTCGCTGCGACGCTTCCTCAGAGTGTGATCTCAAGGCAGCCGTGGGGGTCGGCCGGCGGCCAACCGGTCGAGCTGTTCACGCTCTCGAGCGGCGGCGGCGCAACGGTGGCGGTGGCCACGTACGGCGGCGTCCTGCAGTCCCTTCGGGTGCCCGATCGCGCGGGCCGGACGGTCAACGTCGCCCTCGGGTTCGACGGTCTTGATGGATATCTCGACCCCGATGCCGCCGACGCCTACTTCGGGGCGATCATTGGCCGCTGCGCGAATCGGATCGCGGGACATTCCTTCGTTCTCGATGGGCGGCGCCACGAGTTGGCGCACGCTCCGGGGGACAGCGTGACCCTGCATGGCGGCCCCGGGGCCTACCACACCCAGGTGTGGCAGGCGGCGCCGGCCCGGGTCGGTGGCGGCGACGCGCTGCGCCTGTCATATGTCGATCCCGACGGCCGGAACGGGTTTCCGGGCACGGTGCGAAATGAGGTGGTCTACGCGCTCACGCCGGACAACGCGCTGCGCATCGAGTACCAGGTCGCTTGCGAGGCCCCGACGGTGGTCAATTTGACGAATCACACGTACTTCAACCTGGGGGGCGAGGGCGCCGGCGATGTCTATTCCCAACTGCTCGCCGTGAACTCCAGCGTGTTCCAGCCGGTGGATGAGACGCAGGTTCCGGTCGGCTTCGCCGGCGTGTCCGGGACGCCGTTCGACTTCCGGGCGATGAAACCGCTTGGGCGCGACATCCGGGCGGTTGACGGACCGTCCGGCGAGCAGCTGGCGCTCGGTGGCGGTTATGACCACAACTGGGTGTTGCCCGGCGCCGGCTATCGCCTGGTCGCCGTGGCGTGGGATCCGGGGACGGGAATCGTTTTGTGGACGTACACCGACCAGCCCGGCCTGCAGGTCTACACCGGGAACCACCTGACCGGCGAGCTGGTTGGTTCCGGCGGACGGGCATATCGCGAGGGAGGCGGATTCGCGCTCGAGACCCAGCGCTTCCCGGACGCGCCGAACCACATCGGTGAGCCCGGGTGGCCCTCGGTTGTGCTGCGGCCCGGGGAGGTTCTGCGCACCCGGACCACGTACAAGTTCGCCGTGGCGGGGCCCGAGCTGGCAGACCGGATCCGCTTCTAGGCCGGTGCTCGTACGGTGGCGCGCCGCCCACACCGCGATCCGCTGCGAGTGCGTCTGTCGCATTAGCCGGAGGGCGATTCGCTGCGAGTCCGTCCGCCGCGCCAGCCGGAGGGCGATTCGCTGCCATCTCGCCTGCCGCCCCCACCAGGCGTGTGAGCGTTCACATTCTCTGCTATAAGTAACCGGCTACCGCAACAGCTTGCTGACTCGCGGCCGGGGCAAGCGCACAACTGAAGGGAGGATCGATGCAGATCGGGTTCCGCAGCCTGGGGAGGTTGCGTACTTTCGTGTGGGCGCGTGTCGTGATCGCCACCATGGCGGTCCTACTCGGCACGGGTGGGCTGGCCATGGCGGCCAAGCACAAGGCCAAGCCCCACGGCAACGGCCATCTGAGCATCGCCAAGCAGTCTTGGGGCACCGCCAACGGCAAGGCGGTCGACCTGTACACGCTGCGCAACGGCAACGGGATGATCGTCAAGATCACGAACTACGGCGGCGTCGTTCAGTCGATTTGGGTCCCTGACCGGACCGGGAGGGTCAAGAACGTCGCGCTCGGGTTCCCGAAGCTGAGCGACTACGTCAACGACTTCCAGAACCAACCCTGGCCCGCGGCGGGCGGTTCCGGCGATACGTACTTCGGCGCGATCATCGGGCGCTACGCGAACCGCATCGCGGGCGCGCAGTTCACGCTCAACGGAACGAACTATCCGCTCGGGTCAGGACCACCCTGCCCGACGACCCCTGTGCCGAACAACGGTCCGAACCTGCTCCACGGCGGACCGAACTCCTACAACACGCAGGTGTGGGACGCGAGCACCTCGAGCACGCCCAACGGGGTGTCGCTGATCCTCACGTACACCGATCCGAACTGCAAGAACGGCTTCCCGGGGACGGTCCAGAACACGGTGACCTACACGCTCACGCGGAACAACGCCTTGCAGATCAGGTACCGGGCGAAGACCGACCAGCCGACGGTCGTCAACTTCACCAACCACACCTACTTCAACCTGGCCGGCGAGGGGTCCGGCGACGTCTACGACCAGAAGCTGGCCATCAACTCGGATACCTTCCAGCCGACCGACGCCAACCTGATCCCGACGGGGTTCGCTTCGGTGGCCGGGACACCGTTTGACTTCCGGGGCATGAAGCCGATCGGCCGGGACATCCGCAAGGCGTACCTGCCTGAGGGCGACCAGCTGACCACCGCACACGGCTATGACCACAACTGGGTCCTGAAGGGCTCGGGTAACCGGCTCGTCGCCGTCGCCCAGGATCCGTCGGACGGTGTCGTCCTCTGGACGTACACCACGGAGCCGGGCGTCCAGGTCTACACCGGGAACTTCCTGGTAGGCGATCTGGTCGGAACCAGCGGACGCACGTATCGCCAGAGCGATGCGTTCACGCTGGAGACACAGCACTATCCGGACACGCCGCACCACATCGGCGACCCCCAGTGGCCATCCGTGGTGCTGAATCCGTCCCAGGTCTTCAACTCGACGACGACATACAAGTTCACCACTGCCGGGCCCGGGTTCCGGCACAACTTCTAGAAGCCTCTCCCGCAAGGCCGGGCCATGGCGGATGGCCCGGCCGCGCGGGGATACGTCGAACCGGGACGGGGCCGCGCTCGCGGCCTCGCTCATAGGTCTCCGGGCCGATCGGGGTGGAGACCGTCGCGCGTCGCCCGGCTAACCTCCGGGCATGGCCTCACGCCGCTCCCGTCGTCCGAACATCGCTCTCAGGGCCCTTGCTGTCCTGATCGTGCTGCTGATCGGCATTTGGCTCGGCGGTCACCCGAGCTGGCTGCCCTCGCCGCTGCGCAACGCGTTCGTCGACAAGGGGGACAACCCGCTGGTCAACCAGGTGGTCGACCTGCTCCAGCACAACTACTACCGCCCGCTCGACCGCAACCGGCTGGTCAACAAGGGCCTCGCGGGGATGGTGGCCAGCCTCAATGACCCGTATTCGCACTACTACGACCCGTCGGCGTACCAGGGATTCCTCAACCAGGCCAACCCGCATCTGAGCGGGATCGGGATCGACGTGATCGGCGAGCCGCGAGGCTTGCGCGTCCAGGACGTGTTCCCGGGGTCGCCTGCGGCGAGGGCAGGACTGGCAAAGGGCGATGTGATCATCGCGGTGGGGGGAACCTCGCTGGCCAGCCGGCCGGCGACGTTCGGCTCGCGGCTGATCAAGGGGAAGGCCGGCACGCATGTCACGCTGACCATCATGCGCGGGGGCCAGAAGCACGTCGTCGGGTTGGTGCGGGCGAACCTGGTCGTGCCCGAGGCGAACGGGACGATCGTGAACTATCACGGGACCAAGCTGGGCTCGCTCGCGCTGTACGGCTTCACCGACGGCGCGGGCGCCGAGCTGCGAGCGGAGGTCGAGACGGTCCTCCACGCAGGGGCCCGCGGCCTGATTCTCGATCTGCGCGAGAACCCGGGCGGGCTGCTCAACGAAGCGGTGAACGTCGCCAGCATCTTCATCCCCGATGGGACGATCGTCTCGACGGATGGCCGTGCTCAGCCGCGCCAGGTGTACGTGGCCAAGGGCGGAGCGATCCCGACCGCCATCCCGATGGTGGTGCTAGTTGACCGCGGCACCGCCTCGGCGGCGGAGATCGTCACCGGCGCCTTGCAGGACCGGGGCCGCGCCAAGGTGATCGGCACGCGTACGTACGGAAAGGGCGTCTTCCAGGAGATCGAGCCGCTGCCCAACGGTGGCGCGCTCGACTTCACGGTGGGGGAGTACTTCACGCCGAGCGGGCACAACCTCGGAGGTGGCGGCGTGCGCGAGGGCGCGGGGATCAGGCCGAACATTTCCGCCGCCACCGCTCCCGGTGCGACGCACGACACCGCGCTCGCGGTGGCCGAGCGGACCGTCGCCGCCGAGGTGCGGTGAGCGCCGGCGGGTGCGGTGAGTCCAGTCACGCGGGATGCGGGTGGCGGCCTCCGGGTGGCGGTCCTCGCCCGGCGCGGCAAGTTCTTCGTCGCCGAGCCGTTCTTCGGGCCGGGTCCACGTCTGGTGGTGAGCCGTGACCGACAGGCGGCGATCGGCGATCTGATCGTCGTCCGCCCCGGCGCGGGACGCAACGGCCGGCCGGGAGGACGCGCGACGATCGCTCGCCGGTTGGGTCGCTCCGACGTCGCCCGCGACGTGATCGAAGGTCTGATGGTGGATCGTGGGTTGCCGCGCCGGTTCGATCCGGCAGTGGAGCACGAGGCGCGGGACGTGTCCGCGCGCCTTGCCGGGTTCGACCACAGCCCTCGGCGCGACGCGGGTCGCCGTGATCTGCGCTCGCTGCCGACTTTCACGGTCGACCCCCTCAGCGCGCGGGACTTCGACGACGCCATCTCCGCGTCCGACGAGGGCGACGGCGCGAGCCGGGTTTGGGTGCACATCGCCGACGTGTCTGCCTACGTCGGGTTCGGATCGCTGCTCGACCGCGAGGCGTACCGGCGCGCGACGAGCGTGTACGTACCGGGTGCGGTCGAGCCGATGCTGCCGGGCGCGCTGTCGAACAACGCGTGCTCGCTGGTTCCGGGGCAGGATCGCTTGGCGGTGACGGTGGAGATGTTGATCGACGGCGATCGAGTGCGACAGCCGTCGTTCTATCGCTCGGTGATCCGCTCGGACGAGCGGCTCGACTACGAACGCGTCGATCGCATCTTTGCCGGCCAAGAGCGAGCCGCCGGGGTATGGGGGCCCGGGCTGGCGAGCGCACGGGCGGCCGCAGCCGCGCTCGCCACGCGGCGAGGCGCGCAGGGCGCGGTCGAGATCGACTCGGCCGAGCCGGAGTTTCAGTTCGATGAGCATGGAGGCGTGGTGGCCGTCGAGCCGGTCGAGCAGACCGAGTCGCACCGCATGATCGAGCACCTGATGATCGCCGCCAACGAGCAGGTCGCGCAGCTGCTGACGGCGCGGCGAGTGCCCACGCTCTATCGCGTGCACGAGCGGCCCGACGGGGTGGCCGCCGAACGGCTGATCGACCAGCTCGCCTCGCTGGGCGTGCCGACACCACCCGTCCCGAAGGGGCACGTCACGCCGCAGCAGGCGGCCGACCTGATCGGGCAGGCCTCGCAACTGGTCGAGCGCTGGACGACTGGTCAGGGCGGGCGCGGCCGGCGCGCCCTGACGAGCCTCGTGCTGCGCTCTCTCAAGCAGGCCTACTACGACCAGCGCAACCGGGGACACGCCGGGCTCCAGCTGGCGAGCTACTGCCACTTCACCTCACCGATCCGGCGCTACCCCGATCTGATCTGCCACCGAGCGCTGCTCGCGGCGCTGGATGGCGAGGAGCCCGCGCCCGAGGCTTCGTGGGTCGGAACCGCCGGGCCGTGGTGCTCGAGACGCGAGCGTGAGGCCATGGCGACGGAGAGGGATGCCGATGACATCGCGCGTTGCTTCCTGCTCGAGCGCCGGCTGTCCTCGGCCGGGGACCCTGACGAGGGGTTCGAGGGGGAGATCGTCGGGCTCGCCCGCGCCGGGGCATTCGTGGCCTTTGGGCCGCGGGGTGAGTTCGAGGGCATGTTGCCCCTCCGCCGGCTGCGGGGGGACTGGTGGGAGCTGAACGAGGAGGGGACGATGCTGGTCGGCACCCGCAGCGGGAGCGCGATCCGCCTCGGGGACCCGGTTCACGTGCGCGTCGGCTCGGTCGACGCGCCACGGGGGAGGGTGGACCTGCTGCCGGGCTGGGAGGATTGACGGGTCATGGCCAAAGCGGGCAAACGAAGGGCCGCCTCGGGCGACGTCGCCAGTAACCGGCAGGCGTCCTACCGGTTCAACCTGCTCGAGCGGTTCGAATGCGGGATCGCGCTGACCGGCACAGAGGTCAAGTCCCTGCGCGAAGGCAACGCGCAGCTCAAGGACGCCTACGCGGTGGTCCGCGACGGCGAGGTCTGGCTGCACGGGCTCTACATCGCGCCCTACGGGCCGGCGGCTCGCGAGAACCACGATCCCGAGCGGCCACGCAAGCTGCTCCTGCACAGATACGAGATCGAACGCCTGATCGGCCGCACGCGCGAGCGCGGACTCACCCTGGTACCTACGCGGATCTACTTCTCCACACCCCGTTCGCGCGCCAAGGTCGAACTCGCGCTGGCTCGAGGCAAGGACCTATACGACAAGCGCGAGGCGATCCGCAAGCGCGAGATGACGCGGGATGTGCAGCGAGAGTTGCGCGAGGCACGGCGCTAGTGCACCGTCCGGCAACTAGAGCACATGTATCGCGGCCCCGGATGGCCGCCATGCTGCGTCCTCGGAGCCTCGCGCAGCGCTGCTGCGCCACGGCTCCTGCGTCCTTGCCTGACGGCCCCCGGGACTCGCGCTCCATGCACCC
>JAFASQ010000331.1 GCA_019244395.1 Solirubrobacterales bacterium | reverse complement strand
CGTATGCCGCGCCGGCCACGGCGGCCGCGCCCGCCGAACGGGGGCGGAGTGCCCGGCTCGGACGCCAGGAATGACGCAAACCAGGCGTAGAACTCCGGCACCCGCTCCTCGGGGACGGCCACCGTGACCTGCTTGTCGGCCATCAGTGGTCTCCTCCGTGAGTACGGTCGCACCGAGAGGTGCCACCGGTGGATGCTGCGCGAGGACGCAGGACCCGACGTGTAGCAGCGCTACACGAGGGTCCGAGGACGCCGGACGACGCGGGCGCGGCCCAACTAAGCGAGGCCGGATGCCGAGCGGGCCGCAAAGCCCGCGGCAGCGCCGCCAGGGGCGGCTCGAATGCGAGCGTATTTGCGGAGGCGACCACTAGATCTCGGTCGCCTCGGCGCTCGCCTCGGGTTGCTCCGGGGTCTGGCCCGGCTGACCGCAACCGCGCGCGTGATGACCGTGACGGCCTCCGTGACGCCCGTGGCGTCCTCGCCGCCCGCGGCCTTCCGGGCCGGCCAGGAACCGTGCGAAGAAGGCGTGGAACTCGGCCACTCGGTCCTCGGGCACGTCGACTGTGACTTGCGTGTACTGGGTGTTGGGAGTGATATTCGACTCCATTGATACCTCTTTCGTTTGCTTGTAGATAACAGCATAGCACAAGTAAATACTTAAGTAGATTCGGACTGTCCTCGCCGGGTAGATGGGTCCAGCACATGACCGTCGCCGTGCTCGACATCGACGGCACGCTCGTCGACACCAATTACCAACACGCGATCGCGTGGTACCGGGCATTCCGCCAGCACGGCATCGTGCTGCCGATCTGGCGCATCCACCGCCACATCGGGATGGGCGGCGATCAGGTGGTCGGCGCCCTCACCGACGAGGAGACCGAGCGGGATAAGGGCGACGACATCCGCGCCTCGGAGAAGACGCTGTACTTCCAGCTGATCGACGAGGTGCAGCCGATGAGCGGCTCGCGCGAGCTGATCGAGCAGCTGAAGGCCCGCGGCCACACCGTCGTGCTGGCCAGCTCGGCCAAGGAGGACGAGGTCGACCACTATCTCGACCTTCTCGACGCGCGCGACCTGGCCGACGGCTGGACCTCGTCGGCCGACGTCGAGTCGACCAAGCCGGCGCCCGACCTGGTCAGCGCTGCCCTTGAGCGTGCCGGCGGTTCTCCGGAGGACGCGGTGATGGTCGGCGACACTCCGTGGGACGTCGAGGCCGCCGCCAAGGCCGGCGTTCCGACGGTTGCCGTCCTTACGGGAGGATTCGGCCTGGCCGAGCTCGAGGAGGCCGGCGCGAAGGCGGTGTTCGAGTCGGTGGCCGAGCTCTGCCAGCAGCTCGATCAGACGCCGCTGAGCTGAAGACGCGCTTCGGGCGACGGGGTTCGGCTGGCCCGTCGCGCCGATCGCGACGGTCGTCAGGCGTCAGCCTCTCCGGCGGACCGTGCTCGAGCCGGCTCCACGGCGGCCGTCCACTTCTCTTCGATTTTTGCGAAGCGCCAGACGGCCAGGGCGATCGTCCAGGTCACGACGAACATGCCAACGATGATGAACCCCGCGGTGTTGATGTTGAAGTTCTGAAACCAGGCCGCGACCTGACCCCGAAGGCCGAGCTTGTCGCTCAGCAGGCCGATCAGCTCGATCGTGCCGATGAACAGCGCGACCGCAACCGAGAGGCCGGTGATCGTGATGTTGTAGTAGACCTTTCGCACGGGCTGTGAGAAAGCCCAGCCGTACGCGAAGTTCATGAACGACCCGTCGATGGTGTCCAGCAGCGACATCCCGGCCGCGAACAGGATCGGTAGGCACAGGATCGCGTAGAACGGGAGCCCGGCCGCGCCGGCGCCGGCCGCGAGCACGAGCAGCGCGATCTCGGTGGCAGTGTCGAACCCGAGGCCGAACAACACGCCGAGCGGGTACATCTGCCACGGGTCGCGGATCTTGTTCACCCGCCTGCCCAACCAGCGGTTCATCAGCCCACGTGAACTCAGCTGCTGCTCGAGTTCATGCTCGTCGTAAGCGCCGCAGCGCATCTGGAAGAAGATCCGCACGATCGACACCAGGATCAGGAGGTTGAGGATCGCGATCGCGTAGAGAAACGAGCCGGATACGGTTGTGCCGATCACGTTGGTCGCCTTGTGCAGCGTCGAGCCGCCGTTCTTGACCGGGCCGCTCAGCGCCCCGACTCCGACGGCCAACACGAAGGCAAGGCCGAACACGATCGTCGAGTGCCCGAGCGAGAAGAAGAATCCGACGCTCAACGGGCGCTTGCCCTCGCTCATCATCTTGCGGGTGGTGTTGTCGATCGCCGCGATGTGATCGGCATCGAAGGCGTGGCGCAGGCCCAGCGTGTAGGCGGTGGTGCCGGTCCCGATCGCGAACGTGCCCGCCGCGCCCAGCTTGAAGTGCTGCGGCGCGATGACCAGGATCAACAGGCCAAACCCGACGATGTGCAGCCCGACGATCACGGCGGCCATCCCGCCGGCGCGGCGCCACTCCGACGGCGACATCGACCCCCTGATCCGACCCAGCCACGACGCGCGCGAGACCGGCCCAGCCTGGTTGCTCAGATCACGCCGCGTCAAAAGCTCACCGCGTTGTCCGTATCGCGAGCCTCATCGGATCGGACCGCCGCCCCGATTCGCGCCGCGGCCACGGCGGCCTGTCCGTAGGAGATTCCTCCGTCGCCCGGGGGCAGGCGCTCGGGCACGAGGACCCGCACCGCCGCTGCGCGCAGTTCGCTCGTGGTCCACTCCAGCAGCCGCCGGTTGCTGAACGCGCCACCTGAGAGCACGACCACGTCGCAACGCATCTGTGCAGCGGCGCGCGCGCACGCGGTCGCGGTCGCGCGGGCCAGGCCGCGGTGAAAACGGCTCGCCACCGCGCCGGCCGGAGCCCCGCGCTCGACGTCGGCGGCCACGGCGAGGATTGTCTCGCGAGGGTCGATCGTCAAGCCTTCGCCGCCGTCGTGCACCGGCATCGGGTACCAGCCTTGCTCGCGGGGGTCGCAGGCCGCCTCGAGTTCGATCGCGGCCTGTCCCTCGTAGTTGATCTCGCTCCGCACGCCCAAGAGCGCCGCCACCGCGTCGAACAGCCGCCCGACGCTGGTCGTCCACGGCGAGGCGAGGCCGGAGCGAGCGAGCCGGGCAATCGGCTGCCAGGCAGCGGGCGGCTCGATCCCGCTGGCGAGGAGCCAGGCGCAAGCCATCCGCCACGGCGCGCGCACCGCCTGCGCGCCACCGGGCAGCCGGACGGGCAGCAGATGGCCGACGCGGGTGAAGTCATGGATTGAGCCGTACAGGATCTCTCCGCCCCAGATCGAGCCGTCGCTCCCGTATCCCGTGCCGTCGAAGATCGCCCCCACGGCGGGGCCGGCCTGGCCGTGCTCGGCCAGACACGCGGCCAGATGCGCGTGGTGATGCTGGACCCCGACCAGCGCCACTCCGGGCCGCTCGAGCGCGTACTTGGTCGCGAGGTACTCGGGGTGCAGGTCGTAGGCCAGCACTCGGGGCGTCACGTCGAACAGCCGCTGGAAGTGCTCGATGCCGGCGATGAACGAGCGCAGCGTCTCGTAGTTCTCGAGGTCGCCGATGTGGTGCGAGACCCAGGCCCGGGTGCCCTTGCCCACGCAGAAGGTGTTCTTGAGCTCCGCGCCGCAGGCCAGCAGCGGCAGCGGCGTGCCGGCGCCCGGGAGCGGGATGCTCGCCGGCGCGTAGCCGCGCGAGCGGCGGTGAACCGCCGTGCGCGCGCCGCGCACGCGCACCACCGAGTCGTCGGTGCGGGTCTCGATCGGGCGGTTGTGGACCAGGAACGCGTCGGCGATGCCGGCCAGCCGGGCGAGCGCGTCCTCGTCGCGGTAGGCGATCGGTTCGTCGGAGACGTTGCCGCTGGTCATCACCAAGGGCTGACCCACGTCGGCGAGCAGCAAGTGGTGAAGCGGTGAGTAGGGCAGCATCACGCCGAGTTCGGGTGCCCGCGGAGCGACCGCCGGGGCCACGGGCGCGTTGCGCCGGCGCGGCGCCAACACGATCGGCCGAGCCGGCGCGGTCAGCAGGCGTCGCTCGGCCGGTCCGATCTCGACCAGCCGCGCCGCCGCGTGCAGATCGCCCGCCATGAGCGCGAACGGCTTGTCTTCACGGTGCTTGCGGGCCCGCAGTTCGGCGACGGCGGCGTGATCGCGCGCCAGGCAGGCGAAGTGATATCCGCCGATGCCTTTCACCGCGACGATCCGGCCGCGGCGAAGCAGCTCGGCCGTGGCCGCGACGGCATCTCGCGCGCCGCCAAGACAAAGGGGCTGCCCGGCGCCGTCGAGCAGGGACAGCGACGGGCCGCAGGCGGGGCAGGCGTTGGGCTGGGCGTGGAAGCGGCGATGGCCGGGGTCTTCGTACTCGGCCTGACAGCGCCCGCACATCACGAAGCCGGCCATGGTGGTCAGCGGCCGGTCGTAGGGGACCGAGCGCACAATCGTGAAGCGCGGCCCGCAGTTGGTGCAGTTGATGAACGGGTAGCGGAAGCGGCGATCGGCAGCGTCGAACAGCTCGCGCAGACAGTCGGCGCAGGTCGCCGTGTCGGGGCTGACCGGCACGTCGGCGGCGCCGGCGCGCGCGCTATCGCGGATCTCGAAGCTGCCGGCGCCGAGCGGTTCGCGCTCCTCGCAGAGGATGCGCTCGAGCACGGCGAGCGGCGGCGCCTCGCGTCCCAAGCGCTCCAGGAATCGGGCCACGTCCGGGTCCGTCCCCTCCACCTCGAGCAGGACGCCGCGCTCGTCGTTGAGCACGTAGCCGACGAGGCCAAGATCGCCCGCCAGGCGGTAGACGTAGGGACGGAAACCGACCCCCTGTACGGTGCCTTCGACGCGCACGCGCGTGCGCCGGCGGCGGGCGGCGACGGCCGTGTTCACCCGGCGGGCTCCTCGGTCAGGACCCGCAGCACGTGATAGGCGCTGGCCTGGGCCTCCTGGATGCGCGGGATGTGCTCCGAGCGGCTGACGATGACGTGGTCGGCCAGCCCTTCCGCGTCGATCCGGCCGCCGTCGTAGCCGACCATGGCGATCGTCTTCAAGTTCTGGCGGCGGGCCTGGGCCAGGGCGGCGATCACGTTGGCCGAGTTGCCGGACGTCGAGAGCGCGAGCAGCACGTCCCCGGGGCGACCGTAGGCGATGACCTGGCGGGCGAAGATCGCTTCGGTGCCTATGTCGTTGGCGATCGCGGTGAGGATGGCCGGGTCCTCGGTCAGGTCGATCGCCGGCCAGCCGCGCTCGCCGCGGCCCGGGTGCCGGAAGTCCGCGACGACATCCATCGCGTCCGTGGCCGAGCCACCGTTGCCGAGCGCCAGCAGCGTGCCGCCCGCACCCAGGCTCTCGCGCAGCGTATCGGCGGCGGCGCTCAACCCGGCCGCGTTGTCGCTCAGGGTCTGCTCGCGCAGCGCGCCGATCTCCTCGCTCTTGAGCTCTGCTGAGGAGGCCACGTCGCCGATCACTCGCTCGAGGTCGTCCTCGCGCTCGGCCAGGAACGGATAGAGGAAGCTCGAGGCGCCGGCGTCGTGCGTGGCCCGCCGATCGCGCCCTTCGAGCAGACCCCGGTGCTCGAAGAACACGTGCACGAGTTCCCACAGCACGTGGTAGAGCGTCTCGATCAGCTCCTGACGGACGTGCCGGTCTGAGCCGGATGGCTCGAGCTCCCATTCCGCGCCCGCGGCCGAGAAGGCCAGGGTCAGGCAGGCACGCTCGCGGGTGATCCGCAGCGCGCGGGCGGCCGCGCCGCCGTCCTCATCGGTGCCGAAAGCGATCGCGATGTCGTCGGGGCGCGCGAGCAGCGCGGCCTGGGCCGCCAGCTCGCCGCCGTCTCCGATCAGCGCGATGGCCGGAAGCGCGCGCTTGCCCACGATCACCGGGTGCACGAACTCGACCGCGACGTGGCGGGCATCGGACCGGGCGGCCGGCGTGCTGGCCAGGGCGATCAGGCGGCCGCCCCGCGCGAAACGCTCGGCCATGCGATGGCACAGGTGGGCCAGGCGCTCGGCGCGGGGGGCGAAGAACCGGCGGTTGGCCTCGGTGCGCTCGGCCAGCTGGGCGCGCAGCTGCGCCTCGCGGCGATCTGCCAGCGCGGCCCGGTTCACACCAGCGCCCCCGTCCGGCGGCGCTGTGCCACCCCCTGCAGCCAGTCTCGCCATGCCGTCACGCCCTTGCCCGTGCGGGCGCTCACCAGCAGCCGTTCCACTCCCGGGTTGACCTGGTCGAGGTAGTAGAGGAAGCGGTCGAGGTCGAAGTCGAGATGGAGCAGCAGGTCGATCTTGTTGATCAGCACCAGCTCGCACGAGCGGAACATGAGCGGGTACTTCATCGGCTTGTCCTCGCCCTCGGTCACCGAGCAGACCATGGCCCTCGCGTCCTCGCCCACGCGGAACTCGGCCGGGCAGACGAGGTTCCCGACGTTCTCGATCACGAGCAGGTCGATGTCGGGCAGGGGCAGCGCAGGCAGCGCCGAGCGCACCATGTTCGCGTCCAGATGGCACTCGCCGCCGAACCCGGGATCGGTGTTGAGCTGCGCCACCGGCACGTGCAGCTCGGCCAGTCGGTCTGAGTCGTAGGAGCCTTGGACGTCACCCTCGAGCACGCCGACGCGGATGCCGTCAAGCGGCTCGGCCAGCGCCCGCTCGAGCAGCAAGGTCTTGCCGGCGCCGGGGGCGCTCATCAGGTTGACCACAGCGACCTGGTGACGGTCGAAGTCGTCCCGGTTGGCGCGGGCGATCGTGTCGTTGGCGTCAAGCGCGTGCTCGATGACCCTGATCTTGGTGCGGTGCATCCGCGCCGCCCCTTACATCGCCTCGACCTTCAGATACCGCCGGATCTCTGGCAGCTGGGCGCCGATCGCCACGGCGATGGCCGCGACCAGGACCCCGATGACGAGGGGAAGCGGAATGCGGATGTAGGTCATGTCCGAACCTCCTGTTGATGGATCTCGTGCAGCAGCGACTCGACCAGCCTCACGGCCGGCTCTAGCGCAGCCCGCACCGGCTCGGAGAGCGCGACGACAAGCTCCTCGCCGTCCGGATTTACGCGGGTCTCCGGCTCGCATCCGACCACGAACGTGCGCGGGGCGGCGCTCCCGAGGGCGCGGACGAGCCCGAGCACCTTGACCGGGTCCATGCCGTGCGCGTCGACGTCCGCCTGCCCCTCCTCGGGAGCGACCTCGATCACGTACAGCGTGCCCGGGGGCTCGCCGCGGGGGGTAGCGTCGAGCAGCACGACCGTGTCGTAGCCGTCCTGCATGGCGAAGGCGAGGTCCATGCCGCGAATGCCGAAGTCCGCCGCCTCCACCCCGGGCGGCAGTTCACGCCGGGCGAGCCGGTCGGCCAGCGCCACGCCAAAGCCGTCGTCGCCGAGGAACACGTTGCCGATGCCGGCGAGCAGGATGCGCGGATGCGGGCGCCCAAGCGCCGGTGACGTGTTGCCCTCCGCCTCCGACTCGCCGCCGAGCACCTCGACCTCGTCCGGCGAGAAGAAGAAGCGATGACCGGGCTGGCGCGCCAGGCCCAGGTCGCGGCCCGGGTCGTCCTCCACTACCACGGCCAGCGTGATCCTTCCCTCCAGGTCCTGCTCGACGGCCTCGACCACCGCGCTGCGCCCCGCGAGCGCCAGGTCGAACACATCCCCGCCGGCGCGCGGCGCGAGCCGCACCCGGCTGCCGGCCCGCACCTCGGCGCCCGAGACCGCGACCGCGTCGGGTCCCGGGCGCTCGAGCTCCTCCCAGTACCCGTTCATCGCAGCACGGTCCTCCCATGAAGGGTCATCAGCTGCTCGGGCGTCAGCCGCTGGACGCGTTCCAGGATCTCGGCCGCGCGGGGATCGGAGGCCGCCATCTCGGCCTGTTCGCACTCGGTAAGCGCCATGATGTTCAGCACGAGCAGCTGGTCGATCTCGCCCCCGTCGAACATGTCGCCGGGGCTCTCCGGCGCAATTCGCGGATAGTCCTCGAGGATGATCGGCGAAGCGAGCATCGTGCCCGCGTCGCCCGGCTCACCGACCAGCACCGGCCAGCAGCCCACGTTGCGGCAGGCCGCCGCCTCATCCGCGAGCTCGGCCGGCGGGTCGGTGAGCGAGATGAACGCGCCGCCTGGCGTAGCTTTCAGCAGGATGTGCGTGGAGCACAGCGTGCGCTTCATAGCCTCCGGGCGGGCGCCGCCCGCCTCGAATGCGCTGAGGTTTCGTACCGTGACGGTCACGCGACGGACACCGGTACGCGGCGTCAACCCCGTTATCACCTCGACCTCGCCGTCCAGCCGCTCCCAGCACCGGACCTCCAAGCCGTCGCGCTCCACTCCGGCGGCGATCTCGATCGGCCCCGGCGCGGCGATCTCCCGTTCGATCGCCTCCTCCCAGGACGGCAAGAGCTCGCCGTCGACCACGCGCTCGTCCACCGGCTCGCCGTCGGGACCGACGACCGTGCGCCGCACGACCTGCAGGAAGCGGACCGTCACTCCGACCTCCGCTTCACCACGCAGGAGCACCTCGGCCCGCATCGCGCAAGGGTCGTCAGGGTGGCCCGCCGCGTGCGCCGGCGGGTAGACGCCGCCGAAGGTAAACCGCCGCTGGTTCTTGAGCGCCGATCGTCGGTAGGGCCAGAGGATGTAGCCCTCGTAGAGGACGGCATCGGCGATCGCCTTGACCGGGTCGGTCTTCATGGCCCGCTCGGGGGTCATGGCCCGCTCCGGGGTCCGAGCAGAGCCTCGATCGTCGCCTCCCAGGTCTCGAACGCATGGCGCGCCTTGTAGGCGCACAGGCGCTCATAGCTGTCGCGGTCGAGGCGCAGCCACGCGCTGCCCGGGAAGTGGGCGTCCATCGTCGCCCGCCATACCGTGACCGGCAGGCGGTAGGCGACCTCGTGGTCCCAGGGGATCCGGGCCATCTGCAGGCGACCGTCGGGCGCGGCGTAGAAGACGGAGCCGCTGAGCATGAACTCGAGCGGGATCTCACCGTCCTCGAGCGCAGCGAAATAGCGTGCCGAGGAGACCTCGAGGTCGTAGGTGCACGGCACGGTCAGATCGACCGTCGTATCGCCCGTGAATGGCGGCACGACCAGGGTCGCGCGAAGCCACGGCAGGGTACGCAGCGTGGTCGACCATCGATCGGGCGTGCCGAACAGCTCGAGCAGACGTTCCGGGGCCGCGCCCGGGTAGCCGCGGCGGCGCGCTGCGATCTGGATCTGGACGTCGAGCAGCACCGAGCGGACCGACTCGCCGCCCGGAGCCTCGATGACCAGCGCGAACTTCAACGTCGGGACGGCCGCGTACTCGAGTGGCTGCGCTGAGCGCACGGCGAAGCGCAGCTGCGGGCCGAGACCCGAGGGCACGGCAGGGGCCTGCCAAGTCGTGGACACGGCTCCTACCCCGGCGAGAGGTTCGGCATGCTGGGATCGATCGGGTCGTGGGCCTTCGGGTTGATACCTGTCGAGCGCAGGGCCGTCGAGGTCCCGTCGGGGTTGTGCCCGGCCATCTTCGCGTAGTTGCCCTTGGCGTTTCCCTGATTGATCCCGGGCGTGTGCGCCGGCAGGTCCGGGCTCACCTGCGGTTTGCCGAGCTTGATGCGTGGCACTTCGTCTCCTTTCTGTCCGTCTCCGGCGGCTGCGGCCGCGCTCGGCGGTCGAGCTCGTCGAAGAAGCGCTCAATTCCGAGCCACACGTCCTTGCCGCCGCTGAGGCCTCGCCAGCGCGTCCTGATCAAGGCGACCAGCCGGTAGCAGTCGTCGATCGGGACCAGCCACTGGCGGTTCGCCCCGCGAGCGCGGTCGACCAGCAGCGCCTCGACGTCGGCCTGCATCGTTCCGAGCACCGGGTTGTCTCGCTCCAGCTCGTCCCAGCTCGAGAGCTCGAGCAGCGACTCGGTGGCCCCCATGGGCCCCGGATAGAACGCCATCACGCGGCCGGCCCGCGAGCTGCGGAAGAAGAACGCGATGTCGACCGGAATCCTCAGCTGCTCCCACGCCGCGCTGCTCAGCTCGAAGCGGTCGAGGCGCAAGCGCCGGTCGGGCACGAGGCACAGGTGCCCGCCGCCGGCGCCCCGGCGGTCGAACAGCAGCGAGCAGGGCCGGCAGGCGCAGAGCAGCCGCTGCGCGTCGAGATCGACCAGGTGGCGATGAGCCTCCGGTACGGGTGCCCCGCACAACTCGCAATGCTCCTGCGGCTCGGCCACCGGCTCGATGCGGCGCGCGGCCAGCGCGCGCAGGCGCGGCGAGGCCAGAGCGGAGCTTCTAGACGGCGACCGGGACAGCAACTCTCACCAGTCCGTCGTCTCCCTCGAGCAGCGGCACCGGCTCGAGGTGCAAGTTCGATGCCCCCCCACCCGGATCGATGACTCGTCCCGCCCGCATTGCGTCGTAGCGCTGCCCGCAGCCGGCGCAGGTCAGCTCGGTCTCTCGGAGCGCCGCGTCCTGGAGCGAATGCGCGCAGGCAGGGCAGCTCGGCACGTATGCGTAGGCTCGCCCGCGGATCTTGAGGAAGAGCAGCGGCGTCCCGGCGACCTCCTTGACCAGCACGCCCCGCGAGGCGAGCTCGGGCAGCCCTCCCGCCACCTCCCACGAACCTTCGATCGCCGGCGCCGGCGCCGGCGCGGGCAGCTCGATCTGAATGAGCGGCGTCGCGTCCCGCTCCGGTTCCTCGGCGATCACCTCCTCGATCTCGGGCGCGCTCTTGCCGATCGCGTTCTCGATGGCGAGCTTGAGCGTGACGCTCGAGGACGGGCACCCGCTGCAGCTCCCCTGTAGCCGCAGGCGCACCGCCGTCCCGTCAAGCCCGAGGAGCTCCACGCTGCCGCCGTGCGACTCCAGGTACGGCGTGACCGAATCGAGGGCCTCCCGCACGCGCTCCTCGAGCGGCCTGGGATGCAGCCCGTGGATCAGGAGCAGGTGCGCGACCAGCTCGTCGTCGGCCAGCGCGTCGGCAATCTCGCCTTCCCGATCGCGCGCGGCGATCGCCTCGACGATCCGTTCGAGGCCTGCCTCGTAGAGCTCCAGCAGGCCCTGCACGACCGCGGTTGCGGTCTGGCGGGCGAACGGATCGGGCAGCCCTTCGAGGTCCTCGAGAAGCCTCTCCACGTCCGCCACGAGCTGACGGGGCTCCGCGCCGACCACCGATCTCAACCTTGGCCGTGCTCGCCGAACATCGGCGAGTGCACCGTCCGCAGCGTCTTGCCCTTGCCCAGGTACATGTGCACGCCGCACGGCAGGCACGGGTCGAACGACCGGACCGCCCGCATGATGTCGATCCCGCGGAAGCTGTCCTGGTCGTTCTCCTCGAAGATCGGCTGGCCCATGACCGCGTCCTCGTAGGGGCCAGGCGTTCCGAACGAGTCGGTCGGGCTCCCGTTCCACGGCGTGGGCGGGTATGGGTGGTAGTTGGCGATCTTGCCGTCGCGGATCACCAGGTGGTGCGAGAGAACGCCACGCACCGCCTCGTGGAAACCGCAGCCGATCGCCTCGTCGGGAACGTCGAAGTCCTCGAACACCTTGGTGCGCCCGGCGCGCACCTCAGCCAATCCCTGATCGAGGAAGTGCAGCGCCATGGCCGCCGAATAGGCCACGAAGTAGATCCGGGCACGGTCGCGCTCGATCGCGTTGGACCACTGCGGGACCTTCCACTCGAGCGTTTGCTCGGCCGTGTTGGGCGTCTTGGGCAGATTGATCAGCACGCTTTGCCCGGTGGCCTGCACGTACGGCGTCTTCACCTTGTTGGCCAGGGCCGTCACCCACAGCCGCGCTAGGGCCCCGCCGCCCGTGTCGAGCGCCAGGTGCTGCTCGGTCCGTTTGTCGTACCACCGCGGGCTCATCACCCAGGAGTAGTTACCGCCCTCGAGATCGCGCTTCTGCGGCTTGGGGATCGTCGTCTGGTTCCAGGGATGTCGCTTGTCGACCGGATTTCCGAGCGGATCCTGCGCCACGAACGTCTCCTCGTTCACCCAATCCTCGTAATAGGAGGATCCGAGCAGGATCCGGATGCCCAGGTTGATGTCGACTAGGTTCGTCGTCAACAGCTCTCCGTCGACCACCACGCCCGGCGTGACGAACATCTCGTTGCCCCAGTCGTCCATCGTCCGGTACTCGTAGGTGCAGTGCTCGGGGTTATTGAACGCGCCCCAGCAGCCGAGCAGAATCCGCCGCCGGCCGACCTCTTCGTAGCCCGGCAGCGCCTCGTAGAAGAAGTCGAACACGTCGTCGTTCATCGCCACGGCCTTCTTGATGAAGTCCAGGCAGCGCAGGAGCCGACTCAGGTAATCGGTGAACAGCGTCGGCGTGGCCACCGTGCCGACCCCGCCCGGATAAATCGTGGAGGGGTGCACGTGGCGACCCTCCATCAAGCAGATCATCTCCCGCCCGATCCGGCTCATGAGCAGCGCTTCCTTGTAGGTCTCGCCGGTGAACGGGTTGTAGGAGCGCATGATGTCGGCGATCGTCCGGTAGCCGTGCAGGTCGGCGTGGCGGGCCTCGGTCTTCTCCGCGCGCTCGAGCAGGCTCGGGTTCGTCTCGCGCACCATCTGCTCACAGAAGTCGACGAACACCAGGTTGTCCTGGAAGATGATGTGGTCGAAGATGTATTCGGCCGCCTCGCCCAGGTTGACGATCCACTCGCCGAGCGGCGGGGGCTTGACGCCGTAGGCCATCTGCTGGGCGTAGCAGGAGCACACCGCGTGGTTGTCGCCGCAGATGCCGCAGATGCGGCTGGTGATGAAGTGCGCGTCGCGCGGGTCCTTGCCCTTCATGAACACGCTGTAGCCGCGGAACAGCGAGGACGTGCTCTTGCACGAGACGACCTCGCGATTGTCGAAGTCGATCTTCGTGTAGATGCCGAGGTTGCCGACGATCCTGGTGATCGGATCCCAGGCCATGTCCACGAGCCGACCCGCCTCCGGCCTAACGCTCTCCCGTACCGCCATCTCGTTCTCCCTTCGCTGCTCTCTATCGAAGTTCTCTCGGGGCGCTCTGCGCTAGGCGCGCCAGCGGGGGTCGTAGCCGGTCGTGAGCTCCGCCTTGTTGTGGCGCCACTTCGGCTCCTTGTTCATCGTCTTGTTGGTGATCCCGCGCAGCTTGCGAATCATCGGGCCGTAGGTGCCGGTCAGGGCCGAGGACAGCCCTCCGCCCGGAGGCGCGTCCATGAACGGCATGAACTTGTCCGGGAAGCCGGGCATCGTGCAGCCGATGCAGATGCCGCCGACATTTGGGCATCCGCCGATGCCCGCCATCCATCCGCGCTTGGGGACGTTGCAGTTGACCACCGGGCCCCAGCAGCCGATCTTCACCTGGCACTTCGGCGAGTTGTAGTCCTGGGCGAAATCGCCCTGCTCGTAGTACCCGGCGCGGTCGCAGCCCTCGTGCACGGTCTTGCCGAAGATCCATTGAGGGCGGAGCGCCTCATCGAGCGGGATCGTGGGTGCTAGGCCGGCCGCCTGGTACAGCAGCCACGTCAGGGTCTCCATGAAGTTCTCCGGCTGCACGGGACAGCCGGGGATGTTGACGATCGGCAGCCCACCCGCCGAGCGGAAGTCCCAGCCGAGGTAATCGGCCAAGCCCATGCAGCCGGTCGGGTTGCCGGCCATGGCGTGGATGCCACCGTACGTGGCGCAGGTTCCGACCGCCACCACTCCCCACGCCTTCGGCGCCAACCGGTCGAGCCACCAGTTCAGCGTGAGCGGCTGCCCGGTGGCCTCGTCGTTTCCGAACGAGCTCCAGTAACCGTCGCCGTTGATCTTCTCGTTCGGGATCGACCCCTCGATCACGAGCACGAACGGCGCGTCCAGCTCGCCCCGCGCGGCCGCCCGGAACGGCCGCAGGAACTCCTCACCGCCGAGGGTGGGCGACAGGACCTTGTTGTGCAGATGAACCGTCGGCAGGCCCGGAATTGCCCCGAGGACGACATCCTCGAGCCCGGGCTGACCTGCTGCGGTGACCGACACCGAGTCTCCGTCACAGCTCATCCCCTCCGAGATCCACAGGATGTGGACCTCCTCCACGCCCGAACCCTGCCGCTGCTCAACCGCCATGTGTCATCCCTCCAATCGTCATCTCAGCCCTCTCCTCGAGCTCGAGCGCGTCGACCTCGAGCTCCTCCCCGGCTACAACGGCCACGTCAACCCCGCCGCAGGCGGCGCAACGCAGGGGGAAGTCCCTCATCGTCGTCTCAGCCCCGCAGGCCCGGCAGTGTCCGCGAGCCGGGACGTCCTCGATCACCAGTTCGGCCCCCGCGAGTGCGGTGCCGTCCGTGAGCAGTTCGAAGGCGAACGCGAGCGCGCTCGGGACCACCTGCCGCAGGTGGCCGACCTTGAGCTCCACCCGGTAGACCCTCCTCCCTTGGGCGTGCCGGGACGCGATGGCCACGATTGCCTCGGCTATCGAGAGCTCGTGCACTTCACGCCTCAGCAGATCCTCGGCAGCGGGTCGCCAACCAACTGGTCCATCACGCGCCGGCCGCCGAAGCCGGTCTGCACGAGCACCATGCCCGGCGGCTCTGAGTGCACTTCGCCGATGTCGGCGGCGTCCTCGCAACCGGGTACGGACCTCAGCGCCGCGAGCGCCTCCTCAGCGCCCTGCGCGGAGACGAAAGCCACGAGCCTGCCCTCGTTGGCTACGTACATCGGGTCGATGCCCAGGATCTCGGCCGCGCCGGCCACGGCGGGATC
This sequence comes from Solirubrobacterales bacterium, assembly GCA_019244395.1. Lineage (GTDB taxonomy): Bacteria > Actinomycetota > Thermoleophilia > Solirubrobacterales > Solirubrobacteraceae > Palsa-465. The sequence goes on along the minus strand of JAFASQ010000331.1, from coordinate 12,596 downwards.
GACCGGCACGGCGGCTTCTCGCACGAGCATCGAGACCGCGGAGGCGCGCGCGAGCTCGTTGAGCACCGAGGCCACGCCGCCGCGGGTGGCGTCGCGCAGGCAGTGCAGGTGCGGCCCGGCGCGGCCCAGCAGCGCGTCGACGGCCGGCCACAGCGAGCGGGTGTCTGACTCGACGTGGGCGTCGAGCTCGAACTCGTTGCGGGCCAGCATGATCGCGGTCCCGTGCTCGCCAACCGCCCCCGATAACAGGATGTGATCGCCGGGGGTCAGCGAGACCGGCGACAGCTTCGCCCTGGGGTCGAGCCGTCCCACGCCGGCGGTGCAGATGTACATGCCGTCCGCGTGCCCGCGCTCGACCACTTTGGTGTCGCCGGCCACGATCTCGACGCCGGCCTCGGCCGCCGCGGCGGCGATCGCCTCGACCTCCGAGCGCAGCACATCGGCTTCGAGCCCCTCCTCGAGGATCAGCGCCAGGCTGAGCGCGAGCGCGCGCGCACCCGACACGGCCAAGTCGTTGACCGTCCCGTTGACCGCCAGTTCCCCGATCGACCCGCCCGGGAAGCGCAGCGGCTTGACCACGTAGGAATCGGTCGTGAAGGCCAGTCCGAGCCCGGCCACCTCGAACGTCGCGGCATCGCGCAATTCCGCGAGCGCGCCGCCGCCCAGCGCCGGCAGGAACATCCCTTCAATCAGGCGCTGGGTCGCCTTGCCGCCCGCGCCGTGGGCCATGTTGATGTGCTCGTCGCGGAACTTGGGCCGCTTGCCCCGGGCCGTTTCGATGATCCCGAGGATCTTCTGCTCTCGCTCAGAAGGAGTGCTCCGCGGGACATCCGGTCCCGCGTCCTGATCGCGTCCAGGGGCCTCCAGCCCCTGGTAACCGGTGGGCTCCGCCATCACACGACCTCCCGTTCGCGGGCGAACCTCCCGAAGTTGTAGTACGCGGCGCAGGCACCCTCCGAAGACACCATGCAGGTGCCGATCGGCCGCTCGGGCGTGCACGCCGTGCCGAACACCTTGCACTCCCAGGGCTTGATCACGCCCTTGAGGACCTCGCCGCACTGGCAAGCCTTCGGGTCGGCCACGCGCAGGCCCGGCACCGCGAACCGCTGCTCCGCATCGAGGTCGGCGTAGGCGTCGGACAGCTTGAGCCCGCTGTGCGAGATGAAGCCGAGTCCGCGCCACTCGAAGTGCGGGCGAAGCTCGAACACCTCGGCCATGACCTCGAGCGCGCGCAGGTTGCCCTCGTAGGGGACGACCCGCGTGTACTGGTTCTCGACCTCGCAGCGCCCCGTCGCGAGCTGGCGCAGGATCATTGAGATCGCGTGCAGGATGTCGAGCGGCTCGAAGCCGGCGATCACCACCGGTTTGCCGTAGTCGGCCGGGATGAACTCGAACGGACGCGCGCCCACGATCGTCGACACGTGCCCGGGCCCGATGAACCCGTCGAGACGCAGATCCGGCGACTCGAGGAGCGCTCGCAGGGGCGGCACGATCGTCACGTGACTGCACATGCATGAGAAGTTCGCCACGCGCTCCGCGCGCGCCCGTTTGAGCGTCAGCGCCGTGGACGGAGCCGTGGTCTCGAACCCGATGGCGAAGAAGACGACTTGGCGGTCGGGGTTCTGCTTGGCGATGCGAAGCGCGTCGAGCGGCGAGTACACCATCCGGACATCCGCGCCCGCCGCCTTCGCGTCGAGCAGGCTCCCGTCCGAGCCCGGCACGCGCATCATGTCGCCGAAGCATGTGAATATGACCCCGTCCTGATGGGCCAGCGCGATGCCGTCGTCGACGCGGCCCATCGGGATCACGCACACCGGACAGCCCGGGCCGTGCACGAGCTCGACGTTGGCCGGCAGCAGGTCATCGATCCCGTACTTGTAGATCGAGTGCGTGTGACCCCCGCACACCTCCATGAACTTGTAGTGGCGGCCGGGCTCGACGGCGGCCAGGATCTCACCGGCCACGACACGACCGAGCTCGGCGTCGCGGAACTCGTCGACGAACTTCATTGTCGCGGCGCCTTCGCCGCCGCAGCGATCGCCGTCCCCGCGTGGACGAGCAGCTCGTCACCCGCCGTGACGGGCTCGACCAGCGCGATCTCCACCGTGGAGCGGACCCCGCTCCTGTCAGTGCAGAGCGCGAGCCCCCGGCGGGCATCCACGCGCAGCACGGTCATCGAGACGGCCTCGTCGGAGCACGTCACACAGTGGCCGCCGTCGCACACGCTCACTCGATCACGCTCGCCTTCAGCTCTTCCAGCTCCTGCTCGTATTCCCGGCCCATCTCCTCGAGCAGCTCCCGGGTCGCGCGCGCCTCATCCTCGTCCACCCGGGAGATGGCGAACCCGACGTGGATCAGGACCCAGTCGCCGGGGCCTACGCCACCGTCACCGCCCCCGAGCAGGCCGACGTTGACGTTGCGCCGCACTCCGGCCACCTCGACCTTGGCGATGTAATTCGCCTCGTCGACCAACTCGATCACCTGGCCGGGGATCGCCAAGCACACTTGGTCTGTCTCCTCTCGCTCCGGCCCGGATCGCGGTATATCAGCGAACGCGGGCCTGTGCCGAAGGGCTGGTAATCCAGCTGACCGTAAGCTGAATTACGCCTCTCTTTGCCGGTAGGGTCCGAGATGTGAGCTTTGGCGAGGCTCGATCGCCCCGGGGATCGAACGGGTGGCAGGGGCACTCCATCTCGTATCGCTGTCTGCTCGATCTGGACGCCGACCTGGCCGATGAGCTCGACGTCGAGTCGCGCCGGCTGGCCAGGGCGGCGGCCACGGCGTTGACGTTCGAGGCCGAGGCCGGACGGCTGTCGCTGGCCGATTGGCTCGATCAAGTGCGAGACGGACCGGGCGTGCTGGTCATCGACGGCGTGCTCGCGCTGAGCTCGCGCGTTGGCGATCGCGTCGCCAGCGAGCTCGTCGGTGCCGGCGACCTGCTTCAGCCGCTGTCGGGCGGCGCGGAGAACCTGCTCGCGTGCGAGGTCAGCTGGCGCGCGCTGGTGCCCACGCGCTTCGCGCTGCTCGATGGCGCGTTCGTCAAGCGCGTGCGTTTCTGGCCGCAGATCGGCCAGGCGCTACTCCGGCGCGCCGGCCGGCGCGCGATCAACCTGGACGTCCAGCGGGCCATCGCCGCCCAGCCGCGCCTCGAAGTACGCCTGGCCCTGCTGCTCTGGCACCTGGCGGGTCGATGGGGAAAGGTCGAGCCCAGCGGTGTCCGGCTCCCCATCCCGCTCACCCACCAGCTGCTCGGCCAGCTGATCGCCGCCGAACGCCCCTCGGTGTCCCATGCGCTGGCTCGCCTGGCCGAGGGCGGCTTCGTCACCGGCCACGGCGACGAATGGCACCTGCGTGGGAGCGTCGAGCAAAGTCTGCCCTCGATGATCGATCCGGTGGTGGGGAGAGCCGATCGCATCGTCGCCACGGTGGGCGCCCGCAGCGCTCGCCGGGCGGCCTATGAGCCGCATCAGCTCCGATGATGAGCGGTGGCTCGCTCGAGCGCGTTGGCGGCGTGGCTCAGGCCGCACGCGCGTAGCATCGCCACCGCGTCAACGACGATCTGGTCCACCGTCTCGCCCTGGTAGTTCCAGGCGGGATTGCCGGCGTAAACCGACGCGAGCGAATGCGCGCTACGGGTGGCGGACGCCTCGAGCCCCAGCAGCTCCACGTGATGCGCGCCGGGGAACGCGGTGACCGTGTAAGCCAGACCACATTCCGTCGAGATGTCCCCGGTGGACGCGCCGAGCTTCTTCGCCTGGTCCGGCGGAGGCTGCGGCGGAGTGGCGCCGCAGCCGGCCAATGCTGCGACGAGCAGGGCCGAACCGAGCGCTCTGCGGAGTGTCGCCCCGACGGTCATGTCAGCAGCAGCAGCGACGCCCCGCCGAGTAGGGCGGCGCCAGTCGTCCACCACGCAATGTAGTCGCCGATGTGGCCGCTGTGAAGCCGGCGCAAGAGGGCGAGCGCCGCCCTGGCCGGCCCGAGCACGGTGGCCGGGACGCGCCGGTAGAGCGCGGGGCGCAGCAGCGTCAGCGCGGCGATGGCCAGCGCCCCGAGCACGGCGCCACCGGCGTAGAGATAGTCGAACGCCTCGACGTGGCCGTGCGAGACCGCCGAGAAGCGCGGGGGCACGTCCCGGAGCACCCAGCGCGCGTACGCGGCGTGATCGTGGAAGTGCGACGCGGCGGTCTCGATTCCGGGCACGGCACCGGGGATCAATCCGACGATGATCGCGCCGAGCAGCAGCACCGCCGGGACGATCAGCATCAACCGCGGCGTGAAGTCGCGAGACACCTGCTCCTCGTCCCCCTCCACGGCCACCTGGCGGATGTGCACGTCGTCCTCGCGCTCTGACGCGCCGAGCCCCAGGAACACCCTTCCCGTCACGCGCAGGACGGCGCCGCCGGTGAGGACCGACGAGATCACGAACACCGCGGGAAGCCAGGGAAAGTGGCCCTCGAGCGCGGCGCCGTCAAGCACGGACTTGCCGAAGAACGTGGTCACCCCGGGCAGCGCGGCCAGGCTGAGACCGCCGATCCCGAACAGCACGCCGGCGAGCCGCACCTGCCGTCCCTTTCCGTGCAGGTCGAACTCGTCCACGGTTCCGAACCGGTGCAGCAGCACTCCGACCAGCATGAACAGCGCGCCCTTGGTGAACCCGTGGCCGATGACGTAGGTCGCCACCCCAGCCAGGCCGTGCGGGCTGAGCAGCGCGAACCCGCACACGAACATGCCGATGTGGCTGATCGTCGAGAAGGCCAGGAGTCGCTTGAGATGGCGCTGGGCGTAGCACATGATCCCGCCCCAAAGCGCCGTCACGGTCCCGAGCGCGACCAGGATCGCCCGCAGCTCCTCGGCATGGGGACCAAGCGCGCCGGCGAAGATCGTCCAGTACAGCCGCGCGACGGCATAGATGCCGAGTTCCGCCATCACGCCGGAGAAGAGCACGCACACCGGTGTCGGAGCCACCGCGTGCGCGTCGGCCAGCCAGAAGTGCACCGGCACCGCGGCGGCCTTGGTGAAAAAGCCGGCGAACAGGAGCACCATCGCCACGATCACCAACGCGTCAGGGTGATGCCCGTCCAGCGCGGCGCCGATCTGCGCCATGTTGAGCGCGCCGGTGCGCGCGTAGAGCAGCGCGATCCCGACGAAGATCGCGTACGCGGCCACGCTGTTGCTGATCGCGAAGTTGATCGCGCCCTGGATCGGCGCCCGCTCCTCGATCCGATAGGCGGTGAGCGCGTAGGCAGCCGCGCCCATCAGTTCGAAGAACACGACCAGGTTGAACAGGTCGCCCGTGAGGCAGAAGCCGACCATCGCGGCCAGGAAGACCAGCATCAGCGCATGGAACAGACCGTCCGCGCCGTCGAAGTAACGCCACGAGTAGACCAGCGCCGCGGTGACGAGCACGGCGGCCAACGTGGCCATCCCGGCCCCGATCGGATCGATCGAGAACGAGATCCCGATCGCCACCATGTGGCTCGGGCGCCAGCCACCCATCCAGTAAGCGAACGGGCGGTGAACCGCGCGGACAAGCAGGATGGCCAGCAGCGTGACGGAGCTCAGCGCGACGCCGGTTGCAAGCGCGTCGTTGAGGAGCCGCGGCGTCCAGTGCCTGACCGCGACGAGCAGGGCGGCGGCGAGCATCGGGACGACGACCGGTAGCGCCGTGATGTGCATCTTGACCGCCGCTCCTCCTTGCCTCGGTGGGAACCTAGTCCTGGAGGGCGCGGAGGTCTTCTGGGTTGAGGCTGCCGAAGCGCTTGTGGGCCTGGACAGCCAGCGCGAGCAGCAGCGCGGTGACGGTGGCCTCGATCACGATGTCCGTGAGCACCAGCACCTGGACGACCGGATCGACCGCCTTGGAGGTCTGCGGGATGTCGGCAAAGATGGGGGCTTGCCCGCCCTGGCTGTAGCCCACTCCCAACAGCACCAGATACGTGGCGGACTGCACCACGGTCAGCGAGAGGATCGCGCGAATCAGGTTGTCGGCCGAAACGATTCCGTAGAGGCCAACGAGGAACAGCCAGGCGGCGATCGCGAAGGGCAGGAAGCTCATGATCTAGCTCCCGCCCGGGCCCGACCGAACCACCAGCGCCTGGTCGAGGAACTCGCTGAAGGCGACCAGGAAGGCCCCGCTCACCTCCAGTCCGACCGCGATGCTGGCCAACGGCAGCTGCCCGGCGGAGAGGAGATGTCCAGGGATCCCGAGCGGCAGGAAGTTCTTGAAGAACACGCCCGCGAACACCAGACCGCCGAGCCCGACCAGCGCGTAGCCGGCGGCGCCGATCGCGTCCCCCAGCTCTTCGACGATCGTGGGTGCCACGGTCTTCATGCGCAGGTAGCGGCCGGCCAGGAACACCGCCAGCGGTCCCGCGGCCAGGATCACGCCGCCCTGGAAGCCGCCCCCCGGAGTGAGCGCCCCGTGTACGACGACGTATACGCCGAGGGCCAGGAGCATCGGGATGAGCACCAGGCTGAGCGCCCGCAGTGCCGCGCTGGCGCCGGCGAAGCTGTGCTCCTCGGCCTCGCGCTGGCTCGGCCGGTCCTGCTCGCCGCGCATCTGGCGCAGAATCAGGACTACGCCGAGCACCGACGTGAACAGGATGAACTCCTCGCCAAGCGTGTCGAAGGCGCGGAAGTCGAAGTTGAGCGCGGTGACCAGGTCGGTGGCACGACGCTCGGTCACGCCGATGCCGTTGATCACGTTGCCATAAACGCCCTTGTAATCGCCGAAGGCAGGTAGGCCGGCCAACCCGAGGACGAGTACAACGCCGAAACCGGCGCCGGCCAGGCCGAACATGACCAAGCGGGCCCGGCGGCTCATTGCTCCTCTTCCCGCTCGCCTTGGCGCTCGTTCTGGCGCACCTTGCGCAGCGCCAGCAGGATCATCACGGGGAGGCCGACGGTCGAGATGACGATCTCCGACAGAGCCACGTCCGGGGCCTGAAAGACGAAAAACAGCGCCGTCAGCGACATGCCGTAAACGCTGAGCACCAGCGTCTGTTTCAGGGGATTCGGTGCGACCACGACCGCCGTGCCGCCGATCGCGACGGCGGCCAAGGCCGCGATCTGGAGCACGGTCATGGCTCCTCCTGGCGCGCCTTCGTTCGCCAGTCGCCGAGCTCACGGATCAGCAGGCTCCGCGCGGTGGTCTGGACGAGGATCGGCCCGGTCAGCACCAGGATGACCCCGACCAGTAGCGCCTTGTCGCCGATCAACGAGAACGATTCCCTGATGAGCACCGCGAGCCCGATGATCAGGGCGCCAAAACCCGCCAGCCCGACGTAGTGCAGACGGTCATAGGCGTCCCGCATTACGCAGATGCCCAGCACCGCGATCAGCTCGAGCACTCCACCGCCGATCAGCAGGATCACCGCGACGACGGCGCGCCAGCTCACAGGTCCCCCTCCATCAGCCGCGCGAACACCAGCGAGCCCACCAACGCCATCGGCGCGAACACCACAGCGAGGTCGACGAAGGGCTGTCGGTGAAATCCCTCCGACAGCAGCACCAGGATTGTGCTGAGGAGAATCGACGCCACCTGCATCGCGGCCAGGCCACTCGGTGCTGGGGCCAGCAACGCCACGGCGACGCATGGGATCAACGCGAAGGTCAGCACCGCGGCGGCGATCTGCCACTCGTTCATGGCGCCGGCTCGCTCATTCCGATCCTAGACCGAGCACGTCAATCGCCTCGGCGCCACCGGTGGGACGCAGCTGATGTCCGAGGATCAGCTCGCGCTCGACGTCGACGCCGATGATGATCGTGTTCGGCGCGAACGAGCCCATCGACTCGGCCAGCGCCCGCCGACCGGTTTCGGCCGGCTCCTCGGCTCCGCAGCGGAACGGCACCGCCCGGAAGGTTCCGTTGACCCGCTTCGGCCGCACGACCTGGCGCAGCGCCAGCATCGAGACGACGGCGACGTCGGACGGAACCTTGAGAACCGGCCGATGAAGCCTGGCCAGCCAGCTGACCCGCGCCGTCACGCCCCCCGCCGTCTGCTGCTGGCGGGCGAGCTCAAACCCGGTCGCCGCGATCACCACCGCCGCGGCGAGCACGATCAGCTCCGGGAGCGACGTAGTGTCGATCAGCAGCAGGTAGAGCAGGCCGGCGAGCGCGCCGGCGGCGAACCAGGCCGCGGCCCGGCGGAGGATGACCCATGGACGCGACGGCTCGGTCATCCCCGGTTGGTTCTGGCGCCGGCGGGAATCTCCTGCCGGTTGCGGCGGCACCGAGTGATCTCGTCCGCAAGTCGTGCGGACGGGTCCACTAATTGAACTGCGGCAGCACGTGCTCCCGGTAGACCTCGAAGAAGGCGTCCTGCTCGGGGCCGATCTGCTGCACGTACACCTCGTCGAAGCCCGCGTCGGCGTACTCCCGCAGGGCGCCCACGTGGCGGTCGATATCCGGGCCGCACGGCGTCTGCTCGGCGATCATCTCCTCGGTGACGAGCCCGGTCGCCTGCTCGAAGTGCTGAGGTGTGGGCAGGATCTGGGCCAGCTCTCCGGGCAGGGCGTCGTTCGGCCATAACCGGTACGCGGTCTGGCGCGCCTGCGCCTCGTCAGGCCCCCAGCACACCTTGATTCCACCCTGGACGAGCTTGCCTCGTCTGGCTTGCGAGCGAAACCGGTCCACGGACTCGGCGTCCGGCCCCACCGTGACGTAGCCGTCGCCGATCCGGGCCGCGAGGTCGATCGCCTTCGGCCCGAAACCAGAAATGAGGATCGGGGGCGCGGGCTCGGGCAGGTCGTAGACGCGACAGCGCTCCACGCGGTAGTGGTTGCCCCTGAGGCTCTGGACGCCGCCCTGCCAGAGCGTCCTGATCACGTCAACCGCCTCCTCGAGCATCTCCAGGCGCTCGTCGGCCTCCGGCCAGCGGTCGCCGAGAATATGCTCGTTGAGCGCTTCGCCGCTGCCCAGCCCGAGACAGAAGCGGCCGTTCAGGAGCAGTGAAGCGGTGGCGGCGGCCTGGGCGATGATCGCGGGGTGGATCCTCACCGTCGGGCAGGTGACCGCGGTCGTGACCTTCTGTTCGGTGGCCTCGGCGAGCGCCCCGATGACCGACCACACGAAGGGGCTGTGGCCCTGCTCGTCGCTCCACGGGTGGTAGTGGTCAGAGATCCACAGCCCCTCGAACCCGGCCTGCTCGGCCTTTGCGGCCAGGGTCACCATGTCCCGTGGACCCCATTCTTCGCTCGAGAGGAAGTAGCCGATTTTCATGCCGGGCTGCCTCTCCCCCCGCGGTGGGGCTCGTAATCACGCGCCGGGGTGTCGCGTTGAGGCGCTGACCGGGGCGCCGGCCGCTGTTCGGCGGGGGCTTGCGAGGCGCCCGCTCGCGGTCGCGGCGTAGGTGCGTGTCCGACCTGGGTGCCTCGCGCCCGATACCGTAGCCGTCCGATCCGTTCCGACGGCGCACGGCACCCGGGGCCGGACACGTACCGAGCTGTCAGGCGGCCACCTTCTGCCGGTGTTTGCCCTCGGCGAACTCCTCGACGATCTTGGCGCAGAACGCCGGCAGATCGTCCGGTTTGCGGCTCGTCACCAGGCCGTTGTCGACGACGACCTCCTCGTCGACCCACTCGGCCCCGGCGTTCTTGAGATCGGTCTGCAAGCTCGGCCACGAGGTGACCTTGCGGCCCTTGGCCACGCCCGTCTCGACCAGCATCCACGGACCGTGGCAGATGACGCCGACCGGCTTGTCCTGCTCGAAGAACTCCCGCACGAACTTGACCGCGTCCGGGTCGCCGCGCAGCTGGTCGGGGTTGGCTACCCCGCCGGGCAGCACCAGCGCGTCGTAGTCCGATGCGTTCGCATCGGCCACCGCCTTCTCCGCGGAGATCTTGTCGCCCTTGTCGAAGTGGTTCCACATCTCGACCTCGCCCTTCTCGAGTGAGACGATCTCGACCTCGCCACCAGCCTTCTTAACTGCATCCAGCGGCTCGGTCACCTCAACCTGCTCGGCGCCTTCAGTGAACAGGAACGCCACCTTCTTGCCCTTGAGCTCGTCAGCCATAGCGTCTCGGCTCCTTTCTTCTCGTTCAGGTCCTGTTTCGTGCCTACCCGACCCGGCACGCGAAAAACGGCGCCCTGAACCGGTTCAGGCGCCGATCAGCGGCCAGTACGCTGTGTTCATGTTCGGATTACGAAGCAAGATGACGATGGTCGAGCCGGCGCGGGCGCTCCCCGGCCGCGACCAGGAGATGCCGGTCCCGGGGCGCCACGCCGTGCTGGGAACCCCGCTCAAGCCGCCCTTCCCCGACGGGCTCGAGCAGGCCGTCGTGGGGATGGGGTGCTTCTGGGGCGCCGAGCGCGTGTTCTGGCAGGCGCCCGGCGTGTACACGACCGCCGTCGGATACGCCGGCGGGATCACCCCCAACCCCACCTACGAGGAGGTCTGCTCGGGACGCACCGGGCACGCCGAGGTCGTGCTGGTCGTGTTCGACCCGGCCAGGACGAGCTACGAGGAGATCCTCCGGCTGTTCTGGGAGAACCACGACCCGACCCAGGGCATGCGCCAGGGCAACGACGTCGGCACCCAGTACCGCTCCGCGATCTTCTGGACGACCGAGGCGCAGCGCGCTCTGGCCGAGGCGACGCGTGCCGCGTTCGCGGAGCGACTGCGAGCGTCGGGATACCCGGAGATCACGACCGAGATCACCCAGGCAGGGCCTTTCTACTACGCCGAGGACTACCACCAGCAGTACCTCGAAAAGAACCCCTGGGGCTACTGCGGCCTGGGCGGGACCGGGGTCAGCTGCCCGGTCGGGATCGGCGTGCGTGCTGCCGGCGTCCACCAGACCGCGGCCGCCACGCCCGCGACCCAATAGCAACGCCGCCCGCGCCTCCGCCCACAGAAGTTTGGGGGGCGGGAACGCGGGGCCGGGTGTGCCTGGCCGAGAAACGTCTGGCATGCTTGCGTTTCTCGACCAGGCCCGCTGCTACTGCTGCGCGGGTGGGCTGAAAGACGACGGGGGGCCTCAGCCGCCGGCGACCGCCGGCAGGATCGTCACCTCATCGCCGTCGGACACCGGGGTGTCGAGTCCGTCCAGGAAGCGGATGTCCTCGCTGCCGACGTAGACGTTGACGAACCGGCGCAGCCCGCCGTCCTCGGCGATGCGGCTGCGCAGCTCACCGTAACGGTCGTAGAGAGCGTCCAGCACCTCGCCCACGGTCGAGCCCTGGACGCTCGCCGTCGCATCGCCGTCGGTGGCGGATCGGAGCTGGGTTGGGATCTTGACCATGACTGCCATGTTGCGCAGTCTTATCACGCCACCGCGACGACGCGCTCGGATGCCTGCTGGAAGGACTCGAGCGTGGGCTCGATCTGCCACGTCTCGAATGTTCCGCGCACGCAGTCGAGCGTCTTGAGCCCCTCCCCGGTGATGTAGGCGACCACCCGGTCGGCGGGGTCGATCTCACCACGCGCGGCGAGCTTGGCCAGGACGGCCACGGTGACGCCGCCGGCGGTCTCGGTGAAGATTCCCGTAGTGCGGGCGAGCAGCTTGATCCCCTGGCGGATCTCCTCGTCGGTGACCGACTCGATGGTGCCCTGGGTGCGGCGCGCCAGGTCGAGCGCGTAGGGGCCGTCGGCCGGATTGCCGATGGCCAGCGACTTGGCGATGGTGTCCGGCTTGACCGGCCGGCAGAAGTCCTGGCCGGCCTCGAACGCGCTGGCAACTGGTGAGCAGCCGGTTGCCTGAGCGCCGTGGAAGGTCGGCAGTTCCCCCTGGAGTAGTCCAATCTCCAGCCACTCCTCGAATCCGCGGGCGATCTTGGTGAACAGCGAACCCGAGGCGATCGGGCACACCACTCGATCGGGCAGCTCGAACCCGAGCTGCTCGGCCGTCTCGAACGCGAGGGTCTTCGAGCCCTCCGAGTAGTACGGCCGCATGTTGATGTTCACGAAGGCCCAGTCGTGCTCGCCGGCAAGCTCGGTGCACAGGCGGTTGACGTCGTCGTAGTTGCCGCGCACCGCGACCAGGTTGGTGCCGTACACCCCCGTGGCGAGGATTTTCTGCTCCTCGAGGTCGTGGGGCACGAACACGTAGGACTCCAGGCCGGCGGCGGCGGCGTGGGCGGCCACCGCATTGGCCAGGTTGCCCGTCGAGGCGCACGCCACCGTTTGGAAGCCGAGCTCACGGGCGCGGGCCAGCGCTACCGAGACGACGCGGTCCTTGAAGGAGTGGGTGGGGTTCGCGGCGTCGTTCTTGATCCAGATCTCGTCCACGCCGAGCTCCTCGGCCAGCCGGTCCGCGCGCAGCAGCGGCGTCCAGCCGGCCGACAGAACCCCGCGGGGAGGGGCCTTGACGGGCAGGAAATCGCTGTAGCGCCACAGCGAGTGCGGCCCGGCCTGGATCCTGCGCCGCAGTTCGGCGGGATCGCGCCCCAGGCGAGACGGATAGGCCACTTCGAGCGGTCCGAAGCAGCGTTCGCAAACGTACCGCGCGTCCAGCGGGTAGGTTGTCTTGCATTCCTTGCAGCGAAGAGACTCTGGCGGCATATGAAAAAACCTCCGCCGGGGTCAGTGGTCGGAGGTCCAGGAAACCGCCCTATCCACATCTCCCAGGCTTGTCGTTGGAGCCTGATGGAATTGGCAC
>JAFASQ010000270.1 GCA_019244395.1 Solirubrobacterales bacterium | reverse complement strand
ACCTCATCGCCGAAGCCGAACGACGCCGAGTGGTCGGTGATGGCCAGGTACTCGTAACCCGCCGCGCGGGCGGCGAGCGCCATCTCCTCGATCGACGCGGTGCCGTCCGAGGCGGTTGTGTGGCAGTGCAGGTCGCCCTTGAGATCCGCGAGCTCGATCAGGCCGGGCAGCACGCCGGCGGCCGCCGCCTCGAGCTCGCCGCGATTCTCGCGCAGCTCCGGCTCGATGTACTGCAGCCCAAGTAGCGCGTACACGTCCTGCTCGGTGGCGCAGCGGTGGGTCTCCTCGGTGGCGTCGTCAAGCACTCCGTACTCGGACACGTGCAGGCCCTTACGGACTGCCGCGTCGCGCAGGGCCATGTTGTGCTGCTTGGAGCCGGTCAGGTGTTGGAGCAGGTTGCCGAACTGGTCGGGCGCGACGATCCTCAGGTCCACCCGAATGCCGGTGTGGGTGCGCAGCCGGACGCCCGCCTCGGTGGGCGTGCCCGCTTCCTCGACCAGGTTGAGCTGCGCCGCGGCGTGGGCCAGCGCGAGCGGATCGGTGGCCGTGGCGATCACGTCAAGGTCCTTGACCGTCTCGGTCATCCGGCGGGCCGAGCCGGCCAGCTCCACCCGCTGGGAGGTGGGATGCCCGCGCAGGGCGGCGATGAGCGGGTCGGCGATGGCGAGCGCATTGTCGAGCACTACCCGTGCCGGGCGCTCGCCGGCGCCGGCTAATCGAAGGCTGGCGAGGATCGTCTCCTCGGCCTTGGGCCCGAAGCCGCGTAGGGACCGGATCCGCTGCTCCTCGGCCGCGGCGCGCAGCGCGTCGAGCGAGTCGATCCCCAGCTCCTCAAACAGCCGGCGCGCGCGCTTGGGCCCCAGTCCCGGCAGGTGGGTCATCTCGATCACGCCGGGCGGGAACTTGGCGCGCAGCTTGACCGTGGCGGGGATGGCGCCCTGGTCGGCCAGGTCGATGATCTTCTCCTGGATGATCGCGCCGACGCCAGGCAGCTCGGTGGCGCGGCCCTGGCGGGCCAGGCCCAGCACGGACACGGGCGCCTCGCGCACCGCCTTGGCGGCGTTCCGGTACGCGACGACGCGGTAGACGGCGGCGCCGTCAAGCTCGGACAGGTCGCCCAGTTCGTCCAGGGCGGTGGCGATCTCCGTGTTCGTCGGATCCGACATCTACAGTGCGTAACGTAGCGGTCTGCTGGCGCGTGAGCCTGAGGGGGTGATGGCGGTGTGCCTGAGGGGTGGTGGCGCGTGGGCTTGAAGGGGTCCCGGCGCGTGGCCATGAGGGGGTCATGGGGCCCAGCCGCGATTGGCCGGCGGCTGTGGGCAGGGGCGGACAAGCCGTGGTCGACCGACGGCCAGGCGCTGTCGACGGGACAGGCCGAGACGGCCTATCTGCACACTCGACCGGATCCGGTTGCCGAGATTGGGGTTAAGGCCGTCATAGGCACATAAGGCGACTCTCGACGCGGCCGCCGCGCCGAGTGTGGGGATAGGCCGATCCGTCCGGGATTGGCGGGACAGCCGACTGGGACTCGGAGGCTCGCGAGGGGCCGCTTGTCGCGGCGGCGGCCAGATTGCCGGGGGCGGCCGCGGTTGAGGGTGCGCGGGAGGAGGGCGGTTGCCCGGGCGGCCGGAGGGGGCGCGTGCGAGGGTGGTGGGGCCGCGATTCACTGGCCGGTTGCGGCGGTCACCGTCGGCCGGTGCTGAGGTGGCGCGTCCGCTCGAACCGCCGCCACTCGGACTAGCTTGGCCCCAGGGACGCCGCGCGCCGGCGCGCGCGGTGCTCCGGGCGCCGGCACCCAGCGCGCGGCCCAACCCGGGCGCTTTCCGTCCTCAGCGGCGCTATACTTTCTGAAGTAACTCTCCGCACGAGACCCCTAAGGAGCCACCATGGCCAACGTCGCAGACGTCACCGACAACAACTTCCAGGCCGAGGTCCTCGAGTCCGACAAGCCGGTGCTCGTCGATTTCTGGGCTCCGTGGTGCGGGCCGTGCCGGATGGTCGCGCCGGTGGTCGAGGAGATCGCGCAGGAGCACGTCGAGGATCTGAAGGTGGTCAAGCTGAACATCGACGACAACCAGAACACGGCGATCCAGTTCAACGTGATGTCGATCCCCACGCTAATCCTGTTCCGCAACGGCCAGCCGGCCAAGACCGTGATCGGCGCCTATCCGAAGCGCAAGCTGGTCGCCGAGCTCGAGCCGGCGCTCGCCTAAGCGAGCGCCACGCCGATCCAGAGCTGGCGCCCGTCGATCGTGACGGGTCGTAAGTCCTCGTCCTCCAGCGACTCGTAGCCGACCTCGACGGCCAGTGTCTCGCCGGCGATGTAGCTCTCGTGGGTGCGCGCCGCCGCGACCAGCTCCTGGTCGCCGTCGAGGGTGAGCACGATCCGGTCGGTGACCTCGAGCCCGGCGTCCTGCCGGGCCAGCTGCACGGCGCGGACGATCTCGCGAGCCCAACCTTCGGCGCGCAGCTCGTCGTCGATCTCGAGCTCGAGCGCCACCGCGTGTGATCCCTCGCGTTCGACCTGATAGCCCTTCAGCGGCTTCATCGACACCTGCAGGTCCTCGGCGGCGAGCTCGCGATCGTGTCCGTTGACGGTGATCGCGACCTTGCCGCCCTCGCGCAGCGTGGCGGCCGCGTCCGCGGCGTCGAGCCCGGCCACGGCAGCGGCGACCAGCGGCATGTGCTTGCCGAAGCGAGGTCCGAGCGTGCGGTAATTGGGCCTCAGCTCGACCTCGCCGAGCTCGTCCGCCTCGGAGACGAACCGCAGCTCCTTGACATTGAGCTCCTCGCGCACGACCTCGGACATGCGCTCGATCGCCTCGCGCTCGGCGCCGGTGGCCACGACCACGGCGGCGCGCAGCGGCTGACGGACCTTGAGCTTGGCCTGCCCGCGCGCGGCCAGGCCGAGGCGGACAGTCTCGCGGGCGGTGGCCATGGCGTGCTCGAGTTCGATGTCGCGGGCGGCCGCGTCCGATACGGGGAAGTCGCACAGATGGACGCTCGGCTCGCGCCCGTCGAGGTTGTCGTAAATCTCGTCAGCCACGAACGGGCAGAACGGCGCGAGCAGCTGCGCGATCGTGATCAGGCAGGTCTGCAGCGTGGCGAACGCGGCCGGGTCACCGTCCCAGAAGCGCCGGCGCGAGCGCCGGACGTACCAGTTGGAGATCTCGTCCACGAACGACTGCATCGCGCGGCCGGCGTTCGTCGCGTCGAAGTTGTCCATGCGTTCGCGGACGACCTCGACGGTGGCCTGCAGGCGCGACAGCGCCCAGCGGTCCAGCTCGCTCTCGGGCTCGGCGTCGGGGTCACGGTCGATGCCGTTGGCGTTGGCGTACAGCACGTAGAAGCCGTACGTGTTCCACAACTGGAGCAGGAACTGCCGGAGTGCTTCGCCGATGGTGTCCATCGAGAAGCGGTAGCCGTCCCAGGGCTGCTTGGAGGTGAAGAAGTACCAGCGCAGGGCGTCCGCGCCGAAACGGTCGATCACCTCGTTCGGCTCGATCGTGTTGCCGAGCGACTTGGACATCTTGCGCCCGTCGCCGTCGAGGATCAGGCCCAGACAGACCACGTTGCGATACGGGGATTGGTCGAACAGCAGCGTGGACACCGCGATCAACGAGTAAAACCAGCCGCGGGTCTGGTCGAGCGCCTCGCAGATGAAGTCGGCCGGGAAGTGCTCCTCGAACCGCGCGGTGCCTTCGTGCGGAGCGTGGTATTGCGCGAACGGCATCGAACCGGAGTCGAACCACACGTCGATCACCTCGGGCACCCGCTGCATTGGCTGGGCGCACTCGGGGCACGGGAAGGTGACCTCGTCGACAAATGGGCGGTGGGGGTCGGTGAGGTTCGTACCGGCGAGCTCGTTGAGCTCGTTCAGCGAGCCGATCGCCTTGGCGTGGCCGCCGGAGCAGCGCCATACCGGGAGCGGGGTGCCCCAGTAACGCTCGCGCGAGAGGGCCCAGTCCACGTTGTGCTCGAGCCAGTTGCCGAACCGCCCGTGCTTGACGTGCTCGGGATGCCAGCTGACCGTCTCGTTGGCGGCGAGCAGGCGGTCCTTGAGCCGGCTGGTGGCGATGTACCACGAGGGCTTCGCGTAGTACAGCAGCGGGGTGCCGCAGCGCCAGCAGTGCGGGTATGAGTGGTTGATCGTCTCGGCTCTGAGGACTCGCCGGCGCGCTTTAAGGTCCTCGATCAGGTCGGGATCGGCCTGTTTCACGTTGCGGCCGGCGTACGGGCCGATCCGCTCGTCGTAGGTGCCGTCGAGCCTGACCGGGTTGATCACGTTCAGGTCGTACTGCTCGCCGAGGCGGAAGTCGTCCTCGCCGAAGGCGATCGCGGTGTGGACGAGGCCGGTGCCCTCGGTGGCGGTGACGAAGTCGGCGGTGAGCACGGTGTGGCCCCGAGCTCCGTAGGCGGTGGCGGGAATGAAGGGGAAGGGAGGCTCGTAGGCGGTGCCGGCGAGCTGGGCTCCGGGGAATCGGTCGAGGATGCTGGCGTCCTCCCCGAGCACCGCCTCGACGCGGGCTTCGGCGAGCACGTAGGCGTGGCCGCTGCCGGCGCTCGCTCTCACGTAGGTGAGCTCCGGGTCGACGGCCACCGCGGCGTTGGACGCGAGCGTCCAGGGCGTGGTGGTCCAGATCAACAGCTCGTCGCCGCGCTCGAGTGGGGCGCGCGCGTCCTTGACCGGGAGGCGCACATAGATCGAGGGGTCGACGACGTCGAGGTAGACATCGGGCTGGCCGAGCTCGTGGCTCGAGAGCGTGACCTGGTCGCGCGGGCAGTACGGGACCACCCTGAGCTTCTCGTAGAGCAGGCCCCTGTCGTAGATGGTCTTAAGCGCCCACCAGACCGATTCGACGTACTCGGGGTCGAGCGTGCGGTAGGCGTCGTCGAGGTCGATCCAGAAGCCGATCCGCTCGGTCATCCGGTTCCAGTCCTCGACGTGGCTCAGCACCTTCTCGCGAGCGCGGGCGTTGAACTCGGCGATCCCGAAGCGCTCGATGTCCTCCTTGGAGGTGAAGCCGAGCTCGGCCTCGAGCGCCAGCTCGACCGCCAGCCCATGGCAGTCCCAGCCACCCTTGCGCTCGACGAGGAAGCCGCTCATGGTCCGGTAGCGCGGGAAGATGTCCTTGAACACGCGCGCGAGCACGTGGTGGATGCCCGGCGGTCCGTTGGCCGTGGGTGGGCCTTCGTAGAAGCCCCACCTCGGGGCGTCGCGCCGGCGACGGACCGACTCGGCGAACACACCGCGCCTGCGCCACCGCTCGAGCACCCGCTCCTCGAGGGCGGGGAACGACACGCGCGGGTCCACCGACCGGTGGGGATATGCGGTTTCGGGGTGCGCGGGGGCGGTGCGATCCGGCGAGGGCATGGGCGGGTGATTCTAGGTGGCTCTAGGGGGCCGCCCGCGCCCGCCTGGGGTGGCTAGTGCGCGCCTAACACCAAGAGAGGGTGCCCCGGGCCGGCGGCGCGGTATGCCTCCGGTTTGTCAAGGCGGTCGAGGAGGGCCTCGCACGCCGCCAGCGGGCTCGAGCCCAGGCGGCGGACCGCGCTCGCACCGGTGTCGGGCACGGCGCCGCGATAGTCGTAGATCACCGCGTGTCGTGCGACCGCTCGGACCGAGTAGACGAGGCGGCCGAGCGCATCGAGCGAGACGCTGCGGCCAGCGAGCACTACCGCCCCGGGATCGAGCGCGGGGAGCGCGCGGGCCAGCCCGGTCGGAATGATGCGGGTCGATAGCGAGAGCGTGCGGATGCCGGCGCGGCGCAGCATCAGTTCGAGTGCCTGGACGTAGAGCATGTCGAGCTCGAGGTGCCACGAGGCGTCAAGCACGAGCACGCCGGCGGGGCGCGTGGCCGGTGGAGCTACGCGCCGCAGCGCCGAGAGCCAGCCGCTGGCGTGCCGCCAGCCGAACTCGTACTCGGGGGTGCTGACGGCGTGGGCGGCGACGGCGTCGAGCAGCACCTCGTCGACCGTGCGCTCGACCGACCGAAGGGCCAAGCTCTCCTCGAGCAGCGCGTTGGCCTTGTCCTCGTCGAAGCTGGCGAAGGCGGCGGCGAGGCGAGAACCGCTGGAAGGTCCCTCGCCGCGTTCGCGGGCCACGGCGATCGCGCTCGAGACGTTGTGGGTCTCGCCCAGCGCTGCGCGCAGCGACTCGATCTCGTTCAGCGCGTACTGGCGATGCCCGCCAGTCGAGCGCCTCGGCCGGGGGAAGCCGTAGCGGCGCTCCCAGCTGCGCAACGTGTTGGGGCTCACGCCGAGCATCGACGCCGCGGCGTTGGTGCGGATCCCAGCCACGATGCTGCAGTTAACGGTGAGTGGGTGGCGCGCGGCAAGCCGCGCAAGCCGACGTGCAGTTACCTGCGGTCGCCTACTCGAGCACGACGAGCGCCGCCCGGGGCGGGCCGCAGCTGGCGATGCGCGCGGTCAGACGAATGCCGAATGCGTTCGCGGGACGGACGACCGTGGTCCGGGTGCCGCCGTCGCCGCGCGCGGCCCACGCCACTGCCATGGCCAGGCTGTGGCCGCCGGTGTCCTCTGCGCCGGCCGGCATCAGCAGGTCGGTGACGTGCCGGTTGACCGCGTCGGGTTCGCTGGTCGCGAGGAGGTGCTCGGCGCCATGCGACACCGCGCACACCGCGAGCGAGCGGTCGAGCACGAGGAAGGCGTCGCCGGCGGCGGGCGCGACGTCGGCCCGCGACTCGAGGATCAGGCCGAGGCCACAGGTTGCGCAGACGCGGGAGAGGGCCGGCGCAGCCTCGGGTCCCGGCCGGCTGCCGCAGTGGCTGCAGAAGGAGACGAGGGGAGCCGGGTCCTCCCGTTCAAGCGGAGTGTTCAGCAGGCGAAGTGCGGGGCGGCCTGTGCTGGCTCTGCGCATTGGAGATCGAAGCGGTCGGGCTCTCCTAGCGGTGGCTGCGAGCGATTCGGCCCTGGGCGCGCAACTCCGCGGCGGCGGCGCTGGCCGAGGCGGTGGCGATCTGGTCGGATTCGAGCAACTCCAGCAGGGTGCGCTGGGCGTCGCCTGCGCCTGGAGGTAACACGGTCGTCCCGGTGGCGCGAACACGGGGACGCTCGGCGCCGCGGCGATAGATGGCAAGCGGCATCGCCCCGACGGCGAGCCTGATCGCATAGGCCCAGCGGGCCACGGTGTCGTCGTCGAGGTGGCCGCCGGCGACCACGACGAGGTTCGGCCGGTGGACGGCGGCGGCGTCGCCGATCCCGGCCACGCCGCGTGCGGACAGACTCAGGACCTTGACGCCGGCGCGCACGCAGAACAACTCGAGCGCGCGGATGTACGGAGCGTCCCGGTCGAGCTCGTCGCGGGATGCGTCGCCGAGCACGATCGAGACTTGCCTGACCGGGGGCGGAGTCAGGCGCATCGCCCGCCGCAGCCAGTCACTGCCCCAGTGGGCGGCGAATGCCCACGCGGCCGACTCGACCGTGTAACGCCGGGCGATCTCGTCGAGCGTGGGGAGCAGCACCTCCTCGACCGAGCGCTCGACAGACCGAAGCGCCAGCGCGGCCTCGATCGCCGCATCCGCCCGCTCGCGCTCGTACGACGCCAGCGCGCCGACCAACGAGTTGGCGTCGGCCGCCAGGCCCTCGCGCGCGCGGGAAATAGCGGACGAGATCGACAGTCCCTCCTGAAGCGCGTCGCGAAGGGCGGCGACCTCGCCATGCGTGAAGAGCCTATGCTTGCCGGGAGATCGCTGCGGCTTGGGGAACCCAAAACGCCGCTCCCACGCCCGCAGCGTATTGGGGCTGACGTTGAGGAGCGCCGCCGCCTCGCTCGTCTTGAGATAGCGCATGCGCAATTAAAAAGACGTAGACGTTGCTATTTCGACCTAGCCGTTGCCGCCTTGGCGCCGCAAACATAGAATTGCACAACTTCTGCGGCCAAAGCGCCGCCTAATCTGCATGTACGGGCGGAATGAGGGCGCTGCGATACCAGGCGTTGCCGTTAGTCGACATTGGGGAGGGCTTATGGGATTTCGCGGAAATTGACCTGAGGCTCGATTCTTTATCCGCGTTACGAATCGGCCGCAAGGATGGCATCGTCACGCGTGACGCGCTACTTTGCGCTCGTGAGCGATGACCGTCGCACGCGGTCGCTTGCTCTTCGCCAGAAGTTGGCGCTCGGGGTCGCGTGCGCATGTCTGGCCGGGTGCGTCGCATGGGCGGCTCTGGTGGCGCCCGGCGACCATCTGAATGGGCTATCGATTGTGCTCGCCGTGGCCGCGGTGGTCGCGGGTCTGGGCGTGATGCGAGTTCGACACCAGGTGGACGTCTCCGCCGCGTTTCTCGTGTACATATTGGCCGGGGCATTCCTCGGTCCAGCTTCGGCTTTCGTCGCTGCGGTCACATCAGAGGTCGCGGCGACGCGTATGGTCCGAACGCGTAGACAGGCGTTCGTGTTCAACCTCGTCGCGGCAGGCTTCGCCGCTCTGCTCGCGGGAACCCTCCTCCAGGCCATCGCGCCTCGTGAGTACGCGGCGGCCTTCTATCTGATCCTTGGCGTGCTCGCGCTGAGCATGCTCGCGCTGACGTGGCTCACAGTCGCGGCGTTCATGGTTGCTTACGACGGCTACAGCGCCGCGTGGAGTCCCCGCACGCTGGTCGACTACTTGCCAAGCGGGCTGATCAACGTTGTGCTCGTGGTTGCCGGCGCCGCGATCTATGTCGAGGTCGGGTTGGCCGGCATCGCCTTCGCGCTGGCCGGCGTGCTGGCCTTCTCCTACATGGCATACCTGCTCGCCCAGTCGCGCGGGCGAACCGAGCAGTACGTGTCCCTGTCCTGGGGCGTCCTCGCCGGTCTCTTGCGCGCGCTCGACACGCGCGATCAGCGTGCCGGGCGTCACGCCGCGGCGGTGGCGCGCTTTGCCAGCGACATGGCGGAGTCGGTGGGAATGAGCGAGCAGGATCAAGAACTCGCCCACACCGCCGGTCTGCTGCACGACATCGGCCACTTCGCGTTGTCCGATCGTGTTGCCGAGCGCGGCCGCACGCTGACCGACGAGGACTGGGTGGCGATCCAGCGCCACCCGGAGCTGGGCGCCGAGATGCTGCAGGATCTCGGCATGTACGGCCCGGTGGCGGAGCTCGTGCTGACCCACCACGAGCGGATCGACGGCCGCGGCTATCCCAGCGGGTTGATGGGTGAGGAGACGCCGGAGATCGCCAAGATCATCGCGGTGGCGGAGGTCTACGACACGCTCACGGCGGCGGATACCTACCGGACGAGGATGAGCTCATTCGAGGCACTGCGCGAGCTCCGGCGCGTGGCTGGAACGCAGCTCGACGCCGGGTATGTCGAGGTACTGGCGGGATTGCTCAGCGGAGAAGGGGTCGAGTACCGGCACGCCGACGCTGCGAGCTTCGACTCCGAGCTCGACATGGAGCGGCGGATCAAGCAGGCGCGGGCGGGCTAGCGGCCCGCGGGCGGGCTAGCGGCCTGCTGGCGGGCTAGCGGCCTGCTGGCGGGCTAGCGGCCTGCTGGCGGGCAGGGGCCTGTGGCGTGACGGGCTACGGCGTGTGCGTAGGACGTCATTCACCAAGCGCCGGCGTGCTGCGCACGGCGCGCTATCCGAGAGTGAGCGGTCTCAGCTGACGAGCCGGTCCTGCTCCTGCTGTTGTTGCTGCGGCTGAGCGGAGCGGCGCTGCTGGAGAGTCTCCAGGAACTGCTCGATTTGCTCGACGCTGAAGCGGCGCTGGCCGCCCGGCGTCCGATACGACTCGAGGTAACCCATGTCCGCCCACCGGCGGATCGTGCCAAGCGAGACCCCGAGCGCATTGGCGGCCTGCGAAGTCGACAGTCCGAGGGGGCTGTTCCTCATTTGGTCCATACCTGGATTTCAGATGCATTTGCGAACGTTGCCGCGCAATGTGCAGCAAATGCACAACCTTCGCTCGCAACCGACAGGACAAGCGGCCCGTCCGGTGAGCAGGATTCGGAATGAGAGGATGTGACCCGGCCCGCCCGATGCGACTCAGGCTCTACCACCACCACGACGGCGCCCGCATCGCGTACCGCGAGACGGGCACCGGTCCAGCCCTCGCTTTGCTGCATTCGCTCGGTCTCTCGCACCGGGAATGGGAGCCGATCGTGGGGGAGCTCTCGTCCCGTTTCAGGGTAGTTCTGCCCGACCTTCCGCTGCACGGCGACAGCGAGGACCGGCCCCGCCATCCCTATGCGCCCGACTGGTTCGCGGAGGTAATCGCCGGGTTCTGCCGCGAGGTGGTCGGCCCGCGCCCGCTGCTCGCCGGGCACGACTTCGGCGCCGAGGTCGTCCTGACGGCGATCGTCACCGAACGCCTCGAACCGGCCCGGCTGGCCCTGCTGCCGAATCGGCTTCACCGCCGCGACGAGTTCGCCGGCAAGCGCGCCGCATGGCGCGCGGTGTGCCGCGCCGCCGCCCTGCCCGGGCTCGATCGCGCCCTCGCCCACGGCGCCAAGGTCGTGTTCCGCCCCTCAGTGGGTGAGCGCCTGTCCGCCCAGCGCAACCCGGCCGCCCGCGATCTGGTGCGTCACGCCTTTGCCGACGTCGCCGGCAACGGCAACCGCGCCCGAGCATGGTCGAAGTTCGCCCGCCGCTGGCCGCCCGAACCGCAGCGCCAACTGCTGGACGCCTACCCGCGTATCGATCTGCCCGTGCTCCTGCTGTGGGCCGACGAAGATCGGGCCCATCCGCTGATCGGCGCCGAGGAGGCGCTCGACCTGCTGCCGGGCGCGCAGCTTCGCATCCTGCCGGCGACGGGGTTCCTGATGGCCTATGACGATCCGGTGGGCGTGGCGCGCGAGCTGATCTCGTTCTTCGGATAGGGCGCTTGGCACGGTCAGCGCGTGTGGGGCGCTGGGCACGGTTAGCGCCGGTGGGGCGCGGGGCAGTGGTCAGCGCGGGTGGGGCGCGGTCGAGGCTCGTTCGCGGAGATCGGGCTCGATCACGACTCGCCGGCGCCGACGCGGGCGACCGTCGATCGCCGCCAGGACCATCCCGACCGCCACCTCGACCAGGTGCTCGGTGTCCCAGGAGAAGCTGGTCAGGGGTGGCGCGAGCAGGATCGAGACCGGATGGTCGTCGTAGCCGATCACCGACAGGTCATTCGGGATCCGGAGCTTGAGCTCACGGGCGGCGCCGTAGACCCCGTAGGCGATCGAGTCCGAGAAGCAGAAAACGGCGGTCGGCCGGTGCTCTGCGGTGAGGACCGCGCACGCCACCTGGGTCGCTTCGTCCAGTTCGTAGGGCGCGCTCACCACCTCGACGTCGAGGCCGAGGCGCTCGGCCTCGGCGCCGACATAGATCTCGGCCGGGCGATCGTTGGTAGGAGAGCCCGGGGGGCGCAGTACGGCAATCCGGCGATGACCGAGGGCCTCCAGGTGCTCGAGCGCGCTCCTCACCCCGGTCCGGTTGTCGAAAAGCACCTCGCCCACGGCGCCGCGGCCGGTCAGCGCATCGCCGATCGAGACGACGGCGAGCGACTCGGTGAGCTCGTTCCAGAACGCGTCGGAGGGATCGACCGGCGAGAGAATCAGTCCGTCCACCTGCTGGTCGCGCAGCTGGGTGGCCAGCGAACGCTGGCGTGCGGGATCGGCGCCGGCGTCGAGGATCAGCGCGTAGCGATCGTGCGCCAGCAGTGCGCGGCCTGCCTCGGCGACCAGGCGCTGCTGCCACAAGTCCTCGAGCGAGGGACCGAGGATCCCGACCATGCCGGTCCGCCCGCTGGCCAGCGCCCGGGCGATCGGGTTTGCCTCGTAGCCCATATCGCTGGCCACTTTCCGCACCCGCTCCTGGGTTTCTTCCGAGACCTGGATCCCCCGCAGCGCATAGGAGACCGCGGCGGGCGAGACACCGGCGGCGTCGGCCACCTCCCTGATCGTGACGCGCTTGGCGGGCGGGCTCACAGCTAAGGCTGGTGTGGTTCCGCCATGCTCCCGGAATGGGGTGGCGCTGACGGTAATCATCGCATCGCCGGGGGCGCCGGTTGACAAGGCCGTCCTGAACCGCTTCACTTAACCGATTCAATGAACCGGTTAACGAAAGGTGGGGAACCGGGAATGACCGGCGGCGACGGCGCGCTCGATGTTCACCAGCACCTGTGGCCGGAGGCGATGATCGAGGCCCTGAGGGAACGGCGACGGCCGCCACGGCTGCGCGGATGGAACCTCGAGCTGGCCGGCGAGCCAGACTACGAGGTCGATCCGGCCGCCCACGACGTGTCCGCGCGGGCGGCGCAGGCCCGGGCGGATGGGCTCGACCTGGCGCTAGTGGGGCTGTCGAGTCCCATGGGGATCGAGTCGCTGCCGGCGGACGAGGCCCGCGAGCTGCTGGGCGCTTATCACAACGGGGTTGCGGCGTTGCCGGCTCCGTTCGGTGGATGGGCGGCGCCGTGCCTGAGCGAGATCGATCCGGTGGCGCTGGCCCGAGAGCTGGATCGCGGGTTTGTCGGGCTGCAGCTGCCGGCGCCGGCGCTGCTCGACGCTGACGGCTACGAGCGGGTCGGGCCGCTGCTCGAATTGCTCGAGGCCTCGGGCAAGCCGCTGCTGGTGCATCCCGGGCCGGCGGCGGGCGGGACGGGTCGCACGGTGGCGGGGGGGCGTGGCACGGTGGCGGGGGCGCGTGGCACGGTGGCGGGATCGGGTGCGGCGGCGCGGGCGCCGCGCTGGTGGCCGGCGATCGTGTCCTACGTGCAGCAGATGCACGCTGCCTGGTTTGCCTTCAGGGCGTACGGGCGGCCGCGCCATCCT
>JAFASQ010000321.1 GCA_019244395.1 Solirubrobacterales bacterium | reverse complement strand
ACCAGCCTCGGCGGCGTCGAGCCACGCCTCCACTCCGTCGAAGTCGCCTCCGGAGAGCCGACTCCATCCCATGAACATGGCGAGCAGCGGTCGGCGACGCACGACGTCGTCGGGCAGCGCGACCAGCCACTCGCGAAGGGTGCGGTCTTGGCGTCGTCGGCGCAGGTCAGCCACGGTGAGCTCGACCAGGCCGGCGGCGCGTTCGTGGTCGCCGCTCGCGATCGCGTGCCGTACGGCATCGCCCAGCAGCCCGTGCTCGGCGAGCCATCGGCTCGCCGAGGCGTGCAGCTCACCGACCCGGTCGGCGTGGCGGCCAGCCAGACGGGCCCGCAACGCGTCGGCGAACAGGTGGTGGTAGCGATACCACCGACGCTCGTCGTCAAGTGGGACGACGAACAGGTTCCCGCGCTCAACGGTCTCCAGCATCGCCTGACCGTCCGAGCGACCAGTCAGGGCGTCGCACAGCCCGCCGGTCATCTGCTCGAGCACGGAGGTCTCGAGCAGAAACGTGCGACCACGTCCGACTGCCCGCCCAGAACCTCCTCAACGAGATAGTCGAGGACGAACCGATGGCTCCCCGAGAAGTCCTCGACGAACCCAGCGACGTCCCCGGACCCGTCGGCGGCGCCGGCATGGGCCCGGGCCGACAGCGCGGCCAGTTGCAGCCCCGCCGCCCACCCTTCGGTCCGCGCCTCCAGCGCAGCCACGAGTTGGCGCTCCAACTGCAGCCCCATCACCTCGTTAAGGAAAACCTCCGCTTCGTCAGTGGTGAACCTGAGGTCCGCGGCTCGCACCTCCACCAGCTCGCCGCGCGCACGCAGACGGGACAGCGGGAGCGGCGGGTCGGCCCGAGTGGCCGTCGCCAACGTGACCTGCGGAGGCAGGTTGTCCAGAAGGAAGCTCACCGCCTCATGGACCGCGGCCCCGTCGATGACGTGGTAGTCGTCGAGCGCCACCACCGTGGGACCGGCCAGGACGTCGAGATCGTTGATCAGGCTGACCAAAACGGCGTCGGTCGGCGTGCCGGCGCCGGCCCCCAGCAGGGCGAGCGCCTCGATGCCAACCTCGGGTTCCACGGTCTGAATCGCGGCCACGAGGTGGGTCAGGAAGACTCGGAGGTCGGCGTCGCCTCGGTCGAGAGCCAACCACGCCACCCTGCGGTGCGGCCCCTCGGCCGCCGCCAGCCACTGCGCCAGCAGGGTGGTCTTACCGAATCCAGCCGGCGCCGCGACCAGAACCAGCCGCGGCCCTTCGCCTCCGCCCGCGCGCAGTTGATCGGTGATGCGGGCGCGCTGCACCAGCTGGCGACGCGGCGAGGGCAAGCGCAGCTTGGTGCCCAGCACAGACATGCGGTCAGCGTCGGGCCGCTGTCCGCTCGGCGAACGGGCGGACGTCCGGTGCCTCGCCGCTGATGAATGCCCCCGCTTCGGGCCCTCGTGGTCGCGGCGCGTCCACGAATGACGCGTCGTCGCCGATCGGCACTCGCTTCTGGATGCGGGGAAGGTGCTCGCCGAAGAACAAGATCGCGGACAGCTCGCCGCGTGTGCGCGCGCCGGTCTTGTCGAAGATCTGTTTGAGGTGGTCGGCGACGGTGTGCGGCGAGATTCCAAGCCGCTGCGCGGTCTGAGTCGCGGTCGCTCCACGCAACGTCAGCTGGGCGACCTCCTGTTCGCGCGAGGTGAGCCCGTAGGCCTTGAGCAGCAGCGGGGCGACCAAGGTTGGATGCGCGCGCTGGACGAACACGGCGACCGCCCCGCCGGGGCCGCGGCCGAGGAGGCCGCCGTGGAGCACGAGCCAGCTGCCCGCGGGTGTCTTCACCGACGCGCTTGGCAGGTGCATGGGGCCGGACGCTCCGGCGGCCGAGAGCGCGTCTCTGGTAGCGGCCGCGACGGCGTGCACGGCGGGCGAGCGGATCCCGGCCTCCACGGTGTCGCCGGACAGCTCCGCCAGCAGCGGTTCGGCGGATGAGGACAGGCGCAGTACGCCGCCGGAGCGGTCGAGCTCGATTACGCCTGGAGCGTCCGGCAGCCGCGCCGTGGAATCGCACGCCTCGGCGACGAGTCCACGCCGGACTGCGCGGCCGAACAGCGCAGACGCGCGGTCAAACAGGGCGACCTCGCGCTCGGTGAACTCGGGCTGCCCCGCCCGGCGTACGACGATCAGCGATCCCCACGCGCAGCCATCGGCGACGAACGCGCTGCGAAGCTCGGGGCCCAGCCCAGCGGGGGTGAGCAGATCCCGGAAGCGCGGGCTGCGCTCTGGGTGCCCGCCGGTCGCCTGCGCCAACGTTGCCGCCCTCCGCGGCCCGCGCGCGAGCTGGTCGAACTTGTTGACGTCCTGGACCGCGTACTCGTTGTGAGCGAGCACCGGGAAGCGGTCGGGAAGGTCCTGGAGGCGGTGTTGCGTGATCAGGTCGGATCCCGGGTCGAGCGTATGCCAGCAGGCGCCGTCGAACCGGACGGTCCGCTTGAGTCGCGC
>JAFASQ010000056.1 GCA_019244395.1 Solirubrobacterales bacterium | reverse complement strand
GCGTCGCTGACCACGTCCGCGGCCGCCCGCCGCGGCGACTCCGGCGCCAGCAGCAGCCGGTGCGAGAGCACCGTTTCGGCCAGCGCCTGCACGTCGTCGGGCAGGGCGTGGTCGCGGCCCTGCATCATCGCGTAGGCCTTGGCCGCGCGCAGGAGCAGCAGGCCGGCGCGCGGGCTCGCGCCGAGATCGACTCGCGGGTCCTCGCGCGTGCGCCACAGGAGCCGCACGATGTAGTCGCGCAGGGCCTCCGACGCCCGCACGCGCTTGGCCGCGTCCTGGCCGGCGAGAATCTCGGCGGCGGTAGCCACCGGCGCGAGGGTGAGGACGCGATCGCCGGCCTCGTGGTCGGCGAGCATCCCGGCCTCGGCGCCACGCGAGGGATAGCCCAGCGAGATCCTCACCATGAACCGGTCGACCTGCGCCTCGGGCAGCGGATAGGTCCCCTCATACTCGATCGGGTTCTGCGTGGCTAGAACCAGGAACGGGCGAGCCAGCTCGTGGGTATGGACGTCCACCGTCACCCGGCGTTCCTGCATGCACTCGAGCAGGCCCGATTGGGTCTTGGGCGAGGCGCGGTTGATCTCGTCCACCAGCACGACGTTGGCGAACACGGGTCCGGGGCGGAACTCGAAGCGCTGTTCGCGCTGGTCGTAGACGTTCGTGCCGACCACGTCGGCCGGCAGCAGGTCCGAGGTGCACTGCACGCGCGCGAACTGGCAATCGATGGAGCGCGCCAGCGCCCGCGCCAGCGCGGTCTTGCCGACGCCCGGGTAGTCCTCAATCAGCACGTGGCCCTCGGCCAGCAGCGCCACCATCAGATGGGTGAGCGTCTCGGGCCGGACCTGGACCGCGCCGGCGATGTTGCCGGCGAGGCGCCGGGCCAGCGTGGCGTAGGCCTCAGATTCTTGCGGGGCTACGGGTGTCTGCTCGGGCTCCATCCAACCCTACCCTGAGTTCGCGCAGTCGCTCCACCTCATCGAGGACGGCTCGCGCGACTTCATCCTTTCGGGACTGCGGCACGTGCCGCTCCGTTCCGTCCGCCGCCAGGATCGTGACCTCGTTGTCCTCGGACTCGAATCCGATCCCCGCGCGCGAGATGTCATTGATCACGATGGCATCCAGCCGCTTGCGCTCCAGCTTGCCCCGGCCGAGCGACACGGCGTCCGGGCCGTACTCGGCGGCGAAACCGACGATGACCTGGTCTGGGCGCCGCAGCTCCGCGATCTGGCTGAGCACGTCCTCGGTTGGCTCGAGCTCGAGCTGGGGAACTCCCTCGTCCTTCTTGAGTTTGCCATCGACCGGGCCGAGCGGCCGGAAATCGGCCACGGCGGCACTCATCAGCAGCACGTCGCAATGGGCGAGCTCCCGGCGGCAGGCGCCGGCCAGCTCGGCCGCCGTCTGCACCCTCTTCAACCTCACCATCACCGGCGGCTCGAGCGTGACGTGTGCCGTGATCGCCACCACCTCCGCGCCGCGTCGGACCGCTTCGCGCGCGAGCGCGAACCCCATCCTGCCCGACGAGCGATTGCCGAGGAAGCGAACGCTGTCGATCGGCTCCCGGGTGCCCCCGGCCGTGACCAGGACGCGCGCGCCGCCCAGCGGATGGGGCGTGAGCAACGACTCGCAGGCTTCGAGCAGCTGCTCCGGCTCCGCCAGCCTTCCGATCCCGTGCTCGCTGTACGATGCCAGATCGCCTTCGCCCGGGGGCACCACCATGACGCCGCGCGCGCGAAGCACCTCGAGGTTGGCCACAGTGGCCGGGTGCGTGTACATGCGGCTGTTCATCGCCGGCGCGACCACCACAGGGCAGCCGGCCGCGAGCGCGGCGGCGCTGAGCAGGTTGTCGGCCTGACCGTGCGCGAGCTTGGCCAGCGTATTCGCCGTGGCCGGGGCGATCAGGAGCACGTGGGCCCGGTCGACCAGCGCCAGGTGGCTAATCGGCACCCGCTCCGGGACGGGCTCGCCGGGATAGGCACCGCGCGCCGGGTCGGGCTCGAACTCGCTCCTCAGCACCGGCGCGCCGGTGATCGCCTCGAACGACGCGCGGCCGACGAAGCGCTCGCTCGCCCGAGTCTGGATGACCCGGACGGCGTGGCCTCGCTTGACTGCGAGCCGCGCCGCCTCGAGCGCCTTGTAGGCCGCGATCCCGCCGCTCACGCCAAGGAGCAATCGGGCCACAGCCAGGGCCTACCGATAGTGGTACTTGAGCTTGCCCTGGGCGACCTCTTCGAGGGCGATCGTCAGGTAGTTCTTCGACCGCGTCTCGACCATCGGGGGAGGAAACTCATCGAACGTGCCCTCGCCCAGGTTGTGGTAGTAGGAGTTGATCTGGCGAGCGCGCTTGGCCGCGACGATCACGCTGGCATAGTCGGAGTCGACGTGCTCAAGGAGCTTGTCGATGCGGGGGGAGATCAAAGCTTGTGCCGTCCTTTGCAGGGAGTGTCGGCAACAGGTTAGCGGGGGGACCCAGGCCGAGCGCCAGGATTGCCGCGGCCCGGGTGGCGTTCAGGGATCGATTGCCGCACGGACGATCCCGATCAGCTCCTCGGTCGCCTGCTCGAGGCGGTCGTTGACCACCACGTGGGCGAACTCTCGTTGAGCCTCGAGCTCCCGCTCGGCGGTCCGCAGACGCGCGTCGACCTGCTCGGCACTGTCCGTCCCCCGGCCCAGCAGCCGCGCCCGTAGGGCCTCGCGCGACGGCGGCGCGATGAACACCGCCAGCGACTCGGGCATCCCGGAGCGAACCTGCCGGGCACCCTGGATCTCGATCTCGAGCACCACCCCCTCGCCGGCCGCGAGGCGCCGTTCGAGCTCGGAGCGGAGCGTGCCGTACCGGTGACCCGAATAGCTGGCGTGCTCGACGAAGTCGCCGGCCGCGACGTGCGCCTCGAACTCCTCCGGGCTCATGAAGTGGTAGTCGAGCCCGTCGCGCTCGCGCGGTCGCGGCGGGCGTGTGGTGGCCGACACCGAGAGCTCGAGGCCGGGCACACGCTCGAGCAGGCCGCGGATCAGGGTGCCCTTGCCGACCCCCGACGGGCCGGTGATCACGAACACCTTGGGCATGCCGCTGGGGTCCACCGGCGCGAGGTGAGCTCGCGGCGACGCTCAGTGGTCGGGGCCGAGCACTACTTCAGCGCCGCCGCATGAGCGCGACCAGCTCGCGCCGCTGGCGCTCGGACAGGCCGCCGACCGTCTTGCTCGGCGAGATCTTGCACTGGCCCAGGATCTTGTTCACCTTGACCCGCCCGTACTTGGGAACGGCGAGCAAGAGATCGAACACCTTGGCCGTGGCGAGGTAATCCGGGGGCTCGAGCAGGAGCCTGTCGATCGGCTGGCGGCCGGCCTTGAGATCGCGCTTGAGCTGTGCCCGCCGAGTCCGGATGTCGTTGGCGCGCTGGAGTGCCTCCATGCGCTGCACGAGAGAGCGCTCCGGCGCAGCGGTGGGCTTCGCAGGCGATTCGCTGACCGGCATGGGCGGCGACTATACATCTTGGGGCAGGCCGATCAAGACAAATCGCCCCAATTCGACTCGACCTCAAGCTGAGGTAGAGCATTGTCGAGGATGGTTTCGGTAATACCCTGAGTTTGCAGGGGGTTTTGCAACGGGTTGCGAAATGTTCACGACGGCGCTCGCCGAGCCGGGACAGCCCGCCGATGTGCCGCCTAGACGGCGCTATTTGCGAGAAGTTGTGAGGCGGATCGAGCCGAGACGGGCCGGCCGGAAGGCCGAGGCCGGGGGCCGTCAGGCGAGGACGCAGGATCCGATGCGTAGCAGCGCTACGCGAGGATCCGAGGACAAAGCCTGACGGTCATCCGGGCCGGCATTACGGACGGACCGTTGAGGTGAGATCCGCTAACTGCGCGGCGATTCTGAGCCCGGCGGCCGGGTCACGGAAGCTCTCGGTTCCCACCGCCACCAGACTTGCGCCTGCGCGCATCAGATCGTGTGCGTCCCGGCCGCGCTGCACGCCGCCCATGGCCACGATCGGGATCGGGACGGCCTCAGCCACCGCATGGACCTGCGCCAGCGCGATCGGCCGGATAGCCGGACCCGACACGCCACCCGTCGTGCCGCCGAGCCAGGGCTCCCCGGTTCTCGGGTCGAGCGCCATTCCGCGCACCGTGTTGATCAGCGAGACTGCATCGGCGCCGGCCCGGAAGGCGGCGAGCGCGACGGCCGGAACGTCGGTGGCGCTGGGCGTGAGCTTGACGATGAGCGGCTTGTCGGTGAGCGGCCTGACCCGGTGCAGGAGCGCGGCGATCTCGCCTGGATCCGCGCCCATCATCAGCCCGGTCTCCACGTTGGGACAGGACACGTTGAGCTCCAGCGCGCTCACCTCCTCGCGCTCGGAGACGGCCCGAACGAGGTGCGCCACCTCGGCGCGGCTGAAGCCCATCACGTTGACGATCAGCGGCACACCAAGACACGCGAGCTCCGGCAGGTCCTGCTCGAGATAGCCGGCCAGGCCCTTGTTGGGCAGGCCGATCGAGTTGATCAAGCCGCCGGCGACCTCCCACAGCCTGGGGGGCGGGTTGCCCTGGCGCGGCTCGAGCGTCACGGTCTTGGAGACGAAGGCCGCGAACGGGAAGCGCTCGATCAGCTGATCCCCGAATGCGCGCCTGGCGGCGATCGCGTCGAACGTCCCCGAGGCGTTGATGATCGGGTGGGCGAGCTCGAGCCCGCAGAACTCGACGCTCAATGGCCCGCTCCCACGATCGCGGCCGTCGGGAGCACTTGCGCATCGAGCACGGGGCCCTCCAGGCAGAGCCTGATGTAGCCGTGGACGGTCGGCACGACGCAGCCGAAGCAGGCGCCAAAACCACAAGCCATGCCGGATTCCAGCGCGAGCTGTCCCGGCACCGCGCGTTCCGCGCACATCGCCCTGACCGCCTCGAGCATCGCCGGCGGTCCGCACGCGTAGACCTCTATCTGGTCGGCCCGCACGTCGAGCTCCTCCCCGAGGAGGTCGGTGACCAGGCCGTGGTAGCCCACGCTGCCGTCATCGGTGGCGATCGTCGGATCGTGCAGGAGCGCGGCGCCGTCCGCATGGACACGGTCGCGGAAGCCGAGCAGGGCTCGAGCGGCTCGGCCGAGCTGGTCCTGCCAGATGGCCAGAGGCGCGACTCCCACCCCGCCGCCGACGAGCAGCGGGGTGCGGCCCTCGCGGGGCCCGGTGAAGCCGTTGCCGAGGGGACCGACCAGCAGCAGATCCTCTCCCGGCGCGAGCTCGGTCAGTCGGCTGGTGCCCGGACCGACGTCCTCGAGGAGGAAGTGCAGGTCACGCTCCAGGGCTCTCAGGACGCTGAAGGCGCGCGGCAGGAACGGTCGCTCGGCCTCTCCCCCGCCCCAGCGCTCCGCCGCTGCGAGCATGTAGAACTGACCCGCCCGGGGCTGCGGGCCGCCGGGATCGTGGCAGCGCAGCACGACATAGGCGCCGTACGTCTCGCGCGCGGTCACGGTCGCCGCGCGACGGCCGAAGGGAGCCGGCCGGGACCCGATCGTCACGGCGGCGTCAACCCCCGGTGGTCCCGGCCGAGACCCGGTCCGGGTCCCGCTGATGGCTTCCCGCTGGTGGAGGTGAGGTCGTTCTGCGATGGATCTCCTGCAGTGAGACCACATCCGGCTCGCCGCGTCGGGCGGCGGCGATGGCCCGGGCGGCGGCCATCCCGCCGGCCATGGTGGTGATGCAGGGAATCCCGCGAGCGATGGCGGACGAGCGGATCTCCCAGCCGTCGGCGCGGGCGCCGGTGCCCACCGGCGTGTTGATCACCAGGTCGACCTCGCCACGTTCGATCCAGTCGACCACGTGCGGCGAGCCCTCGCCGATCTTGTTGATCGTTTCCACCGGGATGCCCATTCTGCGGATCGCGCGGGCCGTCCCCCGGGTGGCGATGATCTCGAAGCCGAGGTCATGGAGGATGGTCGCCACGCCGGTGGCGGCGGGCTTGTCGCCGTCGGCCACTGTGATGAAGGCCCGGCCGTGGTTGGGGAGCTGGGCGCCGGCGGCCGCCTGGGCCTTGGCGAATGCGGTCGGGAAGTCCAGGGCGATCCCCATCACCTCTCCGGTCGAGCGCATCTCGGGACCGAGCAGCGAGTCCGCGCCGGCGAAGCGGTCGAACGGGAGCACGACCTCCTTGACGCACACGTGCCCGTTGCTGGTGTCTGCGGGAAGACGCAGCCCGGCCAGACGCTCGCCGAGCAGGACCCGGCAGGCGAGCTTGGCCACCGGCAGCCCGATCGCCTTGGAGACAAACGGAACGGTACGCGAGGCCCGCGGATTGGCCTCGATCACGTACAGCACGTCGTCGTGGATGGCGAACTGCACGTTGAGTAGGCCTACCACTCCGAGCGCCTGGGCGATTCCTTCGGTCTGTGCCCGGATCTGCGTGAGCATGTCCTCGCCGAGCGTGTGCGGGGGCAGGGCGCAGGCGGAGTCGCCGGAATGGATGCCGGCTTCCTCGACGTGCTGCATGATGCCGGCGATCCACACGGCCTCGCCGTCGCACAGCGCGTCGACGTCGACCTCGATCGAGTCCTCGAGGAAGCGGTCCAGGTAGATCATGGTCCTGGACTCCCCCCCACCCATCTTGACCCGGTGCAGGTAATCGGCGAGCCCGTCGACGCTGTAGACGATCTCCATGGCGCGGCCGCCCAGGACGTAGCTCGGGCGAACGAGCAGCGGGAAGCCGACCTGCTCGGCTTTCTCCAGGGCGTCCGCGGACGAGGTCGCGGTGGCGTACGGGGGCGCCCTGTAACCCAGGGTGTCGAGCAACGCGCCGAAGCGGGAACGGTCCTCGGCCAGGTCGATCGCCTCGACGCTCGTGCCGAGGATCGGCACGCCGGCCTCGGCTAGGCCGGCGGCGAGCTTCAACGGGGTCTGGCCGCCGAACTGCACGACGACCCCCTCGGGCCGCTCCACCTCGCACACGGCGAGCACGTCCTCGAGGGTCAGCGGCTCGAAATACAGGCGGTCGGAAGTGTCGTAATCGGTCGAGACCGTCTCGGGGTTGCAGTTGATCATCACCGCGTCGTGGCCCTGCTCGCGCACCGTCTCGGCCGCATGCACACAGCAGTAGTCGAACTCGATCCCCTGCCCGATCCGGTTGGGGCCTGAGCCGAGGATCACCACGCTCGGGCGCTTGCCCCGGTCGACCTCGCCAATGTCGGTACCGCCGACCCCACGCACCCCACCCACCCCAGCGCCCACCCGCTCCCACGACGAGTAGTAGTACGGGGTGCGGGCGGCGAACTCGGCCGCACACGTGTCCACCGCCTTGTAGGTGCGCTCGCCCTGGGGGATCGATTGGATCCCGCCCGCACCGGCCGCCAGCTCGGAGAGCTCGCGCAGGAACCACCAGTCGATGTCGGTTCGTCGCTGGATCTCGGCGATCTCCAAGCCGCGCCGCAGCGCCTCGAGCACGTGGTCGAAGCGCTCGGCTCCGGGAGACTCCAGCGCGGTCAGCAGCGCGTCGTCGTCGGTTGGCCAGCGTGGAGTTGAATCGAGCTCGCGGGATCTGAGGGCCTTCGCGAAGGCCTGCTTGAACGTCCGCCCGATCGCCATTGCCTCTCCCACCGACTTCATGTGCGTGGTCAGCCCCGCCTCGGCGCCGGGGAACTTCTCGAACGCGAACCGCGGCCATTTCACCACGCAGTAGTCGATCGCCGGCTCGAAGCTGGCCGGGGTGGCCCGCGTGATGTCATTGGGGATCTCCTGAAGCGTGTAACCCACGGCCAGCCGCGCGGCGATCTTGGCGATCGGGAACCCGGTCGCCTTGCTGGCCAGCGCGCTCGAGCGCGACACGCGCGGGTTCATCTCAATCACCACGATCTCGTCGGTGGCGCGGTTGACCGCGAACTGGACGTTGGACCCGCCCGTCTCGACCCCGACCGCGCGGATTGCCGCGATGGCCTGGTCGCGCAGGCGCTGGTACTGCTTGTCGGTCAACGTCTGCTGCGGCGCCACGCACACGCTGTCGCCGGTATGCACGCCCATCGGATCGAGGTTCTCGATCGAGCACACGATCACCACGTTGTCGGCCTGGTCGCGCATCACCTCGAGCTCGAACTCGCCCCAACCGAGCACCGACTCCTCGAGCAGCACCTGCGAGATCGGCGAGGCCCCCAAGCCGCGGCCGACGACGCGGGCGAGGTCGTCCGCGGTCCGGACCACGCCGCCGCCCTTACCGCCGAGCGTGAACGCGGGCCGGACGATGAACGGCAGCCCGATCTGCGCCACCGCGGAGCGGGCTTCCTCGACCGTGTGGGCGATCGCGCTGCGCGGGACCCGGAGCCCGGCGGCCATCATCGTCTCGCGGAAGCGCTCGCGGTCCTCGGCACGCTCGATCGCCTCGTAGTTAGCGCCGATCAGCTCGACGCCGTTGCGCTCGAGGGTGCCGTCCTCGTGCAGCGTCTTGGCCAGGTTGAGCGCAGTCTGGCCCCCCAGCGTCGGCAGCAGGGCGTCGGGGCGCTCGCGCTCGATCACCTGCCGCACTGGTCCGGCGAGCAGCGGCTCCACGTAGGTGGTGGTGGCCACCTCGGGGTCGGTCATGATCGTGGCCGGGTTGGAGTTGACCAGGACGACCTCGTAGCCCTCGTCCATCAGGACCCGGCAGGCCTGCGTGCCCGAATAGTCGAACTCGGCCGCTTGCCCGATCACGATCGGGCCCGAGCCGATCAGGAGGATCTTGTGCAGGTCGTCGCGCCGGGGCATATCGGGTTAGGCCGCCTCACGGATCTCGTTCACGAATCGGTCGAACAGATAGAGCGCGTCGTTTGGACCGGGTCCCGCCTCAGGGTGGTACTGGACCGTGGCGCCCCGGACGTCTCTGAGCGCGAGGCCCTCGACGGTGCGGTCGTACAGGTTGATGTGGGTCAGCTCAGCGGCACCGAAGTCGGTCTCCCAGCGGACCGCCTCGTCGCGGTCGATCGTCTTCGAGCCGTCCGGCCCGAGCACCGCGAACCCGTGGTTCTGGCTGGTGATCTCGACCCGTCCGGTCGTCAGGTCCTTGACCGGGTGGTTGGCGCCGTGGTGGCCGAAAGGCAGCTTGTAGGTCTCGAGGCCGACGGCGCGGCAGAGCAACTGGTGGCCCAGGCAAATCCCGTACACGGGGCGCCGGCCGATCAACTCGCGAACGGTGCCGACGATTTGATCGAGAGCGCGCGGGTCGCCGGGGCCGTTGGCCAGGAAGATCGCGTCCGGATCGTTTCGCAGCAGCTCCTCCGGGCCGGCCGTGCAGGGATGAAGCTCGACCGTGGCGCCCCGCTCGAGCAGGTTACGCACGATCGAGCGCTTAACCCCGGTGTCGATCATCGCGATGCGGACCCGGCCCCCGGCGCCGCCCTCCTCGCCGAGCACGAGCCGCTGCCTTGGCGTCACATCGCGGACCAGGTCGCGTCCGGCCATGTCGGGCTCTCGCTCGATCAGCGCGTGCGCCTCGGCCTGCGGGATGCTCACCGGGAACACTCCGCCGCGCATCGCGCCCCGGTCGCGGATGTGGCGCACCAGCGCGCGCGTGTCGAGGTCGGTGATGGCCGGGATGCCGTTGCGCGTAAGCCAGGTCAGCCAGCCCTGCTCGGCGGCGGGAGCGTCGTCGCGATCGACCGCCGCCCGCATGATCGCGGCGCGGGCGTGAACCCGGTCTGACTCCATGGCCTGGCCGGATACCCCGTAGTTGCCGATCTGGGGGTAGGTGAAGGTGAGCAACTGGCCGGCGTAGCTGGGGTCGGTCATCGCCTCCTGGTAGCCCGACATCGAGGTGGTGAAGACGATCTCGCCGACCGCGAACGCCGCGGCGCCGCAGGCCAGCCCATCGAAGCGAGCCCCGTCCTCGAGCAGCACGTACGCGCTGGGGACGCTCACCGAATCGCCAGCGCCTCGGCGAGCATCGCCGTTCTGAACGCCACCGTCCCCGCCGCCACCGTGAGCAGGACCTTCCCCTGCAGCATCCGGCCATGGAAGCAGCAGTTCGCCGAGCGGCTGGCGTACCCGTCGGCGCCGACCTCGAAGCGTGCCCGGAGGTCGACCAGGCAGAGGTTGGCCGACTGGCCGATCGCGATCGTGGGGATCGGGAGGCCGTATAGCACGGCGCCTTCCGTCATGCGCTGGGCCAGGGTCGCCAGGTCTAGCTCACCGGAGAGCACCAGCTCGGTGTGGAGCGCGGCGAAGGCGGTCTCGAGTCCGGTGGTGCCCATCGGGGCCTCCTCGAACGGGACCTCCTTCTCATGACTGGCGTGCGGCGCATGATCGGTGGCCACGCAGTCGATCAGCCCGATTCTCAGTGCCGCCACCAGCGCGCGTCGGTCGCTCTCGGCCCGCAGCGGCGGGTTCATCTTGAAACGGCTGTCGAGTGTCCTGACCTCCTCGTCGGAGAGCGTGAGGTGGTGGGGGCAGACCTCCGCGCTGACCCGGGCTCCCACCCGCTTGGCCTGCTGCAGAGACTCAACCGATTCGGCGCACGAGAGATGCTGGAAGTGAACGCGGGCGTCCTCGTAGAGCGCCAGCGCCGCGTCGCGCGCCACCATCGTGGACTCGGCCAGGGACGGGATCCCCGCGATGCCCAGGCGCGCCGAGACGGCGCCCTCGTGCATCGCCCCGTCCCGGGAGAGATCGGGATCCTCTTCGTGCAGCGCGATCACCCCTCCGCACAGCCGCTGGTACTGGAGCGCCTTGCGCAGCGTGCCGGCCGACACCACGGGCCTGCCGTCGTCGGTGAAACCGAGCGCGCCGGCATCGCGCAGCTCCGCCATTTCGGTCAGCTCATGTCCTTTGAGGTTCTTGGTGATCGCGGCCAGGAAGCCGACGGGAACGCGGGCCTGTCGGCTCGCGGCCTCGGTCAGCGACCGTAGGACCGCGGCGTCGTCGAGGACCGGATCGCTGTTCGGCATCGCGATCACCGCGCAGAAGCCACCCGCCGCGGCGGCCGCCGTTCCGGTGTCGAGGTCCTCCTTGTGCTCCTGCCCGGGCGTGCGCAGGTGCACGTGCGGGTCGACGAAGCCGGGGAGCAGGTGCTTGCCGGCGGCGTCGATGGTCTCGCTGTTCTCGGCGGCGCCGAGCGATCCGGGGGAGCCGAGCTCAGCGATCCGGCCGCCGCGGAGCAGGACGTCGCGGGGCTCGTCGAGGTCGGCGCGCGGGTCGAGGACGTGGGCGCCCGAGATCAGGAGCTCGGCCGGCCGGTCGGGCCGCTGGAACAGGCGGTTCTTCACGGGGGCCATCACGCCACCGCCGCCAGCGGAGGGGCTCCGACCAGAAGCTCGTAGAGCACCGCCATTCGCACCGCCACGCCCGCCCTGACTTGGGCGCCAATCAGCGCCTGCGGCGAGTCGATCGCCTCGCCCGAGAGCTCGACGCCGCGGTTCACCGGTCCGGGGTGCATCAGCAGTTGGCCGGGCCTCAGCCGCGCCGGCGTGATCTGGTAGCGCCTGGCGTACTCACGCAGCGAGGGCACGAACGAATCGCGCATCCGCTCCTGCTGCATTCGCAGCACGTACACGACATCGGCCTCGCCCAGGCGCTCCAGCGTGGTTGCGGCCTCGCACCCGAGCGCCTCGATCTCGCGCGGGATCAGCGTGGGCGGGCCGCATACCGTGACGGCCGCACCCATCCGCGTGAAGGCGAGGATGTTCGAGCGCGCCACCCGGGAATGGAGCACGTCGCCCACGATCCAGATGCACGCGCCGTCGAGCGAGCCGAGCCGCCGGCGCAGCGTGAACACGTCGAGCAGCGCCTGGGTTGGATGCTCGTGCTTGCCGTCGCCGGCGTTGATGACCGCGGCCGGCGTCCACCCGGCGACGAGCCCGGCGGCGCCGGCATGCGGCGAGCGGATCACGATCGCCGCCGGGTCGTAGGCCGACAATGTCTGCACCGTGTCCTTGAGCGACTCGCCCTTGTCCACGCTCGATCCCTGCGCGCGGACCGAGACCACGTCCGCGCTCAGTCGCTTGGCCGCCAGCTCGAACGAGGAGCTGGTCCGCGTGCTCGACTCGTAGAACAGGTTGACCATCGTCCGGCCGCGCAGGGCGGGGACCTTCTTGATCTCGCGCCCGGATACCTCGTCGAACGACTCGGCCCGGTCGAGAATCCGCTCGATCGAGGCGCGGTCGAGGTCGTCGATCGAGAGCAGATGTCGTCCGATCCCGGTCATGCCGCCACCCGGGCCGGCGCGCCCGCCGGCCCGATCGTCACCTCGTCGACGCCGTCGATCTCCTCGACGCACACGTTGACCCGCTGGTCCCGGGAGGTGGGGAGGTTCTTGCCCACGTAGTCGGGGCGGATCGGAAGCTCGCGGTGTCCCCGGTCGACCAGCACGGCCAGCCGGACCCGCGCCGGTCGGCCGTAGTCGAACACGGCGTCGATCGCCGCGCGCACGGTGCGGCCCGTGTACAGGACATCGTCGACGATCACGATCGTGCGTCCGTCGACCCCGAACACCAAGTGGGTGGCGTGGACGACCGGCGCGCTCGGGCGGATCGTCAGGTCGTCGCGGTAGAAGGAGATGTCTACATCCCCCAGCGGCACCGCCGGCTCGAGCAGTTCGCTGGTCAGCGCCTGTAGCCGGCGCGCCAGCACGGCGCCGCGACGGTGTATCCCGACGAGCGCGATCGCGCCGTCCGGGTTCTTCTCGACTATCTCATGAGCGATCCGCACCAGCGTGCGGCGCATGTCATCGCGGTCGAGCACGACCGTGCCCATCTCTCTACGTGCTCCTTCCTGGCCTCACCGGACCGGGTTAAAGGAACCGACGCCGGTGAGCTTAACAGGGCGTGCGGCGGACCCGCGCCGGCAGGTCGCGGACAGCCGGCAGGTCGCGGACGGCCGGCAGGTCGCTCACTGGATGCTGCTTCAGTCACGGGTTGGCAGGTCGGGAAGGGGCGAACCCGCCGGGCTATCGGGGACGGCGAGCGTATCTCCGGGAGCGGATTGGGGAGGTCGGCCTAACTACGCACTCGGCACTCTCTCGCTGCCGAATGCGCGGAAACGTGCCGTATGGCGTACCTATCCCGTCACTCGAGGCGGCGTGCGTGCCGAGTGTTCGGTTACGGCCGTTGTCGCGACGGACCGCGCGCGCCGGGGGGTCCTCGCCGGGGCTGATCGTGGCGCGTATTCGGTCAGCGCGCCGCTCACTGGGGTGATGCGGGGTGGTGCGGGTTTACCCCGGTTCGGCGGCGCTTGAGAGCCGTCAGCTTCGCTCTGACCGTGCGCGGCCGGGGTGCGGACTTGTCCGCGGTTTATTCCGAGCTATTTCCCGCGCCCCGATGGCGGTAGAGCACGTGCGGCAGGCCGACGTGGACGATGTGCCGTTCGTACTCGAAGCCCGCCTTCTCCATCACCCGCCGCGAGGCGACGTTGTCTGGGAGTGTGAAAGCGACGATCTGGAGCAGATCGAGCTGCTCAAAGGCCACCTCGACGCAGGCGCCGGCTAGCTCGGTGGCCAGACCCTGCCCCCATCGCTCGGGGACGATCGCCCAGCCTGCCTCCACGTCGTGCAGGCCGGCGGTGTAGGTGTACTGAAGGCCGCCCCGGCCGAGCACATCGCCCGTCTCGCGATCTCGCAGCAGCCACATCCCGAACCCGTGGCGCTCCCAGTGGTCGACTTTGGCCCTCAGGCCTTCGATGACGTCTCGCTCGGTGGGCGGCTCGGAGGCCACCCACAGCGTGGCCGACACGCGCGGGTCGAGCAGGAGCCCCAGCTGCTCGGGACCATGCTCGGGGCGCAGGCGCTCGAGCAGCATGCGGGCGGTTTCGACCCGCTCGATCGTCGCCGTGCTCATCGGGCCGGGTCTGCCACCGCGTCGGTCTCCTCGACGGCGTCGGCCTGCTGCTCGTCCCACCTGACCAGCTCCGGATCGCCTCGCTCGGGGAACGGGATGTCGATCGAGTCG
Source organism: Solirubrobacterales bacterium (assembly GCA_019244395.1). Lineage (GTDB taxonomy): Bacteria > Actinomycetota > Thermoleophilia > Solirubrobacterales > Solirubrobacteraceae > Palsa-465. Next base: position 2,021 of record JAFASQ010000056.1, on the reverse strand, counting down.
AAGTCGCGGGGAAGCACGGTACGGGGAAAGATCGCGCGCGCCTCGTCACGCAGCAGGCCCACCGGATAGCGAGTCGAGAAGTGCGTCAGCGCCAGCATGGTCACCCCGGCCTCCCGGGCCAGGACGGCGGCTTGGCCGGCCGTCGAATGGCCGGTCTCGGCGGCCCGGTCGCGCTCCTCCTCGGCGAAGGTCGCCTCGTGCAGGAGAAGATCCGCCTCGTGGCTGGCGATGCGCAGCGTCTCGCTGGGCGAGGTGTCGCCCGAGATCACGACCTTGCGCCCCGCGCGGGGCGGCCCGAGCACCTGCTCTGGTCGCACCCCGCGGACCGTCTCCCCGCGTTGGAGTCGCCCGAACTCCGGTCCCGGCGGGACGCCGAGGGTCGCGGCCACGTCCGGATTGAACTGGCCCGGGCGGGGGGCCTCGTAGAGGACGTAGCCGAGCGCGTTCGAGACGCGATGCGCCACCGGCACCGGCGCGACCTTGTAGGCATCGCGCTCGAGCACATCCCCCGGCGCCAGCTCGACCAGCTCGAGCTCGAACCGCACCCGCCCCGCCACCCGCATCGCGAGCGTGACCAGCTCACGCAGGCCCGGGGGGCCATGAATGGCCAGCGGCCGTTCCCGGCCCCGCAGGTCGAAGGTCTTCAGCAGCCCCGGAAGGCCCAGCCAGTGGTCAGCGTGGAAATGGGTCAGGAACACCTCGGTCAGCTCGGTCAGGCCGACCGACTGAACGAGCTGGCGCTGGGTGCCCTCGCCGCAGTCGAACAGAATGCGGTCCCCGCCGCGCCGGACCAGCACGGCGGGCAGCCCGCGCCGCGCCGTCGGGACCGAGCCAGCCGTGCCGACGAAGAAAACCGAGAAGTCCATCCGGCCCAGTCTGTCAGCCGACGACGATGAGCTCGAACGTCAAACGCCCCCGCTGCGCCCGCGCCATGCCCATCGTGTGGTGCGGCGCGCGCCGGCGCTCGGTCGGGCTGCCCGGGTTGAAGATCTGAAACCCGTCGGGCGCGCGCTCGTGCAGCGGGATGTGCGAGTGTCCGAACACCACCGCGTCGGCGTCGGGAAACAGGCGCCGCAGGCGCGCTAGGCGCCCCCTGGCCGGGCCGCCGTCGTGCACCAGCCCGATCGTCGCCCCGCAGGCGTCAATTTCCGCCCTCGCCGGCAGCGCCGCCCGGACCTGCGCGTCGTCCACGTTCCCCTGCACCGCGACCACCTGGCCGTATGACTCGAGCTCGCGCAGCACGGCCAGCGTGCTCAGGTCGCCGGCGTGGAGGATCAGATCGGCCGTGCGCAGGCGCTCCACGCATGCCTCGGGCAGCCGCCGCGTGCCCCGCGGCAGGTGGGTATCCGAGATGAGGGCGATCTGCACGCTAGATTTCGAGTCTCCCCACGCGCCCGTAGCTCAGGGGATAGAGCGTTCGCCTCCGGAGCGAAAGGTCGCAGGTTCAAATCCTGCCGGGCGCGCTACGTTCCTCCCTGGAAGTCCAGGTGTTTGGGAGCGCGCCGAGCCGTCCCCTTGCAACCGTTTTCGGTCCAGGGGTCTATTCAGGGGGCTTAGACCCTTCGGTCATCTGTCTTCGTCGTCTCCTTGGTGGGATCGTTGAGGTCGTCGAGGAACTGGTGACCGGCCCTTTTTCGATCTTGATGGCCCGGGCGCATCGTCCGCGTCGGCGCGGGTCAGCTCGGGGCAGCGGCGGGGGATCGGCACCAGAACATGCTGGCCATGAGCCGTCCTCGCCCCTATCCGAGCGCCATACGTCGCGACGAAGGACCCCAACCGGATCGCCTCTTCCGCCCGCCCCTGCGGCACGTTGCCGAGGCGCCAGCACCCGACCGCTGACCAACCCGATGGTCAGCCCTCTGTCGTAGACAGATGGTGATACCGCATGGTTCCTGCCCTCACCTCGTCCGCACTCAACAGACTACGTCATGGTTCCTTCGCTGCTGCCTGGTTCGATAGGGTAGCCATTGAGCTTGCTCACGGCGTCATTACCTCGTGCGAAATACAATCGTCGGTCGCGC
>JAFASQ010000545.1 GCA_019244395.1 Solirubrobacterales bacterium | reverse complement strand
AGAGCCGACGCGGGGACTCGAACCCCGGACCCCTTCATTACGAGTGAAGTGCTCTACCAGCTGAGCTACGTCGGCGTCCGCCGGCCAGTCTACCCCGGGTAATGCGCTCGCCGGCTCGCCGCGGTGCCGCCTCATCGCCGGTCGCCGCCCCATAGGCACGGCAATCGCCACCGCACTCAGGGTGCCGCCGGAAGCCCAAGCCGAACCCCGCGAGCGCGCCAGTCCTCGGCCAGGATTGCCCAGCGCTCGTGGTCTCGCCACCGGCCACCGATCTTCAAGTACCTGGGTGAGAAGCCTTCGCGCGAGAAGCCGGCGCCGCGGGCGAGTGCGATTGAGGCCTGGTTGCCAGGCTGGATGTTGGCCTCGATCCGGTGCAGGCGGAGCGTGAGGAAGGCCTCCCGAAGAACGAGCTCGATGCCGTCGCGCATGTAGCCCTGACCCGCGAACGTGCTGCCGACGGCGTAACCGAGATAGGCGCTCTGGAGCGAGCCGCGCGTGATGTGGGAAAGGTTGAAGAACCCGAGGATCGCGCGGTCGTCGCGGCGACAGACGAGCATCGCTTGAAAATCCGGCCGGCGCGAGTCGATCAGATACGCAGCGAAGGCCTCGTCATCGGTTGGCGCGGTTGCCCAGGGGCGGTGAAACGCGCGGCTGGCGCGCATCAAGGAGATGAATTCGGCCTGATCGGAACGCTCGGGAGCGCGGAGGTATACGCGCCCGCCGGCCACCGGAGCTGCCGGTCCGGTCGCGCCCGGCTCGGCGTTCGCCGACATCTCCTCGCGCTGTCGTGTCACGCCGCGAGAAGGCGCTCCAAGTGATACGCGAGCGATTCGCACGCAAGATCCTCCGATACGTTGAGCTGAAAGCGCAGCCGGGTGTCCTCCACGGCCTCGACGGCGGCCCGCAGACGCTGCGGGTCGACGCCGGCGTCGGCCTCGAGCAGGGCCCGCCGGTCCACGTTTCTGATCAGGTCGGTCGCGCCCCAGGCCAAGCACGCGAGATCGGCATACCAGAGCGCGACTACCTGGAGCGCGAGATCAAGCGCCGCGGTCTCGGCCCGGCGCCGCGCGCGCCTGATCCGCTCAGTCCACTCGGTCTCGATCCGCTTGCGCTCCTTGCGCGGGTACAGCTCCAACTCCTCGAGTGCACGAGCCTCGAGCTCAGCGCGAACCGCCTCGCCGCGCTCCCGTACCGCCGCCAGTATCCCCGTCCAAGGCCGACTGCGGGTCATCTCGCCCGCTGACAGGGCGGCGCGCGCATACTGCTCGGCCGCCGTCCGCAGGGCCTGGCCCTCCGAGCCAGTCAGCTCCCGCGCGCGCTCGCCATCACCCAGCCCCAGCCGGGCACACGCCATCGCCGCCCCCGAGCTCGCCCCCTGGGCCTGCAGTCCCCTCGCCGTCTCCTGCACGGTGGGCGCGTTGAAGCGGACGAGCTGACAGCGGGAGCGGATCGTTGGCAGCACTTCGGCCAGCCGGTCGGACAGGAGGATGAGGTGCACGAACGAAGCGGGCTCCTCGAGCGTCTTAAGCATCCGGTTGGCCGCCTCGTCACCCAGCTCGTCGACCCGCTCGATCACGAATACGCGGCAGCCGGCCTCGAACGGCGTCTTGCTCGCCGCTGAGATGACGGGATCGGCGACGTCGCTAACGAGAATCTCATGCGCACCGCTCGGCGCGACCCACGTAAGGTCGGGATGGGCCCCCGAGGCCACGCGCGCGCGTGCGCCGACCGGATCCGGTGAGCCCACCGCGAGCAGTTCGGCCGCCATCGCGCGGGCGGCTGCGCGCTTGCCGGCGCCGCCTGGACCGTAGAACAGGTACGCGTGCGAGGCCTGACCATCCGGCGCGAGCGCGGGAGCCAGGACCGCGCGGGCGTGAGGATGGCGCTCGAGCTCTGCCAGCATCCCTCGATCGTAGTGGGCGGTAGGGTCGCGAGCGACGCGTAATGAACCGCGGGCGGCTGATCACCATCGAAGGCATCGACGGCGCCGGTAAGACCACGCTCGCCGCGGGCCTACTGGAGGCGCTCCTAGCCCGCGGCATCGAGGTCGAGCTGCTACGGGAACCCGGCGGCGTGCCGGCGGCCGAACGCATACGCGAGCTGGTCATGGATCCCAACCTGCATGTGGCCGCGCGGACCGAGGCGCTGCTGTACGCAGGCGCGCGGGCGCAGCTGGTGGAAGAAGCCATCGAGCCGCGTCTTTCGCGCGGGACCTGGCTGCTCCTCGATCGGTTCATCGACTCCTCGCTGGCCTACCAGGGTGCAGGACGCAGGCTCGGGATCGATGCGGTCCGGGCGATCAACGAGTTCGCGATTCGAACGGCCTGGCCGGACCGGACACTCCTGCTGCTGATCGACCCGCGCCTCGGCCGCAGCCGATCGCGCTCCCGGACGGCCGCGCCCGATCGCCTGGAGCGCGAGCGGGACGATTTCTTCGAGCGGACCGTCCACGCCTACCTCGAGCTGTGGTCCCAGGACCCCGAGCGGATAAGGAAGATCGACGCCGGAGATCCACCTGAGGAGGTCCTTGCCGCAGCGCTCCGCGAGCTGGCCGACCTGCTCTGAGTGCCTGCAGCTCGCCCGTTTAGTCTCCGTAACCGTCGGGATGCGCCTGGGCGAACGCCCAGGCGTCGGCCACCATCTCCTCGAGCCCCGGTTTGCGAGGCTCCCAGCCCAGCTCCGACCGGATCAGGTCGCTGGCGGCAACGAGCACCGGCGGATCACCCGAACGACGGGCCGCCTCGCGCGCGTGTATCTCGCGCCCGGTCACCGACCGGGCCGCCTCGATCACCTCCCGCACCGAAAAGCCGTTGCCGTTTCCGAGGTTGAACACGCTGTGCTCGCCCTCGCGCGTGGCCTCGAGCGCCAGCAGGTGCGCCATCCCGAGGTCCTCGATGTGGATGTAATCGCGCACCGCGGTGCCGTCGCGCGTCGCGTAGTCGGTGCCGTAAATATTGACTTCGGCAGCCAGCCCAAGCGCGGCCCGCAGGATGTTCGGGATCAGGTGCGTTTCGGGGTCGTGGTCTTCCCCCAGGCCATCGCTGGCGCCGGCCACGTTGAAGTACCGCAGGCTCACCGCCCCTAGGTCGTGCGCGCGGCAGAAGTCACGAATCATCAGGTCCACGGCGAGCTTCGACGCGCCGTAGGCAGTGACGGGCCTGGGGACGGCCGTTTCCGCGATCGGCACCTCGTCCGGCTCGCCGTACACCGCGCAGGTCGAGGAGAAGACCAGGCGGCCGATACCGGCGGCGTCCATCGCCTCGAGCAGGTTCAGCGTGCCCCCCACGTTGGTCCGGTAGTAGCGCTCCGGATGGCTCACCGACTCGCTGACGAGCGCGAGAGCGGCGAAGTGGAGCACCCCATCGAATCCGGCCGTGACAGCGGAGTTGACCGCGTCCCGGTCCGCCAGGTCGGCCACCACCAGCTCCGCGCCCGGCGCGACCGCGTTGCGATGCCCTCGCTCGAGGTTGTCCAACACGGTGACCTCGTGACCGGCGTCGAGCAGTTGCTTGGCCACGATCGACCCGATGTAGCCAGCACCCCCAGTGACGAGGAGCTTCATCCCCGCCACCTTCCCCGTCGGTCGGCCTCGTTCATGTGGCCGGACGTATACCAAACGACTCCCGCCATGCGCCCATGGACCGACCCGCGGCATCTGGAACGCCCGGCTTGCGCAACCGCGACCGAGTAAAATTGAAGCTCCGGAGCTGATCCTCAGACCTGGTTTTTCCGTCCGGGGCATCCGCCATCATTCGCTGCCCGCTCGGCTGACCAAAAGCCGCGCAAGAGCAGGGGAAAACGCGGAAAACGAGAGGAGCAGTACTGCATGGACCAGATCCCCCAGACCCAACTCGACGCCGAGGTTCGCACGGGCCAGGGCCTCTCGATCCGGCGCTTCTTCACGTCGCCTGGAGAGCATCCGTTCGACCTGATCGAGTGGGAGCTGCGGGACGCACGGATCGGCCACGGCGACAAGGTCTCCTTCGAGCAGCGCGACGTCGAGTTCCCGAAGTCCTGGTCGCAGAACGCCACCAACATCGTCGCCCAGAAGTACTTCCGCGGGCAGCTGGGCTCGCCGGCGCGCGAGCAGTCGGTGAAGCACATGATCGGGCGCGTGGCGGGAACGATCGCCGGCTGGGGCCGCGAGCGGGGCTACTTCGCCACCGAGGACGACGCCGCGACCTTCGAGGCCGAGCTGACGCACATCCTCCTCCACCAGATGGCCGCCTTCAACTCGCCGGTCTGGTTCAACGTGGGCTTTGAGGAGAGCCCACAGTGCTCGGCCTGCCTTCCATATCACGCGCTCGTATCGACGCCGGAGGGAATGGTGCCGATCGGCGAGATCGTCGAAGGCGAGCAAATCGGACGCTCTGTTTACGACTCGAGCGGTGCCACACGGGTCATCGCCGTCAAGGCGACCGGTCGCAAGAAGGTCTGGCGTGTGCGACTGCGCAACGGAAGCTTCATCGAGGCAACAGCGGACCACCTCGTCAAAGCGGTTCGCGAGCGGCGCACGCAGCCGACGTGGCTGCGGATCGATCAGCTCGAGCCGGGAATGAGGCTGCATCTGCATCCGCATCGCGCGAAGGTCGCCGAACCTGTCCATGTTCCGGCCGGAGCCCCGAGCAGCTTCGACGTCGAGCCCGTGCCGACCAGCACTGACAATGTGGCTGTCTCCGAGGCTGCGCTCGCGGGCTGGCTTCAAGCCGATGGATTTGTCGGGCAGTACGAGGACGGAACCAACCGCTCGCTGACGATCGAATTTCAGGTAGCGAACGACGATGAGTACGACTGGGTGACTAGCCATTTGGACGTCGTCTTCCCGAACGTGCACCGAAAGGTCAGGAACGCGGACACGAAGGACGTCGAGGTGCGCCGCATCCGGCTGTACGGAGAGACGCTCCGTGACTTCGTCGAGAGCTGGTGCCTGCTTGCCCGGGGTGTGCATATCCGGGTCCCGAGGCACCTATGGACTGCGTCACATGACGAAATCAGCGCGTACCTCCAGAGCGTCTTTCAGGCCGATGGCTACGTCTCCGTACGGCGAGAGAACGGCTGCGAGAGCGCCCGCGTCGCGGTCGCGGTGATCGGAGAGCGGTGGACCGAGGACCTGCAGCTACTACTCATGGTTCTTGGCATCTATTCCCGCCGCGTGCGCAAGGCGGAGTCGCGCGAGGACCGACATGACATGTATGAGCTAGCGATCAACATCGGGTCCGAGCGCGGGCGCTTTGCCGAGTTGGTTGGCTTTCCGGGGCGTATGAAAGCTGACAAGCTGCTTCGTTCGCTCACGCTCCGCGACTGGAAGCAGTGCCCAGATCTGCGCGAGGAGGAGATCGTCGCGATCGAATCTCTCGGCGTTCAGGAGGTCTACGACATCCAGACGGAGTCGAGCGAGTTCCTCGCCAACAACATTGCTGTGCACAACTGCTTCATCCTCAGCGTTGACGACACGATGGAGGCGATCCTCGAGTGGAACACGCAGGAGGGAATGATCTTCCGCGGCGGCTCGGGCTCGGGGATCAACCTGTCGAAGATCCGCGGATCGATGGAGCCGCTGGCCAAGGGTGGGACAGCGTCGGGGCCGGTCAGCTTCATGCGCGGAGCCGACGCCTGGGCCGGCACGATCAAGTCCGGCGGCAAGACTCGGCGCGCCGCGAAGATGGTCGTGCTCGACGTCGATCACCCGGACATTCGCGAGTTCATCTGGTGCAAGGCCAAGGAGGAAGACAAGGCTGCGGCTCTGCGCGATGCCGGCTTCGATATGTCGATCGACGGCGACGGGTTCTTCTCGATCCAGTACCAGAACGCAAACAACTCCGTCCGTGTTACTGATCGCTTCATGCAAGCGGTCGAGAACGACGAGGAGTGGCAGCTGATTGGCCGTGTCAGCGGCGCCCCAATAGGTGACCCCATCCCCGCGCGCGAGCTGATGCGCGAGATCGCCGAGGCTGCGTGGCGCTGTGCCGATCCGGGCGTCCAGTACGACACGACGATCAACCAGTGGCACACCTGCCCGAACTCGGGCCGGATCAACGCCTCCAACCCGTGCTGCTTCGCCGGCGAGACATCCGTTCGGACGACGATGGGCGACTGGACCTTCAGTGACCTATACAAGACATCTCAGCAAGGGGGCGAGCTGCCCTGCGTTGAAGCTGTCGATGTTGAGACCGGTGATCCAGTTGTTTGTGAGATCACGAAGGTGTGGATCGCCGGCGAGGCGCGGCGCCTCACGCAAATCGAGATGGAGGACGGCACCGTCTACACCTGCACGCCCGAACATCGTTTCTTGACTGACGCTGGCGAGTGGATCGCGGCTGAGCGACTCGCCCAGAGCTCTCGGATTCGCGGCACGCAGGACACTCCTGCGAGCGATGGTCCCTACGCCATCAGGACGTTGACCGAGCTCGCGGTTCGGCGAGTTCAGACAATCGAGGTGAGCGAGCCAGTCGCCGTGTTCGACATGGAGGTCGACGGAGTGCACAATTTCGTGCTCGCCACCGCGGAGCCAAGCAGCGGCGTCATTGCCCACAACAGCGAATACATGCACGTCGACGACTCGGCCTGCAACCTCGCATCGTTGAATCTCATGAAGTTCAGGCGTCCCGACGGCACGTTTGACGTCGCCTCGTTCGAGCACGCTGTGGACATCATGTTCCTGGCGCAGGAGATCATCGTCGCCCCGTCGAGCTATCCGACGGAGGAGATCGGCCGAAACGCACGCGCTTTCCGCCAGCTTGGCCTCGGCTACACGAATCTCGGCGCATACCTGATGGCGAACGGCATGCCGTACGACTCCGATGCCGGACGCGGCACAGCGGCGGCGATCACGGCGCTAATGACCGGTCGCGCCTACCTGGGATCGGCACGCACAGCGGCAGCAATGGGTCCGTACGAGCGCTATCCCGAGAATCGGGAGCCTCATAACGCCGTGATGCGAATGCACCGCGATGCGGCACACCTAATTCCCGATTCTGTATGCCCCGATCGGAACCTGCTCGTCGCGGCGAGATCCATCTGGGATGGAGCTGTGGCAGGCGGCGAGGCGCATGGGTATCGCAATGCCCAAAGTGTGGTCATTGCTCCGACCGGAACAATTTCGTTCCTCCTCGACGCGGATACCACCGGCATCGAACCCGACTTCTCGCTGGTCAAGTTCAAGGAGCTGGTGGGCGGCGGGCAGATGACCATCGTCAACCGGACGGTCCCGCTGGCGCTCGAGACGCTTGGTTACGACGACCAGCAGATCGAGCAGATCGTCGCCTACGTCAACGAGCACGGTACGATCATCGGCGCACCTGAGCTAGCCGAAGAGCACCTGCCTGTGTTCGACGTGGCGGTTGGCGACCGCGCGATCTCGCCCCTGGGTCACCTGAAGATGATGGGCGCTACCCAGCCGTTCATCAGCGGCGCGATCTCGAAGACTGTGAACCTGCCCGAGAGTGCCACTGTGGAGGACATTGCCGAGGCATACATCGAGGCCTGGCGCTTGGGAATCAAGGCGCTCGCGATCTACCGCGACGGCTCAAAAACCGCACAGGCGCTGAGAACCGACGCTCAGAAGGGCAAGCCGACACCGACGGAGGCGGATCTCGACGAGGCAATCGCCGACGCCCTCGCCAAGGCTCCGCCGAAGCGCCGGCGGATGCCACGCGAGCGCCAATCGATCACCCACAAGTTCTCGATCGGCGGCCACGAGGGCTACATCACCGCCGGCATGTACGAGGACGGGACGGTGGGCGAGATCTTCCTGACCGACATCGGCAAGGAAGGCTCGACGCTGCGCGGCATGATGAACTCGTTCGCCACCGCAATCTCGATCGCGCTGCAGTACGGGGTGCCGCTCGAGACGCTGGTGCGGAAATTCAGCTACATGCGCTTCGAGCCGGAGGGCATGACTTCGAACCCGGAGATCCCATTCGCCAAGTCGATGCCTGACTACATCATGCGCTGGCTTGCCTCGCGCTTCCTCGATGTCGACCTCCAGGAGGAACTCGGGATCCTCACCCCCGCAGTGCGGGCGCGCCAGGCGGCGCAGGAGGCGGCGAGCTCGCACCTGGGCGATGTGGCGGTCCCGCCCACACACGAGGAAACCGAGGAAAAGACGGACGGGAACGGCAACACCGCCGGAAACGGAAACAGCGGTAGGACGACAGGTCAGGCGCTGCCCGCCACCTCCGCGTTGACCGACGAGCCACCGGTCATCCCGGCCTTACGCAGGGGACTCGATCTCGGTCCGGCGTGCCAGCAGTGCGGCGGGATGATGCAGCGGACAGGCAGCTGTTACACCTGCTCGAGCTGCGGGTTCAACACTGGCTGCGGGTAACCGGCGGCGCTCGGCTGGGCAGGGATGCGGACGATTGCTCTTGAAGAGCACTGCCTGACCCCGGAGCTGCGGGACCTGCTCGGCCCGCAGATCCATCCCTACTACGCCGTGCATCGCTGGCCGCCGGCGCTGGCGGCACGGCTGATGGATCTCGGCGCGGGGCGGATCGCGGAGATGGATGCCCACGGCATCGACATGCAGGTCCTCTCGCAGGTCCAGCCGGGGCTCGAGCACAGCACGGCCGAACGGGCGGTGCCGGTGGCGCGGGCGTTCAACGACCGTGTCGCCGAGGCGGTCGCCGACCATCCGGACCGCTTCGCCGGCTTCGCGGCTCTGCCCACGGCCGATCCGGCCGCCTCGGCCGATGAGCTGGCCCGGGCCGTGCGCGAGCTCGGCTTCAAGGGCGCCTTGATCAACGGGCGCACGCTCGAGCGCTTCCTGGACGATGAGTTCTTCTGGCCGATGTTCGAGAGCGCCGAGGCGCTCGGCGTGCCGATCTACCTCCACCCCATGCCGCCCCCTCAGGCGGTCTACGACGCGTACTACGCGGGGTTCGGGGATGCCGTGGGCTTCATGCTGGGGGCGCCGGCCTGGGGCTGGCACGTCGAGACCGGGCTCCACGCGCTGCGGCTGATCCTGGGCGGCGTGTTCGACCGCTTCCCGAAGCTGCAGATGATCATCGGCCACATGGGCGAGGTGATTCCGTTCATGCTCGCCCGCATCGACGAGACGATCGGCGGCCGCCTCGCGCTCGACCCGGCCAAACCAGGCACCGAGCTGTCAGTGCCGGAGTACTTCCAGCGCAACTTCCACATCACCACCAGCGGCCTGTTCACCGACCCGCCGCTGCGCTGCGCGATTGACACGCTGGGGGCCGACAAGATCCTGTTCGCGGTCGACCACCCGTTCAGCGACGGCGCCAAGGCGCGGCAGTGGATCGACCGGGCGCCGATCAGCAACGAGGAGCGCGCGAAGATCACGCACGAGAACGCGGAGCGTCTGCTCGGGCTATAGCGCCGGCGGCACGCGGTAGAGGGCGCCCCGCCCCCGGGGATCCGGCCGCCCCAACTTCTTACATAGCTCCGACATCCAGCCGACGCTCGTCTTGCGGTCGGGTCCGACCATTCCTACTACCGAAAGAGAACACTGGCCCCGAACCGGAGACCGCACATGACCGCCGCCCTCACCATCAACATCGTTCTCGGCGCCCTCGTCCTGACCGCCGTCATCGGGATGCTCGTGTGGAGCATCGCCACTCAGAACGGCGACGCTGCCACCCGCATTGTCCGCATTGCCCGCCGGCGCCGGCCCGCGCCCGCCCGCGCGCGGCTCATCCGACGCACCGGCGCCATCGAAAACCGCGCATAAGGAAGCCGCGCTGAAAGCACGCAAGGAACCGCACGCGAGGAAAGCGCGCAAGCGCATCAGAGCGCCCGTTCAACTCTGAGCCCTCCCCCCAGGGGCCGGCGCCGTGCGACACCGGGCCCCGCGCATGTCCGGCCGTCGCGGGCGCCACGCGACGCCGGGCCCCTCCCGCATGTCCCGCCGTCGCCGGCACCACGTGACGCCGGGCCGCCAGCGTGTCGGGCCGAGTCGATCCATCCGCGGCGAGGAGGATCTTTGGCTAGCGACGGACATTTCGCCCGCCGGCGCCGTTGGTAGTTGCGGTAGATAGCCATGATGTGCGATCACTTGGGCACGTATAGCGGGGCCTCGCGGTACCTCCGCGAGGCGGGCGAACTGCGCCTGGTGCTGTTGTGCGACCGGTGCGGTGCAGAGCGCCAGGAGCTCGGAAGGGTCGACTACCGACCAGACCCCGAGGTAGAGCGCGCCAGGCTCGCCGCCGGCGGAGCGGCGCTCGGTGGCCCGAGCGCCATCGCCCTGCCCTGACCTCGACCGCCGGGACGCCGACAACCCCCCGGGCCCAACGCGCGCGGCCCCGCAGCTGATCTTGACCGACGAGTCGGCGTCCGGATGGGCGCCACGGCGTCCAATCCGATCCTTGGATGCGAGGATCTGGACCATGCTGGCCCGCGAGGACATCACGCACATCCGCGAGCTGTGCCAGGCGACGCTGCGCCAGAACTGGCGCGAGGGGGTGCGCGAATCCGACGCGACGGGGTTTGCCTACACCTGCCCGAGCCCCAGCCACTATCCATGGCAGTGGTACTGGGACTCGTGCTTCGCTGCGATCGCCTGGCGGCACTTCGACCCCGCGCGCTCGCGCCGGGAACTCGAATCGCTCCTCGCGGCGCAGCGCGAGGACGGCTTCATCGGCCACACGATCTTCTGGAACACGCCGCTGCGCGGGCGGCGGCGCTTCACCTACAACGTGATCTCGCCCCACGACGCGATGACGGCCAGCATCCAGCCGCCCGTGCTGGCCTGGGCCTGGCGCATCGCGGTTGGTGACCCCGCACAGGTGGCAGCCATCCAATGCCACTACGACTGGCTCGCCGCCCACCGCGACCTCGACGGCGACGGGCTCATCTGGATCGTGCAGCCCGACGAGTCCGGCCTCGACGCCTCGCCGCAGTTCGACGCCATCTGGGGCCGGCGCGCGCACGACCACCCCGGCTTCATTCTGCTCGTGCGGCGCAACCGTGGGCTCGGCTATGACCTGCGCCGGATCGCCGACGCCGGCGGGCCGGTGTGCAGCGAGGTGGCCACCAACGTGCTGTATGCCCTGTCGCTGATTGCGCTCGGGCGGCCGTCGCCCACGAAAACCATCGTCAGCCGCATGTACAACGAGAGGACCGGGCTGTTCGAGCCGCTGGTGCGCCCGACCCCTCGCCGGACCCCCGCCGTCACGTGGGCCGCGCTGGCACCGCTGGCCCTGCCCGACCTGCCCGAGGAAATCGGCCGCCGCCTCGTCGAGCAGCACCTTCTTGACCCGGAGCGTTTCTGGCTGCCCGTGCCGCCGCCCTCGGTGCCGCCGACCGAACCCGCCTTCTCCACCCGCGACGACACCGGGTTTCTCTGGATCAGGCGCTACTGGCGCGGGCCCACCTGGATCAACGCGGCCTGGCTGGTCTGGCTCGGGCTTGTGCGGCTGGGCTATGAGGCCAAGGCCGACGTGCTTGCCACCCGGGTTGCATCGGCCGTGCAAGCCAGCGGCCTTCGCGAGTACTACGACCCGTTCACGGGCCGGGGCATGGGCTCGCGGGACTTCGCCTGGTCCACGCTCGTGATGGAGATGATCGCTCCCGTGCCTGCCGCTGTGGCGAGCAGCTACCTCGCGTGAGCGCGCCTCACCCCACGGCCGAGTGAAGCGGACTCACCCGGCGACCGATGCGCGTCTCACCCGGCGACCGATGCGCGTCTCACCCCGCGGCCTGGAGCTGCTCCATCACTGCCACGTATCGGTCGAAGCCCTCTTCCACGGCACCGGGGCTCTCCGGGGGCAGCCAGAACACCACGCGATCGACTCCGGCCTGACCCACGCGATCGATACGCGCCGCGTCCGGGTCCATGCCGACCACCGTCACCGGGATACGCTCGCGGCCGGCCTCGCTCGCGCGCGCGTTCAGCTCGCGGATACGAGCCGCCAATTCGTCATCGGGAATGCGGTTGGGCATCCACCCATCGCCATAGGCCAGCACCCGATCCAGCACTCGCGCCCCACTGCCGCCGACCAGCACGGGCGGGTGCGGCTTCTGCGCCGGCTTGGGCCAGCACCAGATCCGCTCGAAGCCGACGTGTCTACCCGAGTAGCTCGCCTCGTCCTGCGTCCAGATCGCCTTCATCGCCTCGATGCGCTCGCGCATCAGCGAGAACCGTCGTGACGGCTCGGTGCCGTGGTTGCGCATCTCCTCGGCGTTCCAGCCGGCGCCGACGCCGAACAGGAACCGACCGCCGGACAGGACGTCGACCGAAGCCACCTCCTTGGCTGTGGTGATCGGGTCGCGCTCGATCACCAGGCAGATCCCGGTCCCGATCAGCAGCCGCTCGGTCGCCGCCGCGGCCGCGGTCGCCGCCACGAACGGGTCGTAGGTGCGGCTGTAGTGGGAGGGGAGCTCGCCGCCGCCCGGCCACGGCGACGCGCGGCTGGCGGGGATGTGGGTGTGCTCGGGAAACAGCAGGCATTCGAACCCGCGCTCCTCGGCCATCGTGGCGATCTCGGAGGGCGGCTGGACCGCTTCGGTCGGGAAGATCGCCACGCCGAATTTCATCGCCCGTTCACCGTATCGCAGGCAGGCACCGCGCTACCGTAGTCCCCATGGCAACCGAACGCGAAACCCACACTGGGCGCGAGGTGACGCTCTCCGACGAGGAGTGGCGCGAGCGACTGACGCCCGAGCAGTACGAGATCCTGCGCCAGCACGGCACCGAGCGTCCGTTCACCGGCAAGTACGTTCACGTCAAGGACGACGGCACCTACCGTTGCGCCGGCTGCGGCAACGAGCTGTTCCGCTCCGACACGAAGTTCGACTCGGGCACCGGCTGGCCGAGCTTCTACGAGCCGGCGGTAGCCGAGAACATCGAGCTGCGCGAGGATCGCAGCCTGTTCATGCGGCGGACCGAGGTCCTCTGCAAGCACTGCGGCGGCCACCTCGGGCACGTGTTCGACGACGGGCCGGCGCCTACCGGGCTGCGCTACTGCATCAACTCGTGCGCGCTCGACCTCGAGAGCTCCTAGCGGCGAGGTGACGCCTCAGCAGACGGTGGGTGCGCACCTGGTCGGCGGGTTGCGAGCGCCCGATGCGGAGAGCGCGATGCGGACCGCGGCGGGCCTTCTCGGCCGCCACCTCTACGCGATCACCGACGGCGAGACCGGCGAGCGCAGTGGGTGGATCGGCTGGCAGCTCGGCAAGCTGCTCGCCCTCGACGGTGTCGAGATGAGGGGCACCCACGCGGCAGCGCACGTCGACAACCCCGACTACGCGGAGTTCCCGGCCCTGTCGGTGGCGTCGTCGGTGACCGAGCTGCCGCCGCGGTGGCTCGGCTATGCCGACGCCGCCGAGCAGTCCTACCCGATCTACCAGCGCCTGCGCGCCGAGGGCGCGATCCCCGACGAGGTCAAGTTCCAGGTCTCGATCCCGACCCCCTTCGCCAGCGTCGTCACCTGGGTGAGAGACGAGGACCAGGAGCCGTTCTTCCGCGTCTATGCGGCCGCCATTGACCGCGAGATCAAGGACATCGCGTCGATCGTCGGCGACGATCTGGTGCTGCAGTACGACGTCGCGGTCGAGTTCGGGGCGCTGACACTGCAGTTGCCCGCAGCCGGCGGGCTCGGCAACCGCGAAGCAGTGCTGGGCACCCTGCAGGACCTGATCTCGCGCAGCCCGAGCGGCGTGCCCCGTGGTGTGCACCTCTGCTACGGCGACTACAAGCATCGCCACTTCACCGTGCCCCAAGATCTCAGCCTCTGCGTGGAGGTGGCGGGCGCCGTCGCCGACCGCGTCGACTTCGTGCACATGCCGGCCGACCGGGACACTGGTCGTGATCCGGGCTACTTCGAGCCGCTCCGGGACCTGAGGGTCAAGCGCCTGGCGCTCGGCGTGATCGACTACGACGGCGACGAGCAGCGCACCAACGAGCTCATCGAGGCCGCCAGCACCGGGAGCGGCGGGATGGAATTCGCCGTGGCCACGGAATGCGGCATGGCCCGCATCGACGAGCGAGGACCGGGCGGCCCGAGCCTCGAGCAGCTGCTCGAGCTGCACGCGCGCGCGGCCGCGCCGCTTCGTTAATCCCCCGATTCTCGGGTCGCCTCGCGCTCTCGCCGCCGGTACAGCACCCAAGCCCCCACGGCCATCAGCACCATGATGACAAGCCCGACGATGCCGGCCTGGGCCAGGACGTGCGCGGCGGCCTTGCCGCCGAAGTAGCCGACCAGCCCGTAGGTGATGCCCCAGGTGATCCCGCCGAGCGCGTTCCAGAAGAAGAACTGCCTGAACGGCATGCGATTGATGCCGGCCAGCCACGCGGTGGCGAAGCGCACGAGCGCGATCCAACGTCCCAAGAACACCGCCTTAGGCCCGTGGCGCTCGAAGAACCCATCGCCGTAGCGGATCGCGTTGATCCGGTGGTGCATGAACGGCCCGGGCGCCATGAACACGTTGCGCCCGTACTTGCGCCCGAGCAGATAGCCGATGTTGTCCCCGACGATCGCCGAGGTTACGCCGATCACGATCACCAGCACGATGTTGAGCTTCCCCGAGCTGGCCAGCACCGCCGCGGCGACCAGCGCGGTCTCTCCCGGCGACGGTATGCCCATCGACTCGAGCCCGATGATCGCCGGCAGCAGGTAGCCCAGGTTGTCCGACAGCCCGATGATCGCGGCGAACGAACCGATGATGCCCGCGAGCACGACCATCAGACCGACATCCCGCTCAGCCGGCCGCTCCCGGGTTCTCGAACACGGCGAGCAGCGATAGTCCCGCCGGCATGGTCCGCCCCCGCCCGAGCCACCGCGCCTCGAGGCGCAGCGGCTGCTCGAGCACGGCGTTCAGCCACTCCGGGCCGAGCGTCAGCTCGGGCTTGTAATCGGAATTCGGCTGGCGCAGTCGCCGCCGCTCGGCCACCCGCACCGCCGCCGCCGGGGCCAGCAGCAGGCCGTTGAATGAGGTCATCCGGCGCACCCGCCAGCCGGCGCCGAGCGCGGCTTCCCGCAGTCGCGGCCGCGAGTAACGCCGGTAGTGATGGTTGGCCACGTCGTGCGTCGACCAGAGGCCCTGATAGGCCGGCACGGTGACGACGAGGAACCCGCCCGGCTTGCACACTCGCCTCAGCTCGCTCAGCGTCGCGCGGTCGTCCGGGGTGTGCTCGATCACGTCCAGGCAGGTGATGAGGTCGAAGTAGCCGTCCGCCCAGGGCAGCTCCTCGAGCCGGCCCACGCGAACCTCGCCGCAGCCCCGCCCCTGCGCCATCTCGGCAGCGCCCGGATCGAGCTC
>JAFASQ010000505.1 GCA_019244395.1 Solirubrobacterales bacterium | reverse complement strand
TTCCAGGGCAACCAAGGCGCAGTCGGCGCCACCGGAACGCAAGGCGCCACCGGCGCGCAAGGCGCCACCGGAGTCACGGGTGCTACAGGCGCTCAAGGTGCCACCGGAGCGACCGGCCCGCAGGGCTTCCAAGGCTTCCAAGGGACTCAAGGCGCATTCGGCGCCACTGGCGCGCAGGGCGCCAGCGGCGCGCAGGGCGCCAGCGGCGCGCAGGGCGCCATCGGCGCGCAGGGCGCCATCGGAGTCGCGGGTGCTACAGGCGCTCAAGGTGCCACCGGAGCGACCGGTCCCGCCGGGGCGACCGGTCCGCAGGGGTTCCAAGGCTTCCAGGGCACAGTTGGCGCCACCGGGGCGACCGGTCCCCAGGGGATCCAAGGCTTCCAGGGCACAGTTGGCGCCACCGGGGCGACCGGTCCCCAAGGGTTCCAAGGCTTCCAGGGCACAGTTGGCGCCACCGGGGCGACCGGTCCCCAGGGGTTCCAAGGCTTCCAGGGCACTCAAGGCGCAGTCGGCGCCACCG
Source organism: Solirubrobacterales bacterium (assembly GCA_019244395.1). Taxonomy (GTDB): domain Bacteria; phylum Actinomycetota; class Thermoleophilia; order Solirubrobacterales; family Solirubrobacteraceae; genus Palsa-465. The sequence goes on along the minus strand of JAFASQ010000505.1, from coordinate 16,414 downwards.
GAACCCAAGGCGCTACCGGAACCCAAGGCGCTACCGGAACCCAAGGCGCCACCGGAACCCAAGGCGCCACCGGCACCCAAGGCGCCACCGGAACCCAGGGACCGCAAGGGGTCCAAGGCACTCGGGGCGCGCAAGGGACTCAAGGGTTCCAGGGGGTCCAGGGCGTCGCCGGTCCACAGGGCTTCCAGGGCCCGACGGGTTCACAGGGCGCGACCGGCGCCACCGGCGCACAGGGGGGAACCGGCGCCCAGGGCGCGGCCGGGACCCAGGGTTCGGGCGGCGCTCAGGGTCCACAGGGCTTCCAGGGCGCGACCGGCGGTTCAGGCCCGCAGGGCGCAGCGGGCGCCCAGGGAACGACTGGCGGTACAGGCCCGCAGGGCGTTCAGGGCCCACAGGGAGCGACGGGTACGGGCGTCCAGGGTCCTCAGGGTCCGGCTGGGACCGGCGCCCAGGGTCCTCAGGGCGCGGCGGGACCGCAAGGGACCACGGGCGCCCCAAGGACATTCACAAAGGTCAGCACGGCGGCGACGGGACCGACCTCGTCGGGGAACTCGGTCACTCTCACCGCGACGTGCACCAGCGGCACAGTGGTCGGCGGTGGCGGGTCCTCCTCCGTCGCGGCGGGCGTGGCCATGTCCACCAGCGCACCGAACAGTGCCGGAACCGGGTGGACGGTCACGTTCTACGCCGGCTCACTCGGCGCGGCGGCCAACACGGTTACCGCCTATGTCATCTGCGCCGGTCCATAGCGTGGCGTAGGGCGATGAGGATTGCGTCATCCTTTGAATCCGCCGGGAAGCCCGCCGCGAATGCCGCGAGCGCAGCAACCCCGGGATGGTCGCCATCGCCACGCTGTCACCAGCTCATCACCGTCTCGCTTGCGGCAGCAGCTGACGTGTCGCCGCGCGGACCGGCCAAGCGCCGCGCTGCCCGGGTGTTGGGCATCGCGACCTGGTTCATCATGGCCAGCCTGGCCGTGACCGGCTGCGGCTCGAGTGGCAGTCACGCCACGTCGTCGACGCAGTCCTCCGCGACGTCCCGCGGCCAGACCGGCGCGAGCTCGGCCAATGCGCTGATCGGCGCCGGGATCATGCAGGCGAATGCCAAGCAGTACCAACAAGCTGAAACGACCTTTCACGACGTCCTCGTCATCGACCCGGCCAACAAGTACGCGTGGTACAACCTGGGCCTGATCGCCCAGGAGCAAAACCAGGCCTCCAAAGCCATCGCCGACTACACCAGGGCGATCTCGATCGACGCGCGGTATACGCCCGCGATGTACAACCAGGCGATCCTGCTCGAGCGCACAGACCTGCACGCAGCGCTGTCGATGTATCAACGCATCACGTCGATCAACTCCAAGGCGGCGACGGCGTTCCTGCGCGAGGGCTGGGTGTACGACCGGCTGGGCGAGAAGGCCCAGGGTGCCAAGTCCCACGCCCGTGCCGTGGCCCTGGACGCCCGCCTCGCGGCGGTCCGCCCGCCCGCCTCCGGGTGACCGTCAGGCCCCGCATCGCGCTGGCCGCACCGGCTGGCTCGAGCACGCCATGACTCCGCTCCCCCGGCTGAGCGTGTTCACCGTCACACACCACCCTCAGTTCCTCGACGACTGCTTCGACAGCCTCCTTCGGCAGACATACGCCAACTGGGAGTGGGTGGTGCTGCTCAACGCGGGGGCACGGTGGCGCCCCCAGCGTGCCGACGATCGGGTCCGCCTGATCATCGACGACTCGATCCATGGCGTGGGCGCGGCAAAGCAGCGAGCATGCGCCGAGGCGCGCGGGGAGATCCTGGTGGAGTTCGATCACGATGACATCCTCGCCGGCACGGCGCTGGCGGAGATCGTCCGGGCCTTCGACGGTGACCCCGACGCCGCCCTGGTGTACAGCCATGCCGCCCAGATCCTCGAGGACGGATCTCGCGACGATTCCCGCTTCGACACCGCCAACGGATGGATCTACCAGGAAACGGCCGTCGACGGGCGCAGCGTGCAATACGCACAGTCGTTCGCGCCCACCCCCCACAACATCTCTTACATCTGGTTCGCGCCGAACCATGTACGGGCGTATGCGCGAGCGGCATACGACAAAGCGGGCGGGTATGACCCGACGCGACACGTGCTGGACGACCAGGACCTGATGTGCAAGCTCTACCAGGTCGGCGAGTTCCGCCTGATCGACCAGTGCCTTTACCTGCAGCGCATGCATACCCGCAACACGCAACGCGAGGCCGATACCAACGCCTTCATCCAGACGGAGACGGTGGCGCTCTACGACCGCTACGTCGAGGGAAACGCGTTGGCCTGGGCCCACCGCCAGGGCCTGCTGGCGCTCGACCTCGGTGCCGCCCACAACCACCCGACCGCGTATCTCGGCGTCGATCAGTACCCCGGCGAGGGCGTGGACATCGTCGCCACTCTTCCCGCGCGCCTGCCCCTGGAGGACAGCTCGGTAGGGGTGATCCGGGCGGTCGACTTCCTCGAGCACGTCACGGACAAAACCGCCCTCATCAACGAGCTGTACCGCGTGCTGGCGCCGGGCGGGCTGCTGCTCTCACAGACCCCCAGCACCGACGGGAGGGGAGCTTTTCAAGATCCCACCCACGTCGCCTTCTACAACGAAAACTCGTTCTGGTACTACACCGACGCACGCTACCGCGACTTCGTGCCGGCCATCCGGGCGGCCTTCCAGGTCTCCCGGCTGGTCACCTATTTCCCCACCGGGTGGCACGAACAGCACCGCATTCCGTACGTGGCCGCCAACCTCATCGCCCTCAAGGAGGGGATGCAGCGCAACGGCGGCATCATCCTGATCTAGCTGCCGCTACCAGCGGTAGTGGGCGAAGGCCTTGTTGGCCTGCGCCATGCGGTAGACGTCGTCCTTGCGCTTGAACGCCGCCCCCTGCTGCTGCTGTGCGTCCAGTAGCTCATGGGCGAGGCGCTGCGCCATCGTCTTCTCGCGCCGCTGGCGGGAATACTGGACGAGCCAGCGAACCGCGAGCGTGCGCGCTCGCCGCGCCGGCACCTCGACCGGAACCTGGTAGGTGGCGCCGCCGACGCGCCGGGACTTGACCTCGAGCACCGGGGTCAAGGCCTTGATCCCCGCCTCGAGCTGCTCCACCGGGTTCTTGCCGGATCGCTCGGCCAAGATGGCCAGGGCGTCATAGACGATTTTCTCGGCGACCGACTTCTTGCCATCCAGCATGACCTTGTTGATGACCTGCTGGACCATGCGATTGCGGTGCACGGGGTCGGGCTCGATCGTCCGGACCTGGGCTGCTGCGCGGCGCGGCATCGATACCCGGCTACTTGGCCTTTACGCCGTACTGGGAGCGGGCCTTCTTGCGATCGCCCACGCCGGCGGCGTCCAGCGTGCCGCGGATCACCTTGTAGCGGAAGCCCGGCAGATCCTTGACCCGCCCGCCGCGCACGAGCACCACGGAGTGCTCCTGCAGGTTGTGGCCCTCGCCGGGAATGTAGGCGCCGACCTCCATGCCGTTGGTCAGCCGCACGCGCGCCACCTTGCGCAGCGCCGAGTTCGGCTTCTTCGGCGTGGTCGTGTACACGCGCGTGCAGACGCCGCGACGCTGCGGAGCGGCAACCTTCCGCTTGCGGCCCTTGCCGGACTTCAGGCCCGGGGTGGCAAGCTTCTTCTTGGGCGGAGTACGGCCCTTGCGGATCAATTGGCTGGTAGTCGGCATGCGGTTGGCTAGCGTAGCAGGGGCGCCGACCGCGTCTGTGTCCATCGTGTGGCAAACCGGGTGGCCGGGGTGCACAACGTGCAAAACCGGCGCCCCCGCCGCCGGCCCGGACGGAATAAGCGTCTCACCGGCGCTTATCTGAGGAAAGCTCCGCCGCGCCCGGTGATTTTGCGCGTTTTGCACCCCGCCCGGCGCCGGGCGGCGGCACGCGTAGCCGGCGCCACACCCGCGCCGGAGCGGAGCTCTCGGTCTATGCGCGCCGACCGGAGCGGAGCTCTCGGTCTACGCGCGCCGAGCCGCGAGACCCCCGGCTACTCTCGCTCGAGCTCGCGCCGGTCGTTCTCCGCCCGCTGGAGCCTGCGGACGAAAACGATGCTCGTCAGCGCCGCGCCGGCGCACACGATCCACATGGCCTGGAATCCCTGGGTGCCGGTGTACGGGCCGCGGCTTGTCAACGAGATCAGCACGCCGGCCAGGATCGGCCCGATCGTGATGCCCACTCCGCGCGACAGGCTGTAGAAGCCGGTCAGAGCGCCGCACGGGCGCGATCGCCGCGGCTGGGCTCACCAGGAGTTCGCCGCGTGGGCCGGCCGGTCAGGCGGCGACCCCGAGCGCCTCGTCGACCGACACGCAAGACAGCCCGACCGCGTCGGCCACCGGCGGGTAGGTCACCTGCCCGCCGGCGATGTTGACGCCCAGCTTGAGCCCCGGATTGGCCGAGATGGCTCCCTGCACACCGGCGGTGGCGATGTGGACCACGTACGGCATGGTGGCGTTGGTCAGCGCGTAGGTCGACGTGATCGGCACCGCCCCCGGCATGTTCGTCACGCAGTAGTGGGTGATCCCGTCGACCTCGTAGGTGGGGTTCGAATGCGTGGTCGGCCGCGAGGTCTCGAAGCAGCCGCCCTGGTCGATCGAGACGTCGACCAGCACCGCGTGGCGCTTCATCAGCGAAAGCTGGGCCCGCGTGATCACCCGCGGCGCCCGCGCCCCGTGGACCAGGACCGCTCCGATGACCAGATCCATATACGGCAGCCGCTGCTCGATCTCCAGCGTCGAGGCAAAGCACGTATCGGCCCGTCCGTTGAACGCGATGTCGAGCTCGCGCAGGCGGTCGAGGTTGCGGTCGTAGACGAACACGGTCGCCTCCATGCCCAGCGCGATGAAAGCCGCGTTCATGCCGACCACCCCGCCGCCGACGATCATCACGTTGGCCGCAGCCACGCCCGGAACGCCACCTAGAAGAATCCCGCGTCCGCCCAACGGCTTCTCCAACATGAACGCGCCGGCCTGGGTGGCGATCTTGCCGGCGACCTCGGACATGGGCGCCAGCAGCGGCAGCCGCCCGCGTGTGTCCTCCACCGTCTCATACGCGATGCAGGTCGCCCCGGACTCCATCAATCCCTGCGTCAGCGATGCGTCCGCCGCCAGGTGCAGGTAGGTGAACAGGGTGTGGCGCGGCTCGAGCCGGGCCACCTCCTCCGGCTGGGGCTCCTTGACCTTGACGATCAGCGTCGCCTCCTCGAACGCCGCGTCGGCGTCGGGCACGATCGCGGCGCCCTGGGCGCCATAGTCCTCGTCCGTGATCCCCGATCCCAGGCCGGCGCCGCTCTGCACGAACACCTCGTGCCCGGCGTCGACCAGCTCGCGAACGCCCGCCGGCGTCAGCGCCACCCGGTACTCATCCGACTTGACCTCTGTTGGAACCCCGACCTTCACGCGACTAGCACCGCCTTCCCGTGTATCGACAACCCGACGTCATGCCACCAGCTGCCGGCCGCGCAGGGCCAGCCAGAACTCGATCCGGTCCCGGGCCGACGACAGGTTCCGGCCCGTGAGCTCCTCGACCCGCCGGATCCGATAGCGCAGCGTATGCCGGTGGCAGTACAGCCGCCTGGCCGCCCGTTCCCACTGGCCGTTCTCCTCGATGAACGCCTCGAGCGAGCGCATCAGCTCTCCGCCGTAGGGCCCCTCGCTGGCCTCGATCGGCCCGAGGATCGAGTCGCAGAACAGCCGCAGCGCCTCGTCGTCCTGCAACGACAGGAGCAGCTGAAAGGACCCGAGGTCCTTGTACGTGGCGACCCGCGGCCGCCCGGGGCCCGATCCGTTGCTATCGCTGCCAGCCACGCCGAGCGCCACCGCCTCCAAGGCACAGCGAGCCTCATGGAAGCTTCGCCGCGCGTCGAGGACCGGCACCGCCCGTCCCAGTCCGACCCGGACCTCGTCGCGCCGCCCGCCGTCGGCCGCCATCACCACGCGCTGCGTGAGCGCCAGCAGCTCCTCATCGCTCGCACCCGGGACCAGGGCGCAGGCCAGCGGCCCCACCGACGCGACCAGCGCCGGGGTGGCCTCCTCGCGTAGCGCCGACCACAAGATCCCCTCGAGCGAAGCCGTACCCGCGCCCGATCCCGCGCGGCTCTCCGTGGAGGGTCGCAGGACAATCGCCGCCACCCGGTCGGACAACCCGAACGGCCCCAGCCGCCGCGCCACCTCCGGTCCGCTCAGCTCGCCGCTCGCGATCGCATCGAGCACGTCGCCGGCCAGCCGCCGCTCGGTCTCCCCCGCCACCCGCGCGCGCAGCAGCTCGAGGGCCACGATCGTCACCGCCTGGTGCAGGGTCAGGCGGTCGAAGTCCGACAGGGGCCCGGCGTCCTTGATCGCCACCAGCCACGCCTGCGGCACCCGGCCCGGCCCCGAGCCAGATCCCGGCTGCGGCGCGCCGTCCGCGGCCACCGGCAGGGCCAGCCCCTGATTACCCTCGACCAGCGAGGGCATGAAGGCCCGCGCCTCGCGCCGCCTCGCCCGCTCGCGCACGTCGCTGCGCAGCGTCGCCAACACCTCCGTGTCCACGCGCCGCCTGAACTCGTGCTGCTGCAGAGGCTCGCCGCGCGAGTCGAATACCACCACGGCCGCCCCGATCAGCGTCGACAGCGCCCCCACCAGCGCGTCCAGTCCCCGCTCGGACAGGACGATCCGCTCGAGGCGCTCCTGAGCAGCCAGCGCCCGCCGCAGCACCGCGTATTGCTCGTTGACCAGCTGCGTGAACGCCGCCTCGGTGACCGCGATGAACGGCACCTCGTACGGCACCTCGAACACCGGGAACTCGCGCTCGGCCGCCACCTCGAGCAATGGGGGCGGGACCGTCTCGTGCTTGAAGCCGGTCCCGAACCCGAGGCCCGCCAGGTGGTGGTCGGCCAAGCGTGCCGCGAACTCTCGCTGCTGCGCCGGCGTGTCGAGCTGCATGCCGGTGGTCAACAGCAGCTCGCCACCGGACAGCCACGGAGTCGGATCGAGCAGCTCTGAGATGTGCACCCACCGCACCGGAAGATGCAGGCTTCGCTCGCCCGCCAGCAGACGGACGTCGAGGTCCTGCAGCAGGTCCCGGACGGTCAGCATCAAACCTCGCGCCGCAGCCGCACCGGACCCGATTGGGCGTGGACGTGCATCCGCTCGCCGGCCTCGGTCAGCACCGACCGCAGGATCGACTCGATCTCCTCAAACTGCTCCGGCCCCGCAATCAGCGGCGGCGAGAGCTGGATCACCGGATCGCCGCGGTCATCGGCCCGGCAGATCAGGCCCCGCCGGTACAGCTCCCCGGACAGGAAGCCGCGCAGCAGCGTCTCTGACTCCTCGTCGTCGAACGACTCCTTGGTCTCCTTGTCCTTGACCAGCTCGATGGCATGGAAGAACCCGGCGCCGCGGACGTCGCCCACGATCGGGATGTCACGCAGCGACTCGAGCATGGCCCGAAACGGGCCCTCGTTCGTCCGCACGTTCTCGAGCACCCCCTCGCGCTCGAAGGCGTCCAGATTTGCCATCGCCACGGCCGCGCAGATCGGATGCCCGGCGAACGTAAACCCGTGCGTGAAGCTGTGGATACCCTGCATGAACGGCTCCGCTACCCGGTCGGATGCGATCACCGCCCCCATCGGCGCGTAGGCGCTGGTCAGCCCCTTCGCCGTCGTGATCAGGTCGGGGTGGTAGTCGTAGCGCTGGGCCCCGAACCACTCGCCCAGCCGGCCCCACGAGCAGATCACCTCGTCGGAGATCAGGAGCACGTCGTATTCGTCGCATATCTCGCGGACGCGCTGGAAGTAACCCTCGGGCGGGGTGAAGCATCCGCCGGCGTTCTGGACGGGCTCGAGGATCACCGCCGCCACCGTGTCCGGCCCCTCGAACTCGATCTTCTCGGCGATCGCTTCCGCGAACCAGCTCACATCGAACCCGTCCGGCATCCGGAACGTGTTCGTGTTCGGCACGTGCGAGGCGCCCGGGGTGAGCGGCTCGAACGGCGTGCGCAGGCCGGTGATCCCGGTGGCCGACAGCGCGCCCAGGCTCGTCCCGTGGTAGGCGATCTCCCGCGCGATCAGCTTGGTCTTGTTCGGCTTGCCGGTCACCTTGTGGTACTGGCGCGCGAGCTTGTAGGCCGACTCGACGGCCTCGCTGCCGCCGCTGGTGAAGAACACCCGGTTTAGGTCGCCCGGCGCGAGCGAGGCGATCCGCGCCGCCAGCTCGATCGCCGGCGGGTGTGCGTAGGACCAGGTGGTGAAGAACCCGAGGTCCTTAGCCTGGTCGGCGCCGGCTTGGGCGATGTCCGCGCGGCCGTGACCGATGTTCACGCAGAACAGCGCCGAGAGGCCATCCAGGTAGCGCTTGCCGTGCTCGTCCCACACGTAGCAGCCCTCACCCCGGACGATGACCGGCACGTCCGTCTCGGCGTAGGCCGACATCCGGGTGAAGTGCATCCACAGGTGGCGTTTGGCCAGCTCCTGGAGCGTGCCCTGCTCACTCTCGACCGCGCTCGTCATTCAGGTCCCTCCAACTCGTTTGCCGTTTTGTATAACCGTAGCGGCCCCTGAAGGGTGCGGCAATTGTGCGAATTGGCGTGGCCGTTAGACGATGAGGATGGGCCTCGCTGCGCTCGGCGTCCCTGGGACCATGCCGCCGGGCGTCCATGCCCGGCGGAGGCCGGCGCACCGCGCCTAGGTCGTGGCGCGCGACGCGCCGCGCCTAGGCCGTGGCGCCCGCGGAGGCCGTAGCGGCCGCGCGCACCGGCGCCGGCATCAGCCACGCGGCGCCGATCACCAGCGCGAACGCGACGCACTGGACGACCAGCGACACCGGGTCGGCGGGAAGCGCATCGCCGAACACGATGAACCCGCCCACGATGCCGGCGACGTTGGCCGCCGTGCCGGTGACCGCAATGACCGGCACCGCGTCCCCATCCTGCAGGCCCTTGGCCGAGGAATAGAACGCGGCCACGGAGGCGAGCACGCACACGCACGTCCATGGGGTGGCCAGGCCGGCGGCGCCCGAGGAGCCGACCAGGCCCGCGATGGCCTTGATCGCCACGTCGGAGACGCCGAACAGGATCCCCGAGGCGGCGCCCAGCATGTAGCCGTGGTGCTCTTCGGGGGCCCCCATCCTCGGGCCGAGGATCAGCAGCGCCCCAACCACGATCAGCACCGCCTCGAAGCCGATCATGCCCGGGATCGAGAACCGGGAGTGCGCCCCGTGGCTGGCCGGGAGCGTGAGGCCGAGGAGCATCAGCCCGAACGCGGTCAGCCCGAGACCGATCCACTGCCGCCGGCCGACCCGGCAGCCCAGGATCTGCTCGGCCATGACCGCCAGCAGCACAATTCCGCCGGCCAGCACCGCCTGCACGAGCGACAGGGGCGCAACCGACATCGCCGCGACGTGGAAGACCCAGGCACCGGCGCCGATCACCCAACCGATCGTGAACAGCGGAGAGGCGAACAGCGCCGCCGCCGTGGCCAGCGGCCGCCGGATGTCGACCGCCGGCGCCGCGCACGCGCCACGGTGCTTGTACAGGAACCCGACGTTTGTGGCCAGGGCGCAGGCGAGCGCGAGCAGGATGCCGAAGAAGGAGGACAAGGGGGCTTAAAGAGAACGGACCGGGGCGGTGCTGTCTCACGAACTGTCTCGACAACACGGGAACGCCCTTGAGCGAGCCGGACACTGTACGGCCAATTCAGTACCCGTGACAGCATCACGTCACTCGCCCTCAGCTAATCGCAACCTCCGAACAACAACGTAAGAGCCATCGGTGGACCGCCCCCTGCTCCTGATCGACGTCGACGGCGTGATCTCGCTGTTCGGCTTCGACCACGCCGCGCCGCCCGCGGGGCGCTACCAGCTGGTCGACGGGATCACCCATTTCCTCTCCGCCGCCGCCGGCCGTCATCTGCGCCGGCTGGCCGGGGAGTTCGAGCTCGCCTGGTGCACGGGCTGGGAGGAGAAGGCCAACGAATACCTTCCGCTGGCCCTCGGTCTCTCCGGTCCGCTCCCCCACGTGGTGTTCGATCCCAGCGAGCGGCCCACCCAGGCTCACTGGAAGCTCGGCGGGATCGACCGCCACGTCGAGGCGTCCAGGCCCCTGGCCTGGATCGATGACGCCCATGACGAGGGCTGCCGCTCGTGGGCCGCCGCCCGGCCCGGCCCGACTCTCCTGGTCACGACCGACCCGGCGGTCGGCCTGACCGATCAGGAGGTGGACCGGCTCCTGGCCTGGGCCGCCCGGCTCGACGCCGGCAACGGCCGCCCTTAGTGGCGCCGCCGCTTAGTCGCTCGCGGTGACCGAGAACACGGGCGGGAGCCGCGTGGCCGCGGTGAACCAGGTGGCGCCGGCGTCGGCCGACCCGAACACGTCACCCGAGGTGGCGCCGAAGTACAGCTGGAGGTCCGGGCCCTCGCCGGCGCGGTCGAACGCCCGCCGCAGCACGGTCAGGTAAGCCTCGTGATCCGGGAGGCCCTCGCCGCGAGGCTTCCAGCTCGAGCCGCCGTCGCGCGTCTCGTATACGCGGACGTTGCCGTCCGGCGTCACCCGGTCAAAGTCGCCCTGGAGCGGGATGACGTACGCACTGTCCGGGTCGGCGGGGTCGAGCGCGAGCGGGAAGCCGAAGTCCGAGGGCAGCCCGTCGCCGATCTCGGTCCAGCTCTCACCGCCATCGTCGGAGCGGTAGACGCCCCAGTGAAACTGGATGAACATGCGCTCGGGCTTGCTTGGCGAGCGCTCCATGCGGTGCACGCACAGCTGGGTGGCGCCCTCGCGCGCCTCCTCGGGCAGGTACCGGGGCACGATGCCCTGATTCCCGCGTCGCCAGGTCTCGCCGTGATCGTCGGTATGCCACACCCCGGCCGCCGACACGGCCACGGACAGCTTCTCGGGCTCCCCCGGCCAGGGCACGATCGAGTGCAGGCACAGCCCGCCGCCGCCCGGCTGCCACTTCTCCTCGACGCGGTGCCGGCGCAGCGCCCGGTTGAGCTCCCACGTCACGCCGCCGTCGCGGCTTTCGAACAGCACACCGGGGTCGCCGCCCGCATAAAGCGAGCCGTCCGCCCCCGCCACGATCACCCAGATGCGCTCGAGCGCCTCATCCCCGCCCTCGGGCAACGCAACCCCCTCGGCCTGCGTCCACTCGCCGGCCGGGTCCTCGGCGAACCAGATCTTGGGTCCGTAGAAGGGCGAGGTCACGGTGGCGAGCACGTGGCCGCTCACCCGGTCGCGCATCGCGAAATCGACCGGCTCGCCCGGGAAGGCCCGGCAGCGGATCTCGAAGTCATCCGTGCCGGGGTCGCCCTCCAGCACGAACAGCCCCTTCTTGGTCCCCAGCAGGATCTCGGTCATGTTCCTCCTGTGATCGCGGGCAGCACCTCCACCCGATCTTCGGCGGCGACGGCCGTCTGCTCGCCGCCGCGTTCACCGTTCACGAACACGTTGATGTGGCGCCTGATCGCCCCACGCTCGTCGAGGATCCAGCCCGCCACCGAGGGATGCAGATCCTCCAGCCCGCGCAGCACCGCTCGGACGTCGCCGCCGCCCACCTCCTGCGCGGCGCGCCCGCCGGCCAGGTTCCGAAGCGGACCGTGTAGGCATACCAACGCCATAGTGCTCGCATCCTACGACCGGATCGCCCGCGAAAACTCATCGCTACCCCGGGCCTGGTCGAGAAACGCAAGACATGCTTGCGTTTCTCGACCAGCCTCTCACTCGAAGGCGCCGGCGCGCCCGGCGCCAGCACGAAAGCGCGCCAACCCCGCCGCCACGTCCTCGAGTGACCGCGCCCCGTGGGCGAACTCGTTAGCCAGCGCGGCCGGCTCCTCGAGACCCTCCTGCTCCAGGAGAGAAAGCCGGTCTTCCCGCAGGCACGTCTGCGGGAACGCGGCCAGCTCACGCGCTAGCGCCTCGGCCGCCGCACGGCTCGAGCCGTCCGGCACCACCCGGTTCACCAGCCCGATGGCCAGCGCCTCCGAAGCCCCCACCGGCCGCCCCGTCAACACCATGTCCATCGCCCGCGACACCCCAATCAGCCGCGGCAGCCGCACCGTCCCGCCGTCGATCAGCGGCACGCCCCAGCGCCGGCAGAACACCCCGAACACCGCGCTCTCCTCGGCCACGCGCAGGTCGCACCACAGCGCCAGCTCCAGCCCGCCGGCCACCGCGTAGCCCGCCACCGCTGCGATCACCGGCTTCGAGAGCCGCATCCGGGTCGGACCCATCGGCGCCTCGCCGTCGGGCGCGACCCGGTTACCGCCCGGCGTGCCCACCGCGTGAAGGTCCGCGCCGGCGCAGAACACGTCGCCCTCGCCGTGCAGCACCGCCACGGCGGCGCCCGCGTCCGCCTCGAACTCCCGAAATGCCCCGGACAGCGCCGCAGCCGTCGCGCCGTCAACCGCATTGCGACGCTCGGGCCGCGAGAGCAGGACGGTGCACACCGGACCGTCACGCTCGACGCGCACCGGATCACGCACGGTGTCCCGCACCGCGTCGCTCACGCCGCGAACGCGCGGTCGACGATCGCCCCGGCGTCGACTCCCGGCGGAAGCGTCCCGTACACCCGCCCGCTGTCCCCGCCCAGCCGCCCGGCGCAGAACGCGTCAGCCACCGCCGGCGGCGAAAAGCGCACGAGCAGCGAGGCCTGGAGCGCCACGGCCAGGTCCTCGACGATCCGCCGCGCGCAGAACTGCGGCTCCCCGGACGCGAACACCGACGTGGCCTCCGCACGTACCCGGTCCAGATGCGCATCAAGGCGCCGATCCGCGCCGGCGCCCGCGTCGCATTCGGCCAGGAATGCGGGCAGCCCCTCGGGTTCCTTGACCATCGCCCGCAGCACGTCGAGCGCCGCCACGTTCCCCGACCCCTCCCAGATCGAGCCCAGCGGCGCGTCCCGATACAGCAACGGCATGCCGGAGTCCTCGACGAACCCGTTGCCGCCCAGGCACTCGAGCGCCTCCGCGGCGTGAGGCGCTGCCCGCTTGCACACCCAGTACTTCATGACCGCGGTGGCGAGCCGCCGGAAGGCTCCCTCGTCGTCCGAGTCATAGGCGCGGGCGACCCGCAGCGCGGCGGCCGTGGCCGCCTCGGACTCGATCGCCAGGTCGGCCAGCACGTTCTGCATCGCGGGCTGCTCCACGAGCAGCGCCCCGAAGGCGGAGCGGTGGCGGGCGTGATGGATCGCCTCGACCAGCCCCCGTCGCATGCTGGTGGCCGCGCCGAGCAGGCAGTCGAGCCGGGTGTGGTTGACCATCCGGATGATCGCCGGCACCCCGCGGCCCTCCTCGCCCACCAGATGTCCCCGCGCACCGTGGAACTCCACCTCGGAGGAGGGCAGCGAGCGCGTCCCGAGTTTGTCCTTCAGCCGCTGGAACTCCATTCCCGGCCCGCGCTCGACGAAGAAGCACGACAGCCCGGCCGGCGCCTGGGCGAGCACCAGGAACACCTCGCAGGGCGGGTAGGAGCAAAACCACTTGTGGCCGTGCAGCTCGTACACACCCTCGCTCACCGGCTCGGCGCGGGTGAGGTTGGCCCGTACGTCTGAGCCACCCTGGCGCTCGGTCATGGCCATCCCGGCCAGCGCGCCCTGCTCGTAGTCGGGCCAGGTGAGCCGGGGTTCCCATTCCTCCGCGATCTCCGGCGCCCCGTCGCGCAGCGCCGGCACGGCCGCGTAGGTCATCGAGACCGGGCACATCACGCCTGCGTTTACGTTGCCCCACAGCATGAACAGGGCGGCGCGGACCACGTGCGCTCCGAGCGTGGCAGCCGTCCAGGGCAGGCTGTGTATCTCCCGCTCCACCGCGCCGCGCAGCAACCAGTGCCACGATGGATCGAGCTCCACTTCGTCGATCCGGTTGCCGTAGCGATCGTGCGTCCGCAGCAGCGGAAGATTCCGTTCCGCACGCCGGCCGTGCTCGAGCGCCTCGATGCTCCCCGCCACCGCGCCGGCTTCGCGGGCGCGGCTAGATCCCCATGCCCCGCCCTCCCGCTGGGCGCCCTCCTGGAGGGCAAGGTCGGTCTCGAACAGGTTGACCGGCTGAAGCAGCGGCGCCTGGTTGCGCACTGCGCGGGCCGGGTGACTCACCTCTGTCGTGCTCACAGCTTCTCCCACAGCCCGCGACTCGACGTCTGTGCATCGATGTTCACACATTCTGCCGCAGGGCGCCCGTGTTGCAAACCTTTGGCAAATCGAATACGGTTGTCCGGCGATGGGTGCGGGCGAGGGCGTCACCCAGGGGGCATTCGGAACCGATCGACGAGGCACTGAGATGGGTGCCGAAGACATGCCCGGTCACGCCGGCGACCGCGCGGATCCCGGGGAGGCGTTCCGGCTCGCCGCAGTGCTCGCGGAGCAGGGAGACCTGGCCGCCGCGGAAGCGGCCTACCGCCGCGCCGAAGCTTCCGGCGCGCTGAGACTAGGCAGGCTGCTCGAGGAAAGGGGCGATGTGGCTGACGCCGAGGCCACCTATCGCCTTGCGGACGATTTGGGTGATGCCGCCGGCGCGCTGAAGGTCGGCATGCTGCTCGAGCAGAAGGGCGAAGCGGACGATGCTGAGGCGGCCTATCGCCGCGCCGGCGAACGCGGCCATCCCGCAGCCGCGTCCAGGCTTGGTGAACTGCTCGAGGCGCGCGGCGAGCTGGGGGCAGCGGAGGCCGCGTATCGTCGCGGCGACGAATTGGGCGACGCTGCCGGAGCGTTCAGACTCGGCGCCCTGCTCGAACAGCGAGGCGACGAGGCCGAGGCGGAGGCCGCCTATCGGCGCGCAGATCGACGAGGCCACGCCGAGGCCGCGTTCCTCTTTGCCGGACTGCTCGAGCAGCGCGGGAACCTGAACCGCGCCCGCGGCGCGTACGCGCGGGCGGACGCGCGCGGTCACCCACACGCCGCCTTCAAGCTCGGCGCCTTGCTCGAAGCCAGGCATGAGGTCTCAGGCGCGGAGGCCGCGTTTCGTCGCGCCGACGAGCGCGGGGACGCCGCGGCCGCGTTCCGTCTGGGCGTCCTCCTCGAAAGGCGCGAGGATCTGCGGAGTGCCGAGGCGACCTATCTTCGTGCTGCGGAGCGCGGTCATGCCGGGGCCGCGTCGAGTTTCGGCGTCCTGCTCGAGCGGCATGGCGACCTGGCGGGGGCAGAGGCGGCGTACCGGCGAGCGAGCGAGTGGGGCGACGCCGCCGGCGCGTTCAAGCTCGGCGCCCTGCTGGAACAGCGGGGCGACCACCTCGGCGCTGAGGCGGCGTACCGCCGCTCCGAAGCCCTCGGTGCGTTCAGCCTAGGCAAGGTACTCGAACGGCGCGGCGATCTCGCGGGTGCCGAGGCCGCCTACCGGCGCGCGCGTGAGGCGGCCGCGGCCGAATCCAGCGGCCCGGTGCAGCACGAACCCGATGGCCCAGTCGAGCACGAGCTCGGAGCCCCCGACGAGGACCATGCCCGCGCGGCCGAGGCTGAAGCACCTTCTCTCAGTGAGGAGCCAGTCGAGAGCAACCGGCCCGAGTCGATCGCGTCGCCGCTCGGCACGCAGCTCGACGACCAAGGTGAGCCCGCCGATGTGGAAGCGGCCTATCGGCGAGATGACGAGAGAGGCGATGCGACCGCCGCGTTCAACCTCGGAGGGCTATTCGCGGAACGAGGCGACTACGCCGCCGCAGAGGCGGCGTATAGCCGCGCCGATCACCGCGGGCACGCCGCCGGCGCATCGAATCTCGGCGTGCTGCTCGAGCAACGCGGTGACGTGGATGGTGCCGAAGAGGCCTACCGGCGGGGGGATCAGCGCGGTGACCCAACTGGCGCGTTCAACCTCGCCGGCCTACTCGCCGAGCGCGGCGACCTCGCCGGCGCCGAGGCGGCCTATCGACGCGCCGACACGCGCGGCGATGCCGGCGCCGCGCTCAACCTCGGCACCTTGCTCGAGGGGCGAGGGGATTTCGACGGCGCCGCCGCGGCCTATCGCCGCGCGGCTGAGGATGGTCCGGCCGAGGTAGCGGAAACGGCACGCGCGGCCCTGGTCGATCTCGACGCGTCGGTGCAGACGCGACAGCGGCGGCGACTGCGCGTTCGCCAGACCGGGTGGGTTCGGCGGCGAGACTCTTGAGCGACCGCTTCGTCGGCGGCCGGCTCTAGGAGTCTGCGACTAAGGGCCGGCTCCAGAATTATTGACGGCCTTGACGGCGTCTGGACGCGCCTGACACCGCCGGCTCGTCCTCAAATGCTCCCGGTATTATCGCGGCGAGCCGCCGGCGTCAGTCACGCCCAGCCACTCGTCAATTTCCACCATTAATTCTGGAGCCGGCCCTAAGGGTCCCGCGAAGCGCCGCGAGCGCGCCCACCACCCGAGCGGCGCGGTCCGGTCCTAGGACGGGGCTCATCGGCAGCGCGAGGTTCGTTCGGGCCAGCTCGGCGGTGCCCGGCAGCGCACCGGCGCTCGG
>JAFASQ010000193.1 GCA_019244395.1 Solirubrobacterales bacterium | reverse complement strand
GACGCGCCGTCACACCCGCTCGATCCCGCTCCGCTCATCCAGAGCGCCGCGCGCACCGTCGGCTCGGGGCTCGGCCTTGGCCTCCTCGCCGGACGCCGCGCTATTGGCCGTACGGGGCCGCCGGCCGGCGCCGACCGCGCAGCCCAGGTGGCCGGCACGGTCGGGATCATCGAGGGGTTGCCGCCGATCCAACGCCGACTGGAGGACCTGCTCGGCCGACACGGCGCCCAACTCGCGTTGAGCGGGGTCACGATCGTGGGTCTGGCCTTCGCCGGCAACCCGCTCGGGCTCGCGGTCAGCGGCGCCGGGGCGCTCAGGCTCCTGACCACGGTGCGCGCGCGTCGGCAGGCTTGGCGCGACTATGAGGAGCGCGTGGGCGACGCCGAGCCGAGCCATCCCGGCGAGCGAATCGAGGTGGAGGCGGGCGAGCGCGTGCCGCTGCGCGGCCACGTGATCAGCGGGTTCGGCACCACGATCTCCCGCCACGGGGAGGTGGTCCCGATCGCGCCCGGGGTGAGGGTCGATGCGGGCGCCCGCCTCTGCGGCGGCCCGGCCGCGATTGAGCTTGACGGCGAGCGGCCGTTTGTCCCCGCTGTGCGTATCGCGCCGCCCACGCCGACGATCTACGACCGCTACCTGTCGCTGCTGCCGACCGCCTCGCTGGTGTATGCGGGGGTCACCGGGGTGGTAACCCGGTCCCTCGGACGGGCAATGACCGCGCTGCTGCTCGTCAATCCGCGGACGGCGCTGATCGGGGCCGAGAGCGCCGACAACGGCGCGGCGGCCCGGGTCCTCCGCCACGGCGTGACCGTGGTCGGCTCGCGCGAAAAGCGGCCGATCTCGCGCCCGGACGTCCTCGTGATCGAATCCCCACGCGCGCTCGTTTCCGGCCTCCGGCTGGCCGGCGTGCGCGCGAGCGGCGAGGATCCCGACGAGGACGCGGTGGCGCGTCTCGCCGCTGGGATCTCCGCGGCGGCGGGGTCGCCTTGGGGCGAGGTGTTCGCCCAGACAGCCGCCGCTGAGGCCTTCGACGGAACGTTCGACGGCCGGATCGCCAGCGCCGAGATCGAGGGGCGCCGCTGGTCGCTGGCGCCGGCGCGCGATGCCGAGGACCGTAGCGGTCTCGTGCTCAACCTGCGCCGCTCGGGCGCTCGAGCGCCAGCCGGCCAGATCGACCTCGCGTTGGCGCCCGCACCGGGACTCGACCGCCTGCTCGACACCTGCGCTCGTCAACGCGTGACACTCGAGTTGGCCGGCCGCTGCTCGCCGGCGATGGTCGAACTGGCGGCGCGCCACGAGCTCGTGGCGGTCGGCCAGGACGCACTCGAGCGGATCCACCACCATCAGGCGGCCGGGGCGATCGTCGCGGTCCTCTCGGACAGCGCCCACGCGGCCCCGGAGTTCGCCGAGGGCGACCTGGCCATCGCGCTCAGCTCGGGGCGCGGCGGGCGGTTCGGCGCGCGGGCCGATCTGCTCGTGGCCGATCTCGCGAGCGTGGCCACGGTGATCGAGACCGGCGCGCTGCGCGACCGCGCCGTGCGGGACTCGGTGCTCGCGTCGGTGGGGGCGAATATCGCCGGAGCGGCTTGGGGAATCGCCGGCGAGCCGCGCTTCGAACGGGCTTCCCATGCCACCTACGTGGGGGCGCTGGCGGGGATCGGCGACGGATGGATCCGGTTGCGGGGCGGCCGCCAAGGTCGCTCGGTGACCGAGCGGCTATCCGATCCACAACCGGAGCGGTTCGGGCGCCAATCGATCGACGAGGTGCTCGCCACCTTGGACAGCCGACCGGAGGGCCTGACCCGCGACGAGACAGGCGCACGGCGTCGACCCGAGGAAGACCGCGACCGCTCTAACCCACTCCTCAGCGCGATGCTCGACCAGTTGCGCTCGCCCCTCACGGGGATCCTCGCAGCCGCGGCCGGCGCGTCGCTGCTGCTTGGGGCGGTCGGCGACGTGGCCATGCTCGGCGCGGTGATCGTGGTCAACACCGCGGTGGGAACCTGGCAGGAACGTCAGGCGGGACGCGCCGCCGAGGCGTTGGCCGAGATGAGCGCGCGCACGACGTCTGTGCTGCGGGACGGTTCGCTCGAGCGGGTCGACACCGCGGAACTCGTGCCAGGCGATGTGATCGTGCTCGGGACCGGAGACCGGGTGCCGGCCGACGCGCGCCTGCTCGAGTCCGAGGACCTCGAGGTGGACGAGGCGCCGCTGACCGGCGAGTCGCTCCCGGTGGAGAAGGCGGCGGTGGGGGGGACGCCCGCGAGCCGGATCGTGCTCGAGGGCAGTGACGTGACGGTAGGAACCGCGCGGGCGGTGGTCGTCGCGGTGGGAGCCCAGACCCGCATGGGCGCGACGGCTGCGGCGGTGGCGCTCCAGGAGACGAGCGAGAGCCCGCTCGGCCAGCGCCTCAGCCAGATGTTCCGCGAGGGCCTTCCGCTGGTTGCGGGCGGCGGGTTGCTGGTGACGGTGGCCGGTCTGCTATGGGGACGGCCGCTCGTGCCTCAGCTGGCTCTCGGCGTGAGCGTCGCCGTGGCGGCGATTCCGGAGGGGCTGCCGCTGCTGGCCGGGGTGGCCCAGGCGAGCGTGGCGCGGCGGCTCACCGGGCGCGACGCGCTGGTGCGGCGGCTGGCCGCGGTGGAGGCGCTGGGGCGCGTCGACGTGGCCTGCGCCGACAAGACCGGGACGCTCACCACCGGACGGCTCACGCTCACCCGCGTGGCCGACTTCGACCAGACCGCGCCGGTCTCCGATTCTTTGCCCGATGAGCTGCGCGCGGTGCTCGAAGCGGGCGCGCTCGCCAGTCCGCCGCCGGACGGGGATGGCAGCGGTGCGCATCCGACCGACGTGGCCGTGGTCCAGGGCGCGCGGCAGGCGGGCCTCACCGCGATGGAGGAGCTCGAGCGGGCGGCCGAAGAGCCATTCGACCCAGCGCGCGGCTTCCACGCCACCGCGGCCGGCGGACGGCTATACGTGAAGGGGGCGGCGGAGGTGCTCGCGCCGCGCTGTCGCTACCTGCGCCAGGCGGGTAGCGATCGGGAGCTCGACGACGCCGGCCGCGCGGAGCTCCTCGCGCGGGCCGAGGCCCTCTCGGGGGAGGGACTCCGGGTGCTGATGGCGTGCGAAGGCTCGGGCGAGGGCGGGGATCCCGAACATCCGGAGGGTCTGGTGGCGCTCGGCTACCTGGGCATCAGCGACCCGTTGCGGCCGGGTGTGGCCGAGGCAGTCGGCCGCTGCGAAGCGGCCGGCGTCCGAGTGATCATGCTGACCGGCGACCACCCGGCCACGGCGATCGCGGTGGCGCGCGAGGCCGGTCTGTCAGTGAACGGTGGCGAGCTGTTGACCGGCCCGGAGCTCGCTTCGATTGACGACCCCGAACTCGACCGGCGCCTCGAGCGCGCGCACGTCGTCGCCCGGGTGACCCCGCTCGACAAGCTGCGCATCGTCGAGGCACTCCAGCGTCGCGGGCACGTGGTGGCGATGACCGGCGACGGCGTCAACGACGCGCCCGCGCTCCGCCTCGCCGACGTCGGCGTGGCGATGGGCTCCCGCGGCACCGACGTGGCCCGCGAGGCGGCCGACGTGGTCATCGCCCACGACGACTTCTCCACGTTGGTCGAGGCGCTCGTCGAGGGCCGGACGTTCTGGCACAACGTCCGCCGCGCCCTCGGGCTGCTGCTCGGCGGCAACGCGGGCGAGCTCGGGCTGATGGTGCTGGCTGGCGTGGTCGGATTGGCGCCGCCGCTCAGCACCCGTCAGGTGCTCGCCGTCAACCTCGTAACCGACATCCTGCCGGCCGTCGCGGTGGCGGTCCAGGAGCCCGAGCACCGCGACCTGGCCGGCCTGGCGCGCGAGGGCACGGTGGCGCTCGGCGGCCCGCTGCGCCGCGACGTGCTGCGGCGCGGCCTCGCCACCGCGCTCCCCTCCTTTGTCGCGTATGGCTTGGCGCGGCTGCGCGGTGGCGGTGATCCGCGTCGGGCCGGCGCGGTGGCCTTCACCACGGTGGTGAGCGGTCAGCTCGCGCAGACCCTCGAGCTCGGCGCGGGCTCCGAGCGTCGGAGCCGAGCGGTCGAGGGGGCGGTGCTGGGCTCGGCCGCCTTCGTCGCCGCAGCCGTCGCGCTGCCGCCCCTCCAGGGATTCTTCGGCCTGGCGATGCCGGGACCGTTCGGGCTGGCGCTCTGCGTGGGCGGCACCATCGCCTCGGTGGCGATCAGCCGGGCGCTGGCCGGCGGCGGTGGGTCGAACGACCGCGCACTCGCCGGCGACGGTGACCGCGGACGCGCAGCCGGGCTGCTCGCGCTGCCCGCGCCGGCGGGCACTTGACCCCCGCGGCCGCGGCCGTCGGTCGGGTGCGCCACCGATCCGCGTCCGCCCTCGTTCCGGCGCCCGCCCGGTTCCGGCGCCCGCCCCCGGGTTCCGGCGTCCGCCCGCCCGGTTCACCCGTCCGCCGCCCGGTTCCGGGGCCCGCCCACCTGGTTCACCCGTGCGCCGCCCGGTTCCGGCGCCCGCCCACCCGGTTCACCCGTCCGCCGCTCGGTTCCGGCGCCCGCCCCCTCGGGTTCCCGGCGTCCCCCCGCCCGGTTCACCCGTCCGCCGCCCGGTTCCGGCGCCCGCCCGGTTCCGGCGCCCGCCCCCGGGTTCCGGCGTCCGCCCGCCCGGTTCACCCGTCCGCCGCTCGGTTCCGGCGCCCGCCCGCTCGGGTTCCCGGCGTCCGCCCGCCCGGTTCACCCGTCCGCCGCACGGTTCCGGCGCCCGCCCACCCCGCCTTTATCCGCCCACCACAGCGGCGGCTCGATCCCGTGTAAAACGCAGCAAACCCCCCCGGCCCCGCGCCACTTCCCGCAGATAAGCGTCTCGGAGACGCTTATCTACAGCCGGCGCGACAAGCCGGGGCGATTTTCGACGTTAAGCACCGGTCGCCCGGTCGCGGCGCCGCATTAACTGGCCGGGGGTACCGCATTAACTGGCCGCGGGGGTACCGCATCAACTGGCCGCGGGGTACCGCATTAACTGGCCGGGCGTACCGCATTAACTGGCCGCGGGCGTTGCCTCACCCGCCGGGCAGCCTCCGGAGACGGAGGATCAATTCCGGACCGCAGTGGCGGCACACGCCGTGCACAGCCCCCATACCACGAGCTGGGCGTGGTCGGGCACGAACCCGGTCGCGCCGGCTCGCGTGAGGGCGTCGTCGGGGGCGGCGGTGCCTTCCAGGTCAGCCATGGCGCTGCAGCGCCGGCACACGGTGTGGGCGTGCGGCTCGACCCGCGAGTCAAACACCACCGCGCCGTTGCCCGTGCCCACGCGACGCACGAGCCCGAGGCCCTCGAGCAACTCGAGCGTGGCGTACACGGTCGGCAGCGACGTACCGGGCAGAACGTCGGACACCGACACGAGCACCTGCTCGGCCGTCATGTGGCGCGACTGGCTGCACAGCGCGCGGTGGATCACGATTCGCTGTGGCGTCACCCGCAGCCCGCGCTCGCGCAGCCCGGCGACCAGGCGCTGATCGATCTCGGAGGTGGCGGCCATCATGCTAGATGATAGCTCAAGTTAGGGCGTCCTTATTCTAACTCACTTGCTATAGTGCTGCCGCGATGAGCCAGGACGTTGCCACCCAGGTGGACGAGAGCGCGCGCGCCACGGGCGACGCCTCCACCTCCCGGCTGACGCATGCCATCGCGACTCTGACCGGCTTTGACGATCGGACATTCGTGCTCCGCGTCGTCCAGCCGGCGCTCGTCGGCATGATCGACGGGACCGTCTCGACCCTGGCTCCGATCTTCGCGGCCGCGATCTCGAGTAGCTCCCACACGGCTCTGGTCGTCGGCATCGCCACCGCGCTCGGCGCCGGCGTGAGCATGGGCTTCTCGGAGGCCCTGTCGGATACGGGAGAGGAGACCGGCCGCGGCTCGGCCGTCGTCCGCGGCGCGATCACCGGCGGGGCGACCGCGTTCGGCGGCGTGTTCCACTCGCTCCCGTTCATCATCCACAACGTGCACACCGCGCTGATCGTGGCCTTGGTCGTGGTGGGGATCGAGCTGTTCGTGATCTCCTGGGTGCGCTACCGCTTCTTGCACGTACCGCTGCGCAACTCGATGGTGGCCGTGACGGGAGCCGGTGCGGTCGTCGTCGCGATCGGCGTCCTGATCGGCGGCTCCTAGGCTCAGCGGCGGAACGGCACGCGCTGTCTGCCGCAACCGACGCGGGCGCTACACGGGCAGCACGGCCCGGCCCAGGATATGCGGGTGGGGGAACTCGGCGTCGACGAGGCGGAGCCGCGTGTAGTGCTCGATCCGAAACCCGGCCCGCTCGATCGCGCCGAGGGTATCGCGCGCCAGATGGCAGTCGCCGAAGGTCCGGGGCCAGAACGTCGCATCCGCCGCAGCCTGGAACGCCCGCCCTACGCGGTTGTGCGCCACGACGTGCTCGTAGAAGTGCAGCCGGCCGCCGGGTCTAAGCACACGGCGAAGCTCGGCCAGCGCGGAGTCCTGGTCGGGCACCGAGCACAGGACGAGCGAGGAGACGGCCTCGTCCACCGAGGCGTCATCGAGTGGTAGGTGGTCCGCCAGCCCGGCGCGCACCTGGATCGGGACGGGCGCGCTCGTGGCGGCGCGCTCGGCGCGCTCGCGCAGCGTCGGCTCCGGCTCGACTGCGACCACCTCGCTGACGCTCTGGGGGTAGCGCGAGAAGTTGACGCCGGGACCGCAGCCTAGCTCGAGCACGGTTCCATGAAGGTCGCGGAACAGGCGCGCACGGTTCTGATCCCGTTCGGCGGCTCGCGCGATCACCCGCGCATACCACCGCGCGAACAGGGGATGGTGGATATCCGACTCGGTGCTCAGCGCCCGGCGTTCTGGATCGCCAGCCAAACGGTCTCGCCGTTGACCGGCATGTCGATGTGCCGTACCCCGAACGTGGAGAGCGCGTCGATCACCGCGTTGTGAACGGCCGGGGTGGCGCCGATCGTTCCGGATTCCCCGATGCCCTTGACGCCGAGCGGGTTGATCGGGGTGGGCGTCTCCATGCCGACGACCTCGATCGGCGGCAGCTCGGTGGCGGCCGGGATGCCGTAGGTGACCAGGCTGGCGTTCTGCGGGTTGCCGTCCTCGTCGTAGGTGAGCTCCTCGTACAGGGCCTGAGCGATCCCGGCCACCACGCCGCCGTGCACCTGGCCTTCGGCGACCATGGGATTGATGATCCGCCCGGCGTCGTCGACCGCCACCATCCGCTTGAGGTCCACCGCGCCCGTCTCGGTGTCGACCTCGACGACTGCCACATGCGCGCCGAACGGGAAGGTGGGCTGCGAGGCCTGGAAGTCGACCTCGGCGCTCAGCTCGTTCAAGCTCCCCTGGGTGTCGAGGCGACTCGCGAGCTCGCTCCAGGAGATCGCGGGCTGCGGCGCCCCGGCTACGTGGAAGTGTCCCTCCTCGAGATTGAGGACCATGTCCTCGGGGTTGGCCTCGAGCTCGCCGGCAGCCAGCCGCTTGCCCTTCTCGACCACCTCCTCGGACGCCTGGCCGGCCGCTACGCCACCGATCTGGGTCGACTTCGAGCCGTAGGTGCCGGTGCCGCGTGGCACTACGTCGGTGTCTCCCCTGGTCACCGTGACCTTTTCGATCGGCAGGCCGAGCCGCTCGGCCACGATCTGGGCGAACGTCGTCTCGTGGCCTTGACCCTGCGACAGCGAGCCGGTACGGACGATCGCCTCGCCGGCGGGAGTGATCTCGACCGCGCCGAACTCCTGCTCGGAGATGCCGTTGGTCACCTCGACGTACACGCTCAACCCGATCCCCAGCTGCTGAGCTGCGCCGTTCTGGCGCCGGCTGGCTTGCTCGCGACGCACGTCCTCATACCCGGCGCTCTCGAGCGCCAGCTTCAGCGCTCCACCGTAGTCGCCGATGTCATAGAGGGCGCCCGACGCGGTCGTGTACGGGAAGGCGTCGTTCGGGATGAAGTTGCGCTGCCTGACCTCGGCGGGATCGAGCGACAACTGAGCCGCGAGCAGGTCCATGGCGCGCTCGAGCGTCTGGGTGGCCTCGGGTCGGCCCGCCCCACG
>JAFASQ010000334.1 GCA_019244395.1 Solirubrobacterales bacterium | reverse complement strand
TTGATCGTCTGCCTGTGAGCGTCGCAGCGGATCTGCTGCTGTCGCGGTCAGAACAGATCGGAGATCGAGCAGACGCTCTTTCGGTAGTCGTGGTCGTTTTGACTCCGCGTGTCGGGGATCGGCGCGTGCCCACGCTGCGGACTTAATCGGTGACTTCGCCCCCACCACGACCCACTGCGACGCAAGGTGGCGCCGGCCCGCAGAGAGAACCACGGGTCCGAGGAATTCACACTGCCCGTCCGAACCACGATCTTCTAGCTCGAGCAGATCGTGCGGCACGACGCTGGACCTTCGCCCGCCTGCCCTCATCCCGCGAGATCGGCCCTAGACGGTCGACGCCCGCTCGTCTCGAGAGCACGCTACCAAACGTGCCTTGCTGTTTGAGTCTGACCGTCGAAACCGCTTGCTGACTGGCTTAGGTGACGCCGGGGTCACATTCCTCGACACCGAGCGCAAGCAGGAGAACGAGCAGATCGTCAGCGCCGCGGCGACGACGATGGCCGGACGGCCCCCGCGGCGGCCGGGCGATCGCTTGCTCGGCACACGCGTGGCCGACTCAACGCCGCTTTCTCCACGAAGTGGTGACGCGACGTGCTTCAGTGGGCCGGTGTCACCAGTCTCTCCGTCCTTGGGAGGCGACGCAGTCTGGAGGCGGCACGCCGGCATTGACCTCACTGGGCGACTGCGTGACCAGTAAATCTGGTTTGAAAGTTGTCCAGGACTAACTAAAGCTTCCCCGTACCTCCTCTGCCGCTTGCGCCCCAGGCCTCAAGCCGCTAGCCTTGGGGAGCTAGCGTCGTGTGAGGGGTGTGGGAGGACGTGCCCTGGGAATTCAACGTCGGTAGGCCGACGTCGACTACGTCACCTGGTTGTCGGGGACCGGACTCCCAAGCTGAAGGAGATTGTTGTGTGCGCAAACCAGCGGGTCGGTCGAATGCCCTTATGAAGTTGACCCTGCGCCTCACTGACCACCGCGGCTCACTGTTCGTGGCTAAGCTTGCGACCATCGCCGTCCTACTGAGTGCGTGCGGAAGTTCGGGGGATAGGGCGAAGGCAGGCGGCTCGAGCACCGGTTCGGCGAGTCCGTCGACCAGTACAGCATCGCATTGTGTTGCGACGGCGACTGCCAGCGCGCATGCCGGCATGGCGCCCATAAGGGCCGAACCGCCTGGCCCGCTAAACACGTCTTCAATCACGGGCAAGAAGTTTGCGCTGATCTCTTACGCCAGAAAGAACAATGTCGTTGAGTTGACCAACGCGATAGGGCTTCAGCAGGCGCTGACTGTGGTCGGTGCGACACTAGTCAACTTCGACGGCCAGGGGACGCCCGACGTCGTTGCGCAGGACATTCGGTCCGCCATAGCGCAACACACTGCAGGCATCGTCGATGACGGCTGGCCTCCGTCACTTGTCTTAGCGCCCGTGGCCGCGGCTAAGGCAGCGAACATTCCGGTCGTGTTTTCAGGGGCGGAGCCGACCGCACCTCTGTCGCCCGGCGTCGTCGCTAATCTCGGAGACAATTCATTTCAGGAGGGTGTGCTCCAGGCAGACTACGCCCTTGCTCACACGAACTGCAGCCTTCATGCGGTCGCGATCTACACGAGCGCGGGCTCGGGCAACACGGATACCGTTACCGGAGCAGAAGGGGAGATCAAGAAGCTTTGCTCCACGGACTGCTCACTTGTTCGAGTGAACGTCGATCCCGCGACGTTCACGACAGCAGAGGCGGGCCAGGTGGAGACCACACTGCAGCGGTCGCCAGACATCAACTACGTGCTCTCCGCAGCAGACCTCTTCGTGCCGTATGCCATCCAGGGGCTAAAAGCCGTGGGCCGTCATATTCCGATCATCGGGGACCAAGGTGTCGGCCTTGCCGCAGCTCAGGGGGGTAACGGAGAAGTGGCAGACGTTCAGCAGCTCCCAGGAGCAATATGGGGTTACTACATGGCCGACTCGATCATGCGTGCCGTGACCGGCGTGCCGCGGAACGAAGCTCTCCCCGTGCGACTGTTGGATTCCTCGAACTGGGGAAAGAGCGCGGACCTCAATGCGCAGTTCCCGAACTACGTCAGTATCCAGGACGCCTTCAAAAGGGCCTGGGGACGCTAGGTTGAGCGTACGGTGCTGCTCGTCGCCGTGCTGCCGCGGTGGCGGGAGATGAGTACTCCGGCGGTCGTCGTGAAGGATGTCTCGAAGAGTTTCGCAGGTGTTCGCGTCCTCCACAGTGTGAATCTATCGATCGCTCCCGGCGAGATCCACGGTCTCGTTGGTGAGAACGGCTCCGGTAAATCGACGCTGGTGAAGATTCTCGGTGGGGTGCACACGGCCGACCCGGGCTCAGAGATCTTCCTGTGCGACGAACCTGTGTCGCTGCCCATGCGCGACCCGGGGCGTCACGGCCTGGCTATCGTCCATCAGGACCTTGCGCTGGTCGAGTCAATGTCGGTGGCGGACAACGTCGGTATCTCGACCGGTTTTGACCGGCCGCTGGCCGCTCATATTAGCCGCCGTCGTGAACATAGGATCGTGCGCAGTCTCGGCGAGACGTTGGGGCTTTCGCTCGATCCGGCCCGCCCGGTCAGCGAGTTGACGCCGGCCGAGCGATCCGTCGTGGCGATCCTGCGTGCGCTACGGCAGGTAGGCGAGGGCCGCAGCGGGCACGTAATCGTGCTGGACGAACCCACGGCGGCCCTGCCGCGTGATGAGTCGATCAGACTTCTCGAGTTGCTACGCACGATGGCGCGCAACGGCATCGCGGTGCTGTACATCAGCCACCGGATGCACGAGGTGCTAAATGTCTGCGACCGGATCAGCATTCTGCGCAGCGGCCACCTCGTGGGTACACGAGATGCGGCCGGATCGACCGAGTCGGAGATCGTGCGGCTGATGCTCGGGTACGAGCTCGGCGCGTTTTACCCGGAAAAGCATCTCAGCACGAACACGGCGATTCGACTCGAGGTGCGAAACCTCACGCACGGCGCGGTATCCCATGTGTCGTTCACCGCCCACAAGGGCGAGATCCTGGGCATCACCGGCTTAGCCGGCATGGGGCACGACGACATCCCCTATCTCATCGCCGGCGGACGGGCGCGGCTGAAGGGAGAGGTGTGTGTCAACGGCGTCATGGTCGACGGCTCTGCCAAGTCGGCCAAGCACGCCGGTGTCGAGCTCGTTCCCGGAAACCGGCAACGAGATGCATTCTGGCTCGGCGGGACGGCATCGGAAAACATGACACTGCCTTATCTCGGGAAATTCTGGCAAGGACTGCGAATCAGTTCGAGACGCGAACGCGCGTTCGCCGAGAGCGAGATGCGCCGGTATTCAGTGCGGCCTGTGGCTCCGTCCCTGGAGATCACAAAGTTCAGCGGCGGTAATCAGCAGAAGATCGTTCTTGCGCGCACGCTTCACCAGGATCCGCGCGTACTCCTGCTCCACGAGCCAACGCAGGGCGTCGACGCCGGCGCGAAGAAGGAAATCCTGAACATCGTGCGCCGAGCCGCGGACGAGGGCGCCGCAGTGCTTGTCGTCTCCTCCGACAGCGAGGAGGTGGCAGAGCTGTGCCACCGCGTACTGATCATGCGCTACGGACGGATCTCCTCGAGCCTTTCGCCAGACGAAATTTCGGAGGACAGAATCCTTTCGCTTTCACAATGCGCGCTCGTTGGCCAGACAAGGATCCCCGGTACGTCCTGAAACGGGGCGGGGTCGAGTCTGAGGATGCAGACGAACACCGGACCGGCGGCGGACCGGGGTGTCCCGCTCTCACCCGAACCCGCCACGTCGGCCGAGACCGGCGGGCACGCCGCTGGGGGATCCAGAGCGTCGCTCAGGCTGTCCACGGTCGGTCCGTGGGCAGTGCCGATGTTGCTCTGCATCCTGTTCATCTCATTTAGCGTCTTAGCGCCGCGCACCTTCGGCACACTCGCGAATGTCCGCGTGATGATCGGCGGACAAGCGACGATTGTGTTGCTGGCCATGGCAATCATCGTCCCACTGCGCGCAGGCGACTTTGATCTTTCGATCTCCGCGGTGATGATCCTCAGCGGTTGCACGATCGGCGCGCTCAGTGCACACAACTACCCGCCTGCCGTCGCCTGCGTCCTCGCTGTGCTTATCGGCCCAGCCGTCGGTGTGATCAACGGACTGCTCGTGGTGAGTTTCGGTATCGACAGCTTCATCGCCACGCTCGGAAGTCTGACGATCCTGAGCGGACTTGCGACTCTGATCAGCGGCGGGTCCACGATCGCGACCTTCCCGACGGGACTAATCGACATCGCCTCCCAGACGTTCCTGGGGTTTGCGACCCCGGTCTGGGTCGGATGGATCATCGCGCTCTTGCTCTTGTATATCTTCGAACTCACTCCCTGCGGTCGGTACCTGCTGTTCATCGGCGGAAACCGGGACGCGGCGCGTCTGGCCGGCCTGCGAGTAAACGCATTCCGACGGGGTGCGTTCATTGTCTCGGGCACGTTGAGCTCCATGACCGGTTTGTTGTTCTCCGGCGCTTTAGGATCAGTGGATCCATCCGCCGGCTCGGCCTACCTGCTGCCACCGGTCACCGCAGCTTTCCTTGGAGCATCAGCTATCAAGCTCGGCCGATTCAACGTTTTGGGAACGCTAGTGGCTATTTACCTGCTTGCCGTGGGCATCACAGGCCTTCAGTTGCTGGGTATCCAAAACTGGATTGTCGATGTCTTCAATGGTGCATGCCTCATCGGCGCAGTGGGTCTCACCAGATTGTTTGGGCGCGCAGCCTCCAGGTGATGGTGCGAGAGTCGGCGTGGTCGTTCACGTTCGATCGGCAGCCGCACACGAGTCCGTCGAACCTGTGGCGGCTGATCGCGTCGGTTCGCTTCTGGTACACCCTTGGGCGCAGATTGAGACGACAGCCAAGACCGCGGCAGCCCCGACGTCGGCTACCGACCCGTCATGAGGATACGGGAGTTCCAGCCGTCCGGGATCTGTTCTTGCGGCTGGGTGACTCGCGCCCGCCGGCATTTGGAGTGCGGCGCGCAAGGCGGGTCTACCGCGCAGGGGTCCGTCGCAGATCGGCTGGTGGGAAACGACGGGGTCGGTCGCCGGGCCATTCCTCAGCGCCGTCGACCAAGGGCGTGGTGGGTGCGGGATGCTGCGGCTAGGCCACCGATGACCCCGATCCTAGAGAGCACGAACACCACCCTCCCTGCGAATGCCGCGGAAGCCTGAGGCGCGTACTTCGCCCACAGAGCGATGGCGAAGAACGCCGGATTAGCGAGGACGCCGTGTACGGTCGGTTGGCCTGATCGCACTCCCGAACAGCGTCTGCGCGTACTGAGAGGGAGGAAATTGTTCGAGCCTACCCGTCTGCAAGAGGACGGCCGTCCGCAAACGGGCACTTGGGATCGGTGCCGCAATGGTAAGGTCCTGCTGGAGTCTGCCGGCATCTCCCATACCGGCCAGAATCCTCTTGCGCATCGCTCAGGCTCCCGAGCCTCGGTCAGCCCAGTTCCGCGTACGGTACGTACAGATTGGCCAGGTGCAGAATCGGCATCGGTCGCGCCGTCAGATCCGACATCACTGTCAGATCGACGACGAGCGATCCGCCGGTCGTCACGGGCGTGTTCGTACCGAACCACCCGGTCCATCCGGCGACCTGCAGGGTGATCACGTCGGCCAGTGGCGTCCCGGAACCACCTTGGCGCAGCTGGGTGCGCGTCGGGGGCAACAGGTAGACAGGGAGACGGACCTTCGAAATCTCGGAGTTGATCTCGTACTCGTAGTACAGGCTCGCCTGCAACGTGACGTCGTCGGTCCCGGCGTTCGCGAAGAGCGCGTCGTACAGCAACCCGAGCTGGCAGTCGAGTGAGCGCTGCACCGGGTTGTTCGGGCCGGTTGAGAAGATGGTCGCCAGGTTGATCGGGTCGTCGACGACCAGCGTGGGATGCAGCGGCTGGTCGAAGGACACCGTGGGCGTCATGTAAACGAGGGGATCGGCGATCGTCTTGCCGGGCACCAGGTCGGCGTTGCGCGTGATGTACACCTCGGCCTGCGCGTCCTGGCGCTCGAGGATGTCGAGGTCGGGGAGGACGAATGTCCGGGCGGGGATATTCATGCCCACCGAGGCGGTGAGGTACTGGCCGTCGACGTCGGACTTATAGGCAAAGACACTGGTCAGTCCGCCGCTGTCTGGTTGCCGTTCACAGCTGTATCCAGCGATCTCGACGAACGGGGGACCTACCCGCGGCGGGAGCTGAGCGGTCAGCTCGACCGTGATGGTGAGCGCATCGACGCCGCCAATCGGCCTATTGCCCTCCGAGATCGTGAACTCAACCGGCCCTACCTGGGTCGACCTTACAAAGCCACCGGCGTCGCCGGGGCCGGGCGGGCTGGTGCCAAGCCAGTCGATCATGGCCGCGGCCGACTCGAGCGCGGTCTGCGCGTTTCGCAGCTGCGTCGGGTCGGTGGTGTCGACGTCGATCGGCACCAGGTACGAGTTGAGATCGGTCCGCACCTGCGGGTACACCTGTGTGAACTGCGCGAGGTTGTCGAACATGTCCCGCCCGGCGTCCGCCATGGTCATCACGCCGCGTTCACCCGCGACGTTGAAGTTGACCTTCCCGTGGATCTCGTCCTGCTGGCGGTGGACCTGCATGGAGTAGGTGAACGAGTAGTGCCAGCGGGCTGCGGCGGCCAGCGGGTCGTAGTTCCCGGTGCGGACGCACTGCATCCCAGCGAGGAGCGAGGTGGCCGATGAGGCCGCGGCCTCGAGGGTGATCGGCTGGTGGCATGAGGAGGTGATCTGCGCGACCTCGTCCTGGTTGACCAGCATGGGCATCGCCGGGAACTCGCGGAGCACGATCGGTACGTCGAACCCGCCGAGCTCCGCGCACAGCGGGTTGGCGTCGTCGCTACCGCCGATGTCGACGAAGCTCAGCCACGTCGACGGTTCGTAGCCCTGGATGCCCGCGAGCCGGCCGATGTCGTGCTCGATGTACTGCCCCTTGTAGTCGAGGTTCAGCGAGACCCTCCCCGTGTCGACCGAGGGGGTGCTCACCAGCGAGCTCAAATAGGGGCTGGGAGGTATCACGCCGCTCTTGGAGGCGCCGAACGCGAGGTCGAGCTTCGGCGACGAGATGGAGATCATCGTGCCGTTGTTCGAGTTCGTGCCGTTCATCACCATGTCACCGAACACCCGCGGGACCTTGGTCGCGTCTGGCTCGAGCCTGATCGCCGCCTTGACGTCGGCAGTGAACTGGATCCCGGCCGCGACGCCGTAGAACCCGCCGAGCCTGGCCAGCATCGTCTGGTAGAAGGCCTCGCGGATGTCGGCGAGCTGCTGGGCGTTCGCGGACTCGCCCTTGTACACCGGGATCATCGCCGATCGCAGGTTGTCGGCGAGTTTCTTCTTCGCATTGACGAGTAGCTCGAGGGCATCGGGCCATGCGCCGTCGTCGGGCGGGACGTTGGCGATGTTCCGGCGCAGGATGTCGGCGGCCATCGTGTACTTCGGGGTGAACAGCTCGTCGATGAACGTGAGCGTGGTCGCCATCCACTTGTCGAGGTCGATCGAGGTGAACGACCGGTCGACATAGGGCCCGTCGAGCTTGATCACCGAGCCGGTGGTGTACTGGATGATCGGCGTCGTGGCCCGCGATGCCAAGACGTTGGAAATCGGTCGCGGTGCGTACACCGTCGGGCTGCCGGCATCGGTGATCGTGAACGAGATCGGCTTGCCGGAGCCTTTTTTGCCGAGCTGGACGACCCACACGGGCGACGTGCCGGTACCGATGAACTGCGTGCGGTCCGCGCCGGTGGCGATCCGGAGCTCGATGCCGTCGAGCGACGCGAACGCGTCCTTGAAGTCCGTGGCGAAGGCGGTGAGGCTGCGCTGCGGCGGCCCCCCGTTTCCACTTGTCAGTGTCCCGGTGAACGGGGCGATCGCGGTCGACGCCTCCGCAACGCCGTCGACGGTCGCCAGCTCACCCGCCACGAGCTGTTTCTGCCGCCGGACCGTTAGTCGCGTCTCGAGCTTGAAGATCTCGTCGGTGTTGATGGCGCCGGCATCGAGCTGGACCGCCGACTCGTATGGGGCGGGCGGCGGCGTTTTTGGGTTGGTTTCCAAGGCTTGGAGGTAGGCCAGGATCGTTTCGGCCCAGGCTCGGAGGCTCGCCGGCGCGCCCATCCGAGGTGCGTCGGGCAGGGTCCAGGTCGCCGTGGGCGTGGCCGATGTTGAGAGCTCGATCGTCACGCCAGACGGGTCGGCGAGCTGTTCGGTGATCAGGGTGTAGGCAGCGATCCCCTGTGCGATCGTGTGTTTCCCGGCCTGCGCCGCTGCGGGGTCGTTCCCGCCGATCGCCGCGGCGGCCTCCTGATACGAGCTGGCATCGAAGTCGAGCTGGAGGAGGAGGCTCGGCGCGCGGGTCGTGCTGTCCAGCACGACCCGGTACGCGTTGGCGACGGCAGCCCATTGGCCGATGCCCATCAGCCGGTCGGTGTAGCCGAGGAGCTGCGGCGGGCGCTGGCGCGGGGCTGTCGGAGCCGGCGCCGGGTTGGCCAGCTCGCTCAGGATCCGGTTGCCGAAGATGTCGAGCCACGCGAGCTCGAACTGGAGGATGCCGCCGACGCCCGCGTACGGGTTCACCGTGTCCTTCCCGGCGGCGAGGACCGACGCGTAGGGGACCGAGAAGGCGAAGTTCCAGGGGTCGCCGGCGACCATCGCCTTTGGTGCCTGGATCTTGTCGCCGCCGGGCGTCGCGTCGGGATCGATCGGCCCGCTCGGAAGGCCCCAGGCGCTCTGCGGGAAGTAGTCGTTGCCGTTGTTCGTGGCCACCCGGTAGCCGAGGAGGCTGAAGTTCTGGCGAAGGTATTCGAGCGCCCAGTCACCGGTGGGGGTGTCCGGGACCTGCGGCGCGACACGCTGGAGCTGCAGCCCCGCAACACCGCGGCGAACGGTCGGGGCGAGGCTCGCCGGCCCGGTGTTCACCGTGAGCGGTGCAGCCGGATAGAGCCCCTCGACGTCGAGATTGGCCGCTGCGACCTCGGGCACCGGAATGGCGAAGTAGTCGGCCAGCTTCTTGAGGCTCTGGCCGGCGGACGGAACCGCGACGGTCGGCAGCTTGATCGCCGTGAGCGGGGCTAGCGTATCGGTCAGCTGCCCGATGTTGACCGCGCGGATGGCGGCCGGTGTCGTGCCGAAGTGCGCTGCGATCAGCGTGAGATCCGCCCCGGGGTCCTGCCGGGTCGGCGAGGAGGTAGGGTTCGGCGGGACCTGGTACAGGCCGCCGACGACCGTCACGTTCACTCCTGCGCGGAAGTCGACCGACGCGTTGGCTTCGGCGAGGACTCCGGCGCTGGTGTAGTAGGAGGCCGCGTACGACGAGAGGCTGTCGGTCGCTGCGAAGTCGCGGGAGGCGGCAACGCTCATCGGCACGGCCTCGGCCACGAGCGCCGCGTGGCTGAGGTCGAATGCCTCGTTGGTGACGGCGACGTTCATGAAATTGCGAAGCGCCTGTCCACCGTCCGAGCCCGTCGTGAAGATCGCCAAGACCGCGACCTCCGCCTCGCCGCGATCGTTGAACGCATGCTCCGGCAAACCCTTGAGGGGGCCGGGGCCGCCGATCTCGGTGGTGTAACCGAGGTAGAAGCCGCCCTGGCGGGTGATGCTCGCCTCCCACAGCAACCGCAGAAACTCGTTGGGCGCCCCGATCAGGTTCGGGTGGGGCTTGGGGGCTAAGGCCTCGAGCATTGCGATGCTGACCGGCGGGCGGGTCTCGGTCGACAGGTTGGTCTGCGTGATGCCCATGAGGCTCGAGGCGGGGTCGTCGGATTGCCAGCCGTTCGCGTCGCTGCCCGTCGAGCTCGGCCGGTAGAAGAGGTTCACCTGGTCGAAGGTCGACGCATCGTCGGTCAGCTGATCGAGAAGCCGTTCGAGCAGCGTGATCTCGCTCTCCGGCGCGCCGATGATTTCGTAGGTCCGCTGGGTCACACCACCCTCGCTCGCGCCTGCGAGCTTCTTCACCGTGAAGGTGACCAGTGTGCCGAACCCGAAGTTTGCGACCGCCTCGTCGACGGTAACGCCGGTCGCCGGGTCGGAGCGGGCGAGAAGCGGCTTCACCGTGGGGTACACCGGGCCGCCGTGGGGGGTGCTGATCAGCTCGTCCGGCAGCGACCAGAGGCTTGGCTTGGGGTTCGAGGGCGCCGATGGCTGCGCGGGGAGGACGACGTCGACTGCCGGCTGCCACGCGATCTCTGTCGACAGCGGGTACCGTCGGGGCTTGATGCCTGCGACGGCGATCGGCTGAACATCGCTGGACTCGGTGTCGAGGAACGACGCGGCGACCATCTTGACCCCGTAGTAGCGCTGGTAGTCCTCGCTCTTGGAGAGCGTGAACGTCACGCTCGTGTTGCCCTCGGCGCCGAGACTCAGCCACGCCTCGTTCGCTCCTTTGACCGTGAACTGGTACTTGGCGTTGTTCGGGTTCGATGGATCCGGGATGTCGCCGAGCGGGAAAGCCTGCCCGGTGAGGGCAAACAGACCGAGATCGTCCGGATACGAGCCGCCCGCCTTTACGAACAGCCCGTCCGCCTTCGGCGTCAGGCCGCCGGTCGCGAACTTCGTGGGCAGCCGGAGCCCGTGGAGGTAGTAACGCGATGCCATCGCACCCATGTGCTGGAGGGCGAGCGTGCGCTTCATCTCGTCGATGAGCAGCCCGACCTGATACTGCGGGAGGTGCGGCACGTCGAGGTTGAGGTTGCTCGCATCGTCGAGGAAGAGATTCGTGACGTCGCCGTTAGCGTTGGCCAGTGCGTCGAGGCTGATTCCGTACTGCGCCGCGACAGTCTGGAGCGTGTCCCCGTCGGCGACGGTGTGGCGGAACTGGGGGACGGCGAGGATCGACTGCGGCGCGAGGAGGTCCGGGCTCGTCAGCATTGCCGGCACGGCGCGCAGCATCTTGGCGACGTCGGGCTGCTTGCCCG
The DNA here is from genome assembly GCA_019244395.1 of Solirubrobacterales bacterium. Taxonomy (GTDB): domain Bacteria; phylum Actinomycetota; class Thermoleophilia; order Solirubrobacterales; family Solirubrobacteraceae; genus Palsa-465. Next base: position 24,181 of record JAFASQ010000334.1, on the reverse strand, counting down.
CGTCGACAAACCCGAGTGCTTTTGCGATCGTCTCCAGGCTGTCCCCGCTCTGCGTCCGGTACTCGGCGTTGCCGGGGGCGATGATCTGCACGCCGGCGGCGACGATGGTGGCCGAGGCGGCATTCGCAAGCCCAAGCGTGATCGCGTCGAAGCCACGGGCGAACACGGGCGCCGTTGCGATGTCGGTGAAGCTCTTCCCGCCGGGTGACCGCCACGTCATGGTGGCAATCGCGATGCCCGGACTCCCCGCCCGTGCGGCGGGATTGAGCGGATGCTTCTGGTTGGCGGCGAACAGCTCGCCGCACGTGTACTCGTCGGCACCGGTGAGCTTGCCGTTCCGGTTGATGGCGTCGACGATCGCCTGCACCGTCTGGCCCTTGTAGTCGCCGAGGAGCAGCTTGAAGTTGCGCAGGCCGTCACGCATGGCCTGGGTCGTCAGTCGGCCGATCATCGCGAAGTAGTCGCCGAAGACGTACGTAGCGATCGAAGGACCGTCGTCGGTCACGGCCTCGGCGGCCGCCAGCGGCTTCGTGCCCTCCTCCTGCTGGACCTGGACCTTGAGCTTGTTGAAATAGTCATTGAGCTTGGACAGGTAGTCGGTCGAGCTGCTGTTGTAGCCCCCGAACGAGTAGCTGAATGGCCCTTCCCCGCCGAATGCGGGCACATCAAGCGCGATCCCCGGTGCCGCTGGGAAGAAGACGGCCGGAACGGGCTGCCCGCCCGGCTGCGCGTCCTGCTCGAGCGCGAAGAGGAACTTGGTCTGGTCCTTCAGGAACTCCCCGATGGCGGTTCCCGGGACCGGCGTCGGCGTCGTCGCGCCCGAGAGGTAGCTCAGCGCGTCCGCGAGGAACTCGTCCGACACGACTAGTTCGTCGACCGCGTCGGGGGTCCGCGGACCCGTCTGACCGGCGGCGATAACCCACTGGAGGACACGGATGGCGAGGTCCTCGAACGTGTTGGTGAAGTCGCCCACGCTCGGCACGCTGCGAGCGCGCTCGAGGGCGACCTGGGCCACCTGCGACGCGGACACGACGTGGGCATCGCCGGGCGCGGCGCCCATTTCGGTCAGGTGGTCGCCGGTGTGGACCGGTGCTTCGCCGCCGTCGACGAAGAAATTGAGGACATAGCAGATCTTCTGGTCGCTGGGCTGCTTGGCGACGTCGCCGGCCACCGTGAGCACGGGGACGACCCAGCCCTTCATCTGGAGCTGCGTCCCCGGCTGGAGGTTCGTCCACACCGGGGTGAACTCATTGGCGTCGGCCGCGTCGCGCACGAATGCCATTGCGAGACCGCGGGCGGACAGCCGCTCCGGGGCCGACGCGGCCATGAGCGCGCCGGCGACCGGCGCCCACGGGGCCTTGCTCGGGTCCCCCATCGGGTTGTCGAGGACAAACGTGACCTCGACCGCCGCCTTGAAGCTCAGGTGAATGGAGATCTTGAAGAGACCGAGGTCGATCTTCACGGTCAGCGTCACCGACACCGATGCGTTGGCGGTGATCGGGATCGGCTCGTAGGACGCGAACGTGATCCGCACGTAGAGCGAGATCCGGACGTCGAGCTCCGCGGAGATGATCGCGAAGTCGATCGATCCGTAGAGGCGGCCCTGTAGTCCGAAGGTGCCGGTCAGCGCAAAGTAGTACCCGTCCTGGAGCGAGTTCTTGTCGCCGCCCGTCGTCACCTCGCCGTACGGCTGCCACCGTGCGATGACTCCCTCAATGATCCCGAACACCGTGACGCTGAAACCGGCGCGAAGGACGCCGGCCTCGATCGACTTCCCAAGCCCGACCTGCGCCCCGAAGCCGAAGACGATGACGGGGTTGAACCAGCCGGGTCGCGTGTGCTGGGGAACCTTGTCGGTCGTCGCGCTGCTGAGCTTGCCGAAGTAGAACCCAGCCGCACCCGTCACGGGAAACGGTCCGGCCTGGACCTCGATCAAGAACGACCGGGAGAAGTCCTCCTTCCAGGGGAAGCCAAGGTCGACTTGGAAGTCGCCGTTGGTGTACACCTCGATCGCGAAGATGGGCAGGGTGACCGAGGCGACGCCGATCTGGAACTTCCGCATGATCGCCGGGAGCGCGATCTGGGCCGAATACCGGCCGACGTTCTCCGAGACCTGCTGGTACATGATCTGGAAGTCGAGCCCGGCGAACACCTTCGCCATCGGACCTTCGAGCCCGACCCGCAGCGCGTACAAACGCGGGTCGTTGAAAACGACGGCCAGCGAGATGAAGTACTGAGGAGGCGGCGTCGGCCCGCCGGCGGCCGCCGGGAGCAAGTCGGCCGGCCCAGCGCCGTCACCCCCGTCACCGCCGCCGTCACCACCGTCACCGCCGTCGTTGGGCTTCTCCTCGACCTTGAGAACGCCGAAGTCGAACGCCACGAACCACGAGCTAGTGGCGTCGAACGTCGGCTGATTGGGGCCCCCGATCGGGATCTCGGGCGGCTTGGGGATGTCGAGCACCTCGAGGTCGCCGATCACCTTCTCGACGTTCGTCTCCTCGAGAAGGCCCGGCACGGTGACGTGCTGGCCGAGCGCAAGGAGCCGCAGGTCGAAATACTTGTTGCCCCCACCCGGCGGCGCCGGCGTCGTCGAAGGATCATCGGGCTCCCACTTCAACGAGTCGCCGTCCTGCCAGGCGAACGACCCGTTGACCGTGATCTCCACCTTGTTGTTCGACTTCCCGTCGTCGTTGCCGTCCGGGTTGTAGGCCAGCGTGATGCCCGTGATCTTGAACAGGCCGAGGTCGATCGGGCCGATGTCGACGGTGAAGTCGACCTTCTTCTTGGTGAAGTTGTAGGTGATCTTCAGTCCGCTGAGGCTGATGTCGTTGAGCACGCTGAACGGCGCCATCAGGCCGAACTCGGTGCCCGTTGCCCACGACACGAACTTCTCGACGATGCTCCCGATGGTCTGGTTCTCGAGCGTGAAGGTGGCGATCTCCTCGCCCTGCTTGGTCTCGAGGCACGCCTTCAGGCCGACGTCAGTCCACGTGACGCACACCTTCTTCACCTTGGGGTCGAAGTCGAGCTCGACCTTCAGGTGGATGAACCACAGCGTGACGTCGGCAGAAAGCGTGCCGTACGCGCCGGCCTCGTCGGCGGTGGGGACGAGCGCGAGGCCCGGGTCGCCCGTGACTGCGGCTTCGATCACCGGACCGTTCCGCCGGGCAACCGCGGCGGCCGAATCCAGCGCCGCGTGCGTTTTGCCCGACTTGTAGCCGAGCTTCAGTTCGGCGGTCACCGAAAGGTCGCTGCCCAGCGCGTCGATCGGCTCCCAAGCCGTCGCCGTCTTCGCGGTGAATTCGAACGACTTCGCCGAGGCGGCGCCGCCGCCGTTCGAGCCCCACACGAGCGTGACGCCGACGTCCTTGAGCTTCGGCAGTGTCACCCCGCTTGGAATCCATCCCTGGCCGAGGTACTCGCCGACGAGCGTGTCGATGTCGACCTCGGTGGTGGTCCTGGCGAAGAATTTCAGGTCCTTGTTGGCAAGGTACTCGCCGCCGATGTCGACCCCGATCGGCGCCTGGCTCTTGGGCAGCAGCGTCGTGTGGGCGGTGATGCTGCCCGTGTTCGTGCCTTTGTCGCGGGTGACCGAGAACGCGACCGTGTTGAGCGAGAACAGTGGATCCTGGAACAGGGGGAAGGTGAAATCCCACCCCGGCATCGTCAGCTCAGTCGACACTGACAGGTAGTCATTAGGCTGGTTGTACATGAAGTCGAACTTGTCGAGCTTCGGTTCATGTGGGAGCGACACACCCTCCAGCGCGGGAACGAACGTCGCGATGAACTCGGTGAAGGTCGGGGTCCCGGACTTCAACGTGCCCTGGAGCACGATGTCGGGATAGTTAAACGAGATCGCGACGACGGACGGGTTCTTCTCGGTGCCGATCCCGAACTCGGCGGACGCTCCGAGCGCCAGTTCGCGGGTCGTCGTAGGATTCAGCACGGCAGCGGTCACGACAAGGTTGTCGAGCTTCAGGTTGCCGATGAGCGTGAGCCCGGGCGTGTTGGACTGGGCGACCACGGCGACGGAATCGACGGTCGAGTTAGCGTAGTCGTAGTCGACCTCGATGTTGCTGATGCCCAGGTCCGCGGCGACGTTGAACGGCGGCGGCAGGCTCTTGACGATGTTAAACCCGGTGGCCAACTGGTATGCCGTGGCGATTCCCGGGTAGCTCGGCGGGCTGAAGGTGATGCTGGCCGGCCACCGCCCGTCCGCGCCGCCGAGCGCGATCTCGAGCTTGGCAGCGATCGGCGGGTCCTTTTGCTCGAGCGCCGGGTAGTAGCCGCCGATGGTCGCAGCCACCGGCAGGCTGGCGTCCGGCACGGTCAGAGCAATGAACGGTTTCTCGAAGGCCATCCACGGCGCGTCCGGCATGCTCCACTTCTCGACGGCGGTGAACGCGAAGTCGGCCGTCAACTTGTCGTCCGGCGCGGTGAAGACGATCGAGACCTCGTTCTTGACCCCGATCTTGGCGAACGCGTCCGTCGATCCGGTGAGGGTGATCTTCTCGACTCGAGTGGGCTTGGTGGGTGGTTCGAACGAGCTGACGGTCAGCGTCAGCCCGCCCGAGAAGTCCTTGAGGAAGCTCTGGATGAACCCCGGGATCGCGCCCTTGGTCATGATGCCGGGGATCAGGTCGACCGGGCCGCCCTTCGTCACCGCAGCGTGGATCTCGTCCCACAGCCCGTCCAACGGGTTGGCGGACGCCTCGACGGCAATCAGCGTCGTCGTCTCGGGCAGTAGCGAGTTGAGATAGGCGAGGGCGAGGAGCAGCTTGTCCTGTGACGGGCTGGCGAAGAACTCCTTCACCTTCGCGAAGTAGAGGTTGATCGTGTTGTTGTTCGGAACCTCGTCGGTGTATTGCTGGTAGTACTGGCCGATGATGAGCGGCGGTGCCTGGCTCGCGGCAGTCGGCCATACCATCGGCGAGTGCGACACCTGGCCGGCGACCATGAGCAGAGCGCGCGGCACCTCTTGCGAGGAGTACTGCGACAGGGTGACCGCCGGGTAGATCCGTAGCTTCGTTTCCTCGGTGTCTTTCGTCCCCGGGATCTGCATGTAGGGACGACCGATGTTCACAGCGTCGTTCGCTGTGTTCTGCCCCTCGAAGATCGGCGGCAACGCCGACTTGAACAGCGCGTACGAGAAGGCGGCCGGGAAGCTCCTGCCGAGTTGGACGAACAGGACGGCGTCTTTCTGATTCGCGATGGCGGTAACCGCGGTCTGCACGTCGACGAGGGTCTGTGGATAGTTCAGGTAATGGAGGCGGCCGCCGACCGCGAGGCCCTTGAAGTAGGCCGACCGGCGCTTGAAGTTGTCGATCGCCGTGCGGTCGCCACTGTCGATGTTGTACCTGAAGCCCTGCTCATCCTTGGCCAAATCCCCCGCGGCCACCTTGCGCAAATCGCCTTCGGAAGAGTCGTTCGCCTCACCAAATTCATCGAAGTTCACGATGATGACGGGCTTGGCCTTGTTGTACGGCGCGCCCTTCCTCTTCTGCCACTCGAACGCGGCCGCGCAGATGACCGCCGCACCGAATGCGGTGTTCTGGTTGAAGCGCAGGCTGCCGGTCTTGATGCTGTAGCAGGCCTGGACCTGGTAATCCGCGAGGGTCGCATCGCCGAAGAGGTACCTAACGGTTTTCAGCTTTTCCTGTTCGTACGGGGTCGCGTTGGCGGCGAGCGCATCCCAGGGCGGATCTGCGTACATTGACTGCTCCACGTAGTAGAGCCTGCGCTTGAACCGCGCCGCGCCGACGGCGTCGACCGTGGTGAGGTCGACAGGATTCCCGGACCTGAACTGGATCTGCTCGCTGCCGCCCCAGTTGTATGGCTGGAGCCGGAGGAAGTAGTTGACGTTCAGCTTCGCGGGATAGTTTGCGTCCTTCCCGGCTCCACCGGTCAATCCGAAGTTCACCGCCGTGGAGGGGGCGGTCGTGTACTGGATCAGCTTGACCGTCGCGCTGCCGACCGCGTGCTCAGGCTGGCCGGCCATCTGCGGGATCAGCTGGTAGAGCTTCTGCAGGTCGTCCGCCGACTCGTAATAGATCTCGATGGTCCCGGTGTACCCCAGGTTCAGGCCGTCCGCGCCCGCTGGCCTCGCGATGCGGTACATGACGTTGACTGTCGACGCCTGGTGCCCGTAGCTCGAGCCTGACTCCACCCACAGCCGCACGGTGCTGTTGGCCGCCTGGCCATCGCCGAGCAGCGCTCTGAGAGCGTTGAGCTGCTTGGTGATCGCCTCGGCGGTGAAATCGCTCGTGGACGAGCTGAGAGCGGCGAAGATGCCGTCAAGGAATCCCAAGGTGTGATCAGCTCTCCGCCAGCTGGGCGAGCTCCCGCTTGGCGCGCGATTCCGCCGGCTTCTTCTTGGCCTGGTTGTAGACCGCCAGCCAGCCGAGGCCGGCTGAGTCGGCCGCCTCGGCATCGCCGAACAGCAGGAACGCCGTGTTGCCGCTCGGAGGGATCTTGAGCAGCCCGAGGAGCTTCAGCGCGATCTCGTTGAGCACCAGGAGGAATCCACCTGTGCCGGTCTTCCCGTCACCGCCGGTCGAGGGCGACACGTACATCAGCTGGATGAGACCGACCGACAGCTTGATCACCGTCTGGAGGCTGAACAGCTCGCCACCTGTGCCGGCGCCGGGAAGCTGGACCCCGACGAACGCGGCGAAGCCTTCCGAGGCGCCGCTGTCATCAGCCCACGCCACGAGGAGGCTGGAATCGAGGTTGACCTTTCCAGCGAGCGCGCCGGGTGTCCCGAGGTTCAGCTTGAAGTTCAGCCCGTGCCATCCGCCCGCGCCCGAGGTGACTCCGCGAAGGTTGTACTGCGTGACCGCAGGGAGGTAGCCGAGGCTCGCCGGGTCGCTCTTGTCCCCGCTCTTGGCGGCGTTGGCATCGCCGGAAATGAGCCCGAGCAGCTCGAGCTGGAAGCTGTTGAAGATGCTCTCGTCGCGGGGGTGACTCGCCGATGTATTAAACGCAATCTCGCTTTCGACCATCGCAAGGATGGGGTGCTGAGGGTCGTTGGCAGGGACAGTGATCGACAGGCCGAGACCGTCGAAGCTCAGACCCGCACGGAGCGCGGGGTGCTCCGGATCGGTCGAGCCGAAGGAGAAGATGTCGAACGCCGGCAGAGGCGTTTTCGAATCCGAAACCGCAGGGATGATCCCGAAGTTCATGAACCCGCTCATGGCGATCCAGGAGACGGTCTTGCCGCTCTGTGAGCCGGCGTCCCTCGTCGACATCTGCGCGGTATCGACCTCGACGCTTTGGAGGGCGTTATTCGCCAGCGAGTACCGGTTCGGCCAGCGGGAGGCGAGGCTGTAGACCACGGCATCGCCGTTGCGTTGAACGCCACCCTCGAGGAGCACGGCGTTGTAGAGGTTCGCCTGCGGGTCATCGCTCTTCAGGTCGACCATCTCCGTCACCGCGCTGCCGAAGATCCGGTTCAGCACCATCTGCGCGAGGCTGTCGAACTTCTTGATCGCCGAGTTCTCGAAGAGCGCCTTGAGCGTCAGAAGGGTGAAGTCGTACGGGGCGTTGGGATCGTGGGGCGCGACGGTGTGCGGTTCCTGACTGCTGTCGTACTCCGGATCGATGTAGTAGATGAGACCGAACATCGAGGTCGTGTCGGTCTGCTGGACGTTCTTGCCGTCGATCTGGCCGATCTCGATGCCCACGTGATGGGCGTAGAAGGCGCTCGGATCCTTGACGCCGGCTAGGATGCCGGCCAGCTCGGTCGGCACGTCCTCGACCGTCGCCTTCAGGATGAGCACGCCCGTCCAGTTGGGGTCCTGGATGATCTTGGCGAAGTTCTGGAAGTAGGGGTCGTCGCGCTTCCGGTAGGCGGACAGGCAGTAGTCGACCAGCCAGTTCGACACCGCGCCCAGCTCGGAGGTATCCGGCGGGTCCGGCGAGGCGAAGACGTCGCGCATCGTCCACTTGTCGGGGCTGCGCACGAGGCTCGTCGGCAACGCCTCACCGTTGACTGGATCGACGTCGAGGAGCTTGCCCTTCACGCCCTTCACGATGATCACGCTGTGGTAGTCGCCGTACGCATTCGCGGATCCGGTGTTACTGGCGAAGTTCCAGTCGCCGATGTTGATCGTGTTGTAGAACCCGGGCGTCGTAACGGGCGGCGGAGGCGCAGGAGGCATGAACCACTGCGGCGACGAGGCCGGGACGATCGGTCCGAGGTGCTCGTTGTTCACGATGACCAGGAACTGGTCGCTGGTCTGGAAGGCCGACTGAAGCTCGCCGTCGAGTCCCGTGAAACCCATCTGCCTGGTCACGCCCGAGCCGCTGGCGACCTGCGCGAGTAGGAGCTGCTTCCACCTGCCGTCGCTCTCGCGGTACCGCGTAATGAACCCGGTCGGCGTCGTGGTACTGACCAGCGCATCGCCATCGCCGTCCGCGGCCGTGGTGGCAAACAGGCTCATGTGCGCCGACGACGCGGTGACGATCTCTTTCGAATTGGCGATCTCGGCCTTCCGAGTCGGGCTAACGATCTCTCGGGCCACCTGCTCCAACTGGTCGGCGCTGGCGTCCTGGACGCCGTTCTGCGGGGTGAAGCCCGCGAAGGGCAACATTGGGAACACGACCGTGGCCGGGACGCCGACCCCCGGGTCCTTCGGACCCAGCAGACCCTCGGGAGCGGCGGTCCCCTCGCCGAAGAGCTCGGCACCTTTCGGTGCCGCGGCGTAGTGCGCGAGAGGTTGCTGGTCCGTCGGCAGCGGTACGACCGTCGACGGCGGGACAACCGACACCCATGACGTCTCGAACCGGTCGTCGAAGAGATGCAGATTGGCCTCGATCGGCGGCCCGGTTGGGGACGCTGCCTTGAGGGGGAACTGCGGGATGTTGGCGGGTTGGTTGGCCCAAAAGCGCAGCCGCGTGCCGTGCTGCTTGCCTTCGACCTCGGGGAGGAAGTCGATCGTCTCGGTGCCTGACAGCCCACAGAGGAGCTTGTACGGCCCGTTCGGTTCGGCACCCGGGATCGCCATCACGAAGTCGCCGGCCGGCGCGAGACGGAACCCGTTCTGCTGGGGGGTCGCCACGTAGCCGTCGTTGATGACCAGCCCGGCCGGCTCGCCCGACCCATCGGTCACCGGCGTCAGCGTGACCTGCTTTCCGTAGTTGGTGCGGTAGAAGGAAGGGAGCGCGGTGTCGGTACCGGTGCCGTCGAACATGAAGACCGTGCGCGTCGCGTCCTTGATGTGGTTGCGCGGATTGACCAGATTCACCTGCGCGGTGAACCCGAGGACGGCGTTCGGCGGGCCACGGTCGGCGAACGGGAGCCACGCGGCGACGAAATCGAGCGGCGTTGAGTTTCCGTTCCCAGCGCCCCTGGGCTCGTTGGGGAACGTCCGAGCGCCCCCCGACTCACTGGGGATCAAGAATTGAAATCCCCAGTTTGTCGGCTTGTAAAGCGAACTCTGCACGACGATCAGCGAGAACGTCAGCGCCCCGCTCGACGAGCCGCCGACGTGCAATTGCGCACCGTTGGTCGGTGGCGCCTTGACCTCCGGCGGGAACGTACCGCCGAGAGTGGCGACCGGCGTGTCGAGGTCGAGGTCGATCCGATCGCCCTCCGGAGGAACAGACAGCTGGGCGTTTGGGTCGATCTGCAACTGGATGCCGGAGACGCCCGTGAGGCCGACCTTCAGCCCCGGTCCGCTCAGCGTGATCTTCTGGCTGGAGCGGTTCAGCAGGACGTACGTTTCCAACGTCGGCGGGTCGAGCTCGTCGCCGGACCCGTCCGGTAGGAACAGGATCGCGCCCTGGCCACTGACCGACGCGTTCTGGATGAACGTCGTGAGCTTGTCGAGGAACGGCTGCGGGTTACCATCAGAACCCGGAAACGCCCCCGCGGCCACGTATATGAAGCTGCCTTGCCACGTCAGGTTCGCCAGCGCGTCGCCCAGCGTGATCGGACCCGCCGGAAGTTCCTGCCCGTCGGGCAGCGTCCGGGTGATGGCGAATCCCCACCCGCCCGACGCAGCGTTCGAGACCGCGCTATAGAGCGCCGAGGTTCCGATCCGCCTGAAGCTGGTCATGCCCGGGTCGCCATCGACGCGCCGGAGCGATAGGCGCGGCAGCCGCGCCCGTTCAGGTGTTGAACGTTACGCTGCAGGCCAAAGCGGTCCGCCCGGCCGGCGACGCGGCCATGAAGTACCCCACCGAGTACGTCGAACCAATCGTAAGAGGCACGTTCCCGATGTAGATCAGGCCATGGGCCGACGTCAGCGCCACGTTCGTCTTGGCGATCGGGTCGCCCGAGTACGGCACGTGATCAAGCTCCCAGACACCGACCCAGTTCTTGTTCGCTGAGGGCGAGTAGTTTCCGAGGCCGGTCAGCTTCACCTGGACGTAGTTATTCCCCCACGAGTTGATCGAGATCGTGGTGTCGCTCGTAACATACGTGCTGGGGTCGCTTTGGGTCGCGCCCGGGATGTACACCGTCGAGCACACCGCATTGGGGTCGGCGGCCACGGCGTAGCCTACGATGTAATCCTGCTGGACGAGGAACGGGAAGGACAGGAACTGCGTGCTGACCGGAGTGTCGGCCGCCACAGCCGTGTTCCCGTCGGGAGTCGTGCCCCACGGGACGTTGTTGCTCGTCGTCTTCCACACGTAGATGTTGTTGGCGTACGTCTGAGGCTTGTTGTCCTGCGAGGTCACATAGTTGACCCCTACGCCCTTGGGTTGAACGGGCGCCGGGATCTTGATCTCGACCACACTCCCCGATAAGGCCTTGATCGCCGGGGCCTCATAGCTGGTTGCAACGTCGCTCACTACAGCCTCCTTCCGCGCCGGACACGGCCGACGACCACTCGGTTACCCGCCGCTCCGAGTCGCGGCGACTGGGACGATCTTCCTAAGACCCACGCGATCCAATCGGTCCGGTGGGCTTGGCGCTTCGCCCCGCGCCGATACCCTAGTGCAGATGATAACGAATATCCAGAGGAGTGCCTACATAGAAATGACTCACGATTACTTCTCTAATAAACGAATTGCCTGACGATGACTCTGAAAAACTAGCCATCTCTCTGCAATTGCACTTCGGCGATCGCGGGAACGCGACCGACTTCCGCGAAAGCTCAGGGTGACGCCGCTCGGCGACTGACGCCGACGCCGCCGAGCGAACCGGCTGGTTGCAGTCCCACCAAGGGCGGGCCGGATGCGCAGGAGTCGCCACCTTGACCGGTTGCTGGGCTCAAGACCGGCAGCCATGACAAGTTAGGTCAGCGCGGGCGCCGGACCCGCACATCGCGGACCCAGCCGAGGCGCAACGCACCGCGCACTCTTGCCTGCTCATGGTCGATGTCGATGGCAGCAACGCCCACATCTTCTCGTAAGAAAGGTGTCCTCTTGGCAACGAGGAGCCGTGATTAGTTACTTCAGCGAAGGTAAGTAAAGTTACGTCGCGGCCGGTGCCAATCGGGAGAAAGCGTGCGTCGCCACGTGTGCACTGGTGAGCGCTGCGCGTGTAGACTTGCCTTATGGAAGCTGGCACACAACGGTCGGCCGTTACTGCCGATGGATCGTTCCCAGTGGTGTTTGCAAACAACACGCAGGGGCGGTGGGCGGACGGGCAGATCTACATCACCGTACTTGGCCAGGCATCGCCCGGGCGCTGGTCCTACCTGCTCCCCGACGGCACGCTGAAGCCGATCGATCATCGGGAGGCCGACGAGCCCGGCCACCTGGAGAAGAACGGGCGCAACTACCCCAATATGTCGTTCACCGTCGAGGAGGCGGCAACGCTGCGGATGCCGCTGCCGCACTTCGAGGGCGCGCGGATGTACCTCTCGGCGGGATCGCCGATGTACATTCCTGTGTCGGAGGACGACAGCGGCTGGGGCGGACCGGACCTGCACAATCCGCAGGACCCGAACGCCGACGTGTACTACGACTGGTACGAGTTCACGTATGCGTACGACGGGAACTCGCCTGTCCCGTTCGGCGGGAACACCACACAGGTCGACATGTTCGGGATCCCGCTCACGGTGCGCCTACAGCAGGCCTCCACGGGCTATGACCACACCGTCGGCATGACCCTCTCCCGCGACGAGAGCTTCGCGCAGTACGCCAGCTCGGTCGGCAGCCCTTTTCAGGCGCTCGCCGGGGAGTACCGTATCCTGGCTCCGCGGTCGTCGGCGGCGTTTGCCACCGGTGGCGAGTACGGTGACATGCTTCAGCCGGCCATCGACGCCGCCTGGGATCAGTGGGCGACGAGCGGCTTCACGCTGACCCGGCTCAACCAGACCTTTAGCGGCCAAGTCGTGGACGGGCGGCTCCGTTTTACCAAGGACGGGCAGGGCCCCTTTTTCCTGGACAAGCCGACGACCGCGGATGTGGTGCAGTGCGCGGGCGCTCTGGTCCCTCCGGAACCCGAGAAGGTAGTGGAGCGGGAGCTCGGCGCCGAGATCGCGGCTGCATTCAACCGCGGCGTCGCGAGCGCCACCGGCACCTGGTATCAGCCCGGCGACTACTACACGCACGAGCCGAGCAACGACTACGCGGGCTTCTTCCACCGAATCTCGATAGATAATCGCGCGTACGGCTTCGCCTACGACGACGTCAACGACCAAAGCTCGGTGAAGATCCTGCCCAACGCTGAGCCACCGAGCGCGCTCACGATCGGCATCGGCTGGTAGCCGATATCAGGTCGCCCCCGCCCGAGTGGCCGAGCATGCGCGCGTGCTGAGCGCAGCCCCGCGCAGCGTCGGATCCCAGCAGGTTCGACGGAACGACTCGATCTGACGTCGGCGGCCTCGGCTGATCAGGGGGCGAGAGCTTCTGTGGCCTTGAATGTCAGGACTGCTCCGATATTGGACCCCGGTACGCCGTCGGCCTGGGGGCCCATGAAGTAGATGATGCGGTAATCGAACCCCGCGATGATCCGGAGGTTCGAGACGGTGAGGACATCCTGCGTGTGATCGCTTCCCGCTGGAGCCCAGGAGTCCGGAGTGGGCGCGAAGTAGGGCCCGGAAAACCCTTGCCAGACACCGACCCAGTTCCCGTAGGTTTTCGGCAAGTAGCCGCCCAAGGTGTTATAGACGATCGTGATGCTGGTGGCGTCGAGCTGGCTAACGCTCAGCGAGATCGCAGTGGGCGGCACGGTCGCCTTTAGCTTCAGCGAGAGCTCGAGTGCTGCGCACATCGTCGTCAGCGAGTCCCCCACCTGGTAGGTGATCAGATAGTCCGTGCCGGTGAACGGCCAGGGGACGAAGACCGTGGATGGTTGGAGATTGCCCGAGATCGGGACAACGACTAGCGGCGGCGTCTTGTTCGGCCCGTCGATCACGGGGCTCCAGGAGTCCCACAGCGCGACGGAGTTGTGGTAACTCTCGGGCTGGTTGCCAGGGATCCCCGTGTACTGCACAACGACGCCCTGGCCGTCGGGCGTCGAATGAAGTTGGAGGCAAAAATTATCCAGCGTCGGGTCAGACGCGATCAGCTGCCCGCCGGCGCCCTCGGCCGAGATCGCGCGATTGTCGGCAGCGAGGGAATCGGGCTTGCGGCCCCCGGACTGGGTCACGTCGGCTTCCCGCGCGACTCATGGGATAGGCTCCGCGCGGCGCACCGCGCCGAGATTAGGTGCGAGTTCGCGGACGCTGTCAACGCCCACCCTGCCGAGGAGCTCTCGGATGTAACGACCGCTTCGCGTCGGTGAGCTCCGAGATCGCCACGCACTGCCTCCGCATATCCCGATGTCGGACCCCACTTGCGAATCGGCGTCTGCACGGTCGCGTCGAGAGCGGCCCATTGTACTGGTTGTGCGGACCGCCAGGCCGGACTCGGGCGTCCCCGACCCGGCTGATGGTCGCCGGGTCGCGCATCCACGTCCTCCGGTGGGTGCGCCGCTGTTCTCGGAGCTCACGTCCCAGCAGCCATGCCCCACTTTCTGGCCGCGAGACGCTAAAAGAGTGGCCGGCGACGGCCACACTGGCCGCGCTCCCTCGCAAAGCTGGCGCGCCCACCGCTCGCGTCCTGCGAGCCTGCAATTGCCTCGTATGTGAGGCTGTTCTGCAGCTTAGTGCGAGAAGGACGTGAGGCAAGGCCTGCCCGCGGTCGCCTATCCGTGCCAGTGCGTGCACGACCACCGTCGCTGAGCGACCACTGCGGGCTGGGCGAGCGCACCGCCGCTGGCTTTTTGCTGCGCGCGCTGTCTCGGATTCGGTGTCCCGAAATGCCGAGTGGCCGTTACGTCCTGTCGCGGCCGGGGAGCATTAAACGCCACAACCGGAGCGCCGCCAGGCCGGGGGCGCGGCCTGGCGGTCGTCCTGCTCCGTGGGGGCGAACCCTATTGGACGCGGCAAGGTTGAGCGTACCGGGGTCAACGCATCGCCGCACATGACGAGCGGCTTTGCGGAGAAACGCCCCTCGAAGCCGCAATCTTTCGTTTGACGAGTAATCCTATAATCGAGCTAGATCCCGGTCAAGTGGCGCTAGGCGGCTTGGCGCGTGCCTCGTCGTAGCGCCCGGAACCCGTTGCGCGGCACATAGGAAACAACGGCATTGCGGCGATGCGCGCGGCTCGCAGCCGATCGCCGTTTCGTCGCGCCGCGGGATCCTCGGGCGAGCGAACTCGCCGCCATCTGGACTATCTTTGGCGAAACTTGCCCAGACTGGTGTGATGCGCAACGAGCAATACCGAGCGATGGTTACGCCGGAGGAGATGGTCCTGCGGCTGCAGGGACTCACGCGAGGCATCCAAGACTTCCTCGCCGCGGAGGCGAAGGAGCACGGGCTGACGTCGACCGAGTTCGTGGCGCTGATCCGTAGCACGAACGGGGATCGCGTGACCGGCGCTTACCTCGCTCACGCGCTGGGTATGCGCTCAAGCTCCGTGACCGGACTCGCCGATCGCCTCGAGGCCAGAGGTCTCATCGTGCGCCGTGCGCATCCAACCGACCGCCGGTCCGTGGTCCTCCAAGCTACCCGTCGTGGGCGGGCGGTCGTCAACCGTGCGATCGGTCCGCTGCTCGAGCAACTCCTCAGCGTCGCGGGGGAGCTCGAGAGCGACGAACGTGCGGCCGTCGCCGCTTTCCTTGCACGGATCGACGAGGTGCTGCGCCGGCCTCAGCACCGTCCCAGCAGCGCGCCGCGACAGCCAGGTCGCGGTCGGCGCAACTGACCGCAACGGCGCCCGCGGCTCACGTCGCCCGAGCATCGGCGAGTGCCAAGCAGCTAACGGTCGACTAGCTCAAGCTCGACCGGTCGTTCGTCTTAGGCATGGCCGACGATCCGCACGACGCGGCGACCGTCCGCTCCACCGTCGAGCTCGGCCACCGGCTGGGGCTCCGCGTCATCGCCGAGGGCGTCGAGACCTTGGCTGCCTCGGAGCGTCTCCCAGACTGCGCATGTGACCGGGGCGCAGGGCGACTTCGTGGCCCGTCCGATGTGCTCGGCCAAGCTCCTGGCATGGCTGCACGCGATCGGCCGACAAACGCCGATCGACATGCTCGGCCGGCCCTGGCTGGTAGACCATCTGTAGCAACTTGGGTACGCAATCCCGGCGCTGGATGACAGCCAGTGGTAATCGGTCGTGAGCCACCACGACCGCCGTCCAACTACACGCGAAACGTCGTTAATTCTCCGAGAAGTTCACAATTTTGATTGATCCGTATGCGCGACATCGCAACTCCGGCGGAATATCTGGACGGCTTGTGGTCCAGGCCGGGGTGTGAGAGGATGCTCACCTCTATGAGCCTGGGTGGGGCCGCAGGCTCTGCGGGTTTGAGGGGTTCATCGTCTTTAGTCACGTTTATCGGGTTGGTGTGAGGCGTTGGCGGTGGCTGGCGCTCGTAGTGGGCGCGTTGGCCGTGCTGGCGAGCGCATCCGCTGCGCGGACCGGGCACCAGGTGGGCCGTGCCGAGGCGATTCAGTCGACGTTGAGCGCGCTCCGCGTCCACAGCCGCTCTGGCGCGGAGATCGTGTTCGGTTTGCGAGGCGCGGTGCCCGCCGGGACGGTTGTTCGTGATGGCGGGCCGGCGGGGCCGGCGCCGGGCGGTCGGGCGGGCCGCTCCTCCACGCGCGTGGTCGCAAGGACGAAGGGTCGGGCGTGGTTCTTCTATGAGGACCTGGCGCCGTTTCGGGAGTACGCACATGCGGGTCGGGTGGTGCTCGTCGATGTCGCCAGCGGGCGGCTGACGGTCACTGGAAGGCTGTCGTGGCCACCGACGCTGGACGGCCGGCTACCGGTGTTTTTGGCGTCGCAGACGGCGTATCTGAGCTCGCGCTACCGGGTGTTCTATCGGCCTTATGCGGGCGCCGCGGCGCTCGCCAGCCAGTTGTCATCGCGTATGTCCGCGCCTGGGGTGCGGCTGGTTGGGGCGGCGCTTGACCCCGCCGGGGGCGCGCAGGTGGCGGCGCTGCTCGCGTCCGAGCATGCCTGCGTGGTGCGCTTCAGCGACACCGTGGCGGGTGGCTATTACGCGTTTGCGCAGATCACGCAGTCGCGCGCGGCGCTGGCGTTTCGGTTCTCGCAGCTGGCAAATTTCGCAACCGGTTTTCAGTCGTTTATCTACTCGCGGAGCAGCGGAGTATCGCCGAGCGCGTTCGTCGCCAGCCTGATCTCATCGCACGGCTGTCGGGACGTGATGCTGTTCATGGCCGGCGGAGGCTATCCGGGCGCCGGCGCGGTCAACGTCGGGATGGGGATCAACGTCTCTGATCCGATGCACCAGGACGTGAGCGCGGCGGCGCTGCGCGGTCTGGCCGCCGCCAATCCGGGGGTCGATTTCGAGCTGGTGCTGGATGCGCCCTACGCGGCGGCGTTCGAGGCGCTTGAGGGGATCGGGAACGTGCTCTTGGTCGCTGCCCCGTTGGCGCCGGGCGGCGGCAGCTTTACGTATCTGCCCGAGGCGCGGGTCGGCGGTCGGCTGGTCGCGAACGACACCAACCCGCTGCACATCCTGCAGCTGACCGATCGGCTCGTCTACGGGCTTGACCGGGTGATCGACACTCCCGCGGAGGTCGCGCAGCTGCAAGCCCTCGATGATGCGGGGAAGCTGCCTTCGGTGCTCGCCTACATCGTGGCGCGGGCGTTCGCGCTCGGCGCGCCGGTCGACTTCGTGGCGCGCTCGGGCCTGGGTTCGGCGCCCAGCGTCCACTTCCACGGGTTTACCGCGGGACCCCCGAGCGGTGGCGGCGGGCCAGTACCACCGGTGGTCACGGCCCGCCCGGACAGCTACACGGTGGCGTTCCCCGGGCCGCTGTCGGTCTCCGCGGCGAACGGCGTATTGGCCAACGACTCTGACAGCGCCGGCAATGCGCTGCGGGTCGACCAGCTCAACGGCACCGGCCTAGCACCGCCGCTGCAGGGCACCAGCACCAAGGGCGCGGCGGTGAAGCTGGGCGAGGACGGGTCGTTCACCTACGACCCCGCGGGAGCGGCGGCGCTGCAAGGCCTGTCGCACGGCCAGTCGGTCACCGACACGTTCACCTATCGCGCCACCGACCGCCGCGGCGGGTTCGCGACCGCGACCGTGACGATCACCGTGACGGGCGCCAATCACCCGCCGGTGGCGAATCCGGACAGCTACACAGCGGACAACAACGCGGTCCTGAACGAGAACGCGGGCAGCGGGGTGCTGGCCAACGACACCGATTTGGACACCGACACGCTGAGCGTCGATCAGCTCAACGGGACCGGCGGCACGCCGCCGTTCACGGGTACGAGCGCAAAGGGCGCGGCGGTGACGCTCCGCGCGGACGGGTCGTTCTCCTATGACCCGTCTGGGTCGGCGGCCCTGCAGGCGATCCCGCGGGGGCAGACGACGACCGACACCTTTACCTACCGGGCCAACGACGGGCACGGCGGCACGGCAACCGCGACCGTGACCATCACCGTGACCGGGGCGGTCAATCATCCGCCGGTGGCGCAGGCCGACGCCTACACAGCCGCCAACAACACGCCCCTGAACCAGAACGCAGGCGGCGGGGTGCTGGCCAACGACACCGATTTGGACGGGGACACGCTGAGCGTCGATCAGCTAAACGGGACCGGCGGCGCGCCGCCGTTCATCGGCACCAGCTCCAAGGGCGCAGCGGTGACTTTGAACGCCGACGGCTCGTTCTCGTATGACCCGAGCGGCTCGGCGACGTTGCAGGCGCTCCCGCGCGGGCAGACGACGACGGACACCTTCACGTATCGTGCGAATGACGGGCATGGGGGCACGGCGACAGCGACCGTGACGATCACCGTGACGGGCGCGGTCAACCACCCACCGGTGGCGAACCCCGATAGCTACGCGGCGAACAACAACGCGGTCCTGACTCAGGGCGCGGGCAGCGGGGTGCTGGCCAACGACACCGACTCGGACGGCGACGTGTTGAGCGTCGATCAGCTCAACGGGACGGGCGGCACGCCGCCGTTCACCGGCACCAGCTCCAAGGGCGCGGCGGTGACGCTCAACGCCGACGGATCGTTCTCCTATGACCCGACCGGCTCGGCCACGCTGCAGGCGCTCCCGCGCGGACAGACCACCACCGACACCTTCACCTACCGGGCCAACGACGGGCACGGCGGCACGGCGACAGCGACCGTGACCATCACCGTGACCGGGGCGCTCAACCACCCGCCGGTGGCGAACCCGGACAGCTATACGGCGAACAACAACGCGGTCCTGACTCAGGGCGCGGGCAGCGGCGTGCTGGCCAACGACACCGACCCGGACGGGGACGCGCTCGCCGTCGATCAGCTGGGCGGGGCCGGTGGCACGCCGCCGCTGACTGGCACGAGCGCCAAGGGCGCCACGGTAACGCTCAACGCCGACGGTTCGTTCTCTTACGACCCGACGGGCTCGGCCACGCTCGCGGCGCTCCCGCGGGGGCAGACGACGACCGACACGTTCACCTACCGGGCCAACGACAGCCACGGTGGGACGGCGACGGCGACGGTGACGATCACCGTGGTCGGGACCGTCAACCATCCCCCGGTGGCCAACCCCGACAGCTACGCCGTGAACAACAACGCGGTGCTGACCGTTTCGCCCCGGTCGGCGGGCGTGCTGGCCAACGACACCGACGTCGATGGCGACACGCTGAGCGTCGATCAGCTCAATGGGACCGGCGGGGCGGCGCCGTTCAGCGGTACCAGCGCTAAGGGCGCGGTGGTGACGCTTAACGCGGACGGGACGTTCTCCTATGACCCGACCGGCTCGGCGACCCTGCAGGCGATCCCGCGGGGGCAGACGACGACCGACACGTTCACCTACCGGGCTAACGACGCGCACGGCGGGACGGCAACGGCGACGGTCACGATCACGGTCACCGGGGCGCTCAACCATCCACCGGTGGCGACCGCGGACAGCTACGCAACCAACAACAACGCAGCGCTGGTCGAAAACGCCGCTGGTGGGGTGCTGGCCAACGACACCGACGTCGATGGCGACACCCTGACGGTCGATCAGCTGGACGGCGTGGGGGGAACGGCGCCGTTCACGGCCACCACCGCCAAGGGCGCGATCATCACCCTCAACGCGGACGGGTCGTTCAGCTATGACCCGACCGGCTCGGCGACGTTGCAGGCACTCCCGCGCGGGCAGACGACGACCGACACCTTCACGTATCGTGCGAATGACGGGCATGGGGGCACGGCGACGGCGACGGTGACCATCACCGTGACGGGCGCGGTCAACCACCCGCCGGTCGCGAACGCCGACGCCTACACAGCCAACAACAACGCGGTCCTGACCCAGGGGGCGGCCAGCGGCGTGCTGGCCAACGACACGGATCCGGACAGCGACGTGCTGAGCGTCGACCAGCTCAACGGGACCGGCGGGACCGCACCGTTCACCGCGACGACCGGCAAGGGCGCGACCATCACCCTCAACGCGGACGGGTCGTTCTCCTATGACCCGACCGCCTCGGCGACGTTGCAGGCGCTCCCGCGTGGCCAGACGACGACCGACACCTTCACCTACCGGGCCAGCGACGGGCACGGAGGGACGTCGACGGCGACGGTGACGATCACCGTGGTCGGCGTGCTCAACCATCCGCCGGTGGCCAATCCCGACAGCTACGCGGTCAACAACAACGTGGTGCTGACGGTTTCGCCCCGGTCGGCCGGCGTGCTGGCGAACGACACCGATCTGGACGGGGACACGCTGAGCGTCGACCGGCTCAATGGGACCGGCGGGGCGGCGCCATTCACCGGCACCAGCAGCAAGGGCGCGGCGGTCACGATGAACGCCGACGGGACATTCTCGTATGACCCGACCCGGGCGGCCCAGCTGCATCCCCCGAGTCTCACGATCGGGCAGAGCACCACGGATACGTTCACCTACGAGGTCAACGACGGGCACGGCGGCACCGCGACCGGGACGGTAACCGTCACGGTGACGGCGGTCGATACGCCCCCGACCGCGAACAACTTCACCGTGGCAACGAATGTGGTCGGGAACACGCTGATCGAGGTCGGCACGCAACCGTCGCCGTCGAGCGAACCGAAGACGACCGACCCGACAAACCTCGCTGCGCATTCCTCCGATCCCGACATTCCGTTCGGGGATTCGCTGACCTTCAGCGCGGCCGCGACGAGCACCCATAGCGGGACCGTGACCGTAACGAACGCCAGCACGGGCGCGTTCACGTATCGCCCTGCGCCGGGTTTCACCGGCACGGACACGTTCACATATACGGCAACCGACTCGTTCGGGAAGACTGCCACCGGGCAGGTCACCCTGAACGTGTCTGGCATGGTCTGGTACGTGCAGAACAACGCGTCCGGCGCGCACGACGGCCGTTCCGGCTCGCCGTTCAACACGCTCGCGAGCGCGGAGAGCGCCACCGGGTCGGCGGCCGGGGACTTCATCTACGTGTTCAAGGGCGACGGCACCACGACCGGGCAGAACTCCGGGATCACTCTGAAGAACAACCAGACGCTGCTCAGCGAGAAATACGCACTGGTGGTGGGTGGCCAGACGCTCACCGCCGGCAACCCGGCCAACCGGCCGGCGATCGGCAACAGCGCGGGCAGCGGCGTCACGCTCGCCTCCGGCGATACGGTCAAGGGGTTTGACATCACCGGCACGGGCGCGAGCGCGTTCGCGATCGCGGGCGGCACCGGCGACGCCTCGGGGACGATCGCGGATGACGTCTTGCACGGCGCGTCCGGCGCCGGAGGGTTGACCCTGAACGGGACCAGCGGCACCTGGGCCATCTCCGACCTGACCGCGACCGGCACCGGCGGGGCGGCGTTCAACGCCAGCGCCGCCGGCACGATCAACTTCACCGGCACCAACAGCCTGACCGGCACCGGCGCCGGTGCGTTCAAGAACGCCGGCGGCACGACCTACAGCGGCACGATCAGCACTGCCTCGTCCAGCGGCGGCGCCGCGAACGGGATCGACGTCTCGGGCGCCGCCGGGTCGCTCACCTTCAACGGCGGCACCCTCTCGGGCACCACGAGCAACGCCATCCTGGCCTCCGGAGGCACCGCGAACGTCACCGTGGCCGGCACCGAGACCAACACCGCCGGGCACTCGGTCAACGTCACCGGCCGCACCGGCGGTACCCTCACCATCAGCTCCAGCGTCAACGACACGGGCACCGGCATCACCCTCACGTCCAACGCCGGGGCGGCGACCGCGTTCACCGGCACGCTGACCGTCAGCACGGGCGCGAACAGCGCCTTCACGGCCACCGGTGGCGGCACCGTGACAGCTACCGGCACTGGCAGTACGCTCACTACTACGACCGCGACCGCGCTCAATGTCGCAAGCACGACGATCGGCGCGAGCGGCTTGACGTTCCAGGGCATCTCCTCCAACGGGGCCAACCCCGGCATCTCGCTTAGCAGCACAGGCTCCTTGGGAGGTCTGTCCGTCACGGGCACGGGCTCGGCCGGGAGTGGCGGGACGATTCAGAACTCCGCCGGGGAGGGCATCAGCCTATCCTCGACCTCCTCGCCGAGCTTCACCGACATGGTGATCGAGAACAACGCGGCCGACGGAATCAACGGCTCCCAGGTCAACGGCCTCACGCTCGCGGGCTCCACGGTGTCGGGGAACGGCACCCCGGCGAACCAGTCGGGTGAGAACAACGACGGCCTGGACTTCTCACCGGGCGGCGGCACCGGCTCCCCCAACGGCCTGACCGGCACCGTGACGATCACCAACTCCACGATCACCGGGTCCGCGGACAACAACGTAGTTATCAGCGACACCAGCGGCACGCTGAACCTGACCGTCACCGGCAGCACGATCAGCAATAACAGCGTCACCAGGGGCAACGACGGGATCCACGTCGACGCCAACGACACCGCGAGCGCGACCGTCAGCATCACCAGCTCGACGTTCACCAACGACCGCGGCGATCACTTCCAGTTCTCGACCGGGGCGGTCAACACCACCGCCGCCACCGGCACCAACGCCGTCACGTTCTCCAACAACACCCTGAACACCACCGGAACAGGTGTCCTCGGCGGTGGTGTCACGATCAGCCCGGGCGGCAACGCCAGCAACAAGATCACGATCGACGGCAACAGCATCCAGAACGCTGTCGACAACGGCATCGGGATCGACACAAACGGCGGCACCGGGACGCTATCGGGCACCGTCCACGGCAACACGATCGGAACGCCGACCGTGACCGGCTCCAAGGGAAACGACATTGGCATCTTCGCCGAGGGCTCGGTCACCGAGACGCTCGCGATCACCAACAACAACCTCTATCACTACGCCAACTTCGCCGGGATCTACTACATCGACCGAGAGGGGAACCCGACGATGAACCTGACGATCACCGGGAACACGCTCGCCGACCCCGACGGTAGCGCCACCCAAGGCGGCGCCTGGGGGATCCTGGGCGAGGGCGGCGCGCTCAGCACCGACAACGGCACGCTATGCGCCGCCATCACCGGCAACACGCTTGCCGGTGCGGGTCAGCCGAGCCTGGGAAGCCCGGACGTCGAGCTTGACCAGGCCGGCTTGGTCACGTACAAGCTCCCCGGGTACACCGGCGGTCAGTACGACACCAACGCGGTCCAAAACTTCGTGGCAGGCAACAACACCAGCGGCGGCACGCCCAACGTTCTCGCCACCACCAACAACACCGGCCCCGGGTTCACCGGCGGAACGGGCTGCCCGACCCCGTCCTGACAACGAAAAGGAGCTTGCGTGGCCACACCGTTTCTCTCGGAGATGAGGATCATGGCGTTCAACTTCCCCCCCAAGGGATGGGCGCTCTGCAACGGGCAAGTGCTCCCCATCAACCAGAACCAGGCCCTGTTCTCACTCCTGGGGACGACCTACGGCGGTGACGGACGGACGAACTTCGCGCTGCCGAACCTCCAGGGACGCGTCCCACTGCATCGCGGCGGCGGCTACGCACAGGGTCAGCCCGGGGGTGAGCAGACGCACACGCTGGTCCTGGGTGAAGAGCCCATCCACACGCACAGCGTCCTCGGCACGATTACGGCCGGGGACTCGCCGATTCCTGGCGGGAACTATCTCGGCGCTGCCAACAACCTCTACGCGCCGCTCGCCAACCCCACGACGCTCCATCCGAGCACGATCGGCAACGCCGGCGCCAGCGCGCCCCACGAGAACATGCAGCCGTACCTGGTCCTGTCGTTCTGCATCGCCTTGCAGGGCGTCTTCCCTACTCAGAACTAGGAGCGCACGATGGCAGATCCGTTCGTCGGCGAGATCAGGATGTTCGGGGGCAACTTCGCCCCGCAGGGATGGGCCTTCTGCAATGGGCAGCTGCTGCCGATTTCCGAGTACGAGGTGCTGTTCAACCTGGTCGGAACCACCTACGGCGGCGACGGACAAAGCACATTCGCGCTGCCCAACCTGCAGGGGCGCGTGCCGGTCCACCAGGGCGCGAACTTCGTCATGGGGCAGCCGGGGGGCGCGGAGACGGTGACCCTGACAGTGAACCAAATGCCGCAGCACTCGCACACGCTTCAGGCATCGAGGAATCCCGGCAATCAGACCAATCCGCCCGGGAACGCTCTGGCCACGGTTGTCGCCGGCAGCGCTTACCTCGAAGGCGTCGCGAGCGTCGCCCTGGCGTCCGGCAGCGTGAGCCCCGCGCCTGGCGGAAGCCAACCCCACAACAACCTGCAGCCGTACCTGTGCGTCAGCTTCATCATCTCGCTGTTCGGGATCTACCCGTCGCAGAACTAGAAAGGAGATCGGGTGTCTGCACCGTTCATTGCCGA
>JAFASQ010000223.1 GCA_019244395.1 Solirubrobacterales bacterium | reverse complement strand
GGTCGCCTTTGACCTGTGGCCGATGGGTCACCGCTTCGCGGCCGGGCACAGCGTCCGTCTGCAGGTGTCCTCCGGCGCGCACCCCCGCTACGCCCGCAATCCCGGGACGGGCGAGGATCCGATGACCGCCACCGCGCTGCGCGCGGTCGCCATCGAGATCCTGCACGACGAATCGCACCCGTCGCGGCTGAGCCTCCCGCGCTCAGGCGATCGCTGACAGCCGAGACGGAGCATCGGGCGCTGATCGGCGCCTCGTTTCGACAGGGTTCCGCCGGTCGGGCAGGTTCTGCCAAGGCGCGGGCGACCTCCCGTCTCGGCAGGGGTTTGGCCCGGCCTAAGCCAGGCCTAAGCCGACACTCGGCAGCGTGTCCCGGCCGAGTGTGCGGATTGCGGCCCCATGGCGTCCCTAAGTGCGCTCTGGGCGAGCGGGCGGTGCCGAGTGAGTGGTTAAGCCGGGCGATTCGCCACCACACCCCGGCCGCGGACCAACCCGCCACCGCGCACCCCGGCGACGACCGGGAACCAGCCAACCCGCCACCACGGCACCCCGACGGCGGACCGGAGCCGGCCGCTTCCGCCACCTCGCCGCGTGAAAACGCCGGCTACGACCTGGCGCGCCGTCGCGGTCCATGCTGGTGAGCAGGCTCTGCAGGGCACCTACACGTACTCAGGCGGCGTGTCCTCGCTCGACGACCTGCGCGCGTCAATCACACGAACGGGTCGCCTGGCAGGTCAGGCGCCCGCCGGCCCACGATCCAGGACAGCACGCTCGCCCCCACGTCGGCGAGGAGGCCGTCGTGGCGACGCCCGTCGCCGCCGGCGTAAGTCGCGAGCAGCGGCGCATACTCGCGTGTGTGGTCGGTGTGGGGAGCGGTCGGGTCGACGCCGTGGTCGGCGGTCAGGATCAGCAGGTCGTCGTCGCGCAGGAGGGTCAGCCATTCGGCGGCGGCGTGGTCGATCTCGATCAAGGCGCGGTGAAAGCCCTCGACATCGTGGCGGTGGCCGTAGACCTGATCGGTCTCGACCAGGTTGACGAAGATCAGGCCGCAGTCCAGCTCACGGAGCAGCCGGGTGCTCGCCGCGATGCCGGCGGCGTTGGTGGCGCCAGGGTGCTTGACGTCGACCCCGACGCCGGCGAAGAGGTCGTGAATCTTGCCCACGCCATGTACGGGCGCGCCGGCGCTCTGAAGCTCCTCGAGATACGAGCGACCGGGAGGGCGCAGCGCATAGTCATGGCGACCCTGGGTGCGGGTGAACGAGCCCGGAGCGCCCTGGAACGGCCGGGCGATCACTCGACCGACGGCCTGCTCGCCGGTCATGACCTGCCGGGCGGCCTCGCACGCTGCATAGAGCTCCGGTTCGGACACACGGTCCACATGACACGCGATCTGCAGCACGGAGTCGGCCGACGTGTACAGGATCGCCTCGCCGGTCTCTAGATGGTGAGGCCCGTAGTCCTCGATCACCTCGGTACCGCTGTAGGGGCGGTTGCAGCAGAAGCGCAAGCCGGTGGCGTTCTGGAGCGCGCGCACGACCTCGGGCGGGAATCCCTGTGGATAGGTCGGCAGCGATCGCGCGGGTACCACCCCCATCAGCTCCCAATGTCCGGTCGTGGATTCCTTGCCCGGACCGAGCGGGCGGAGCCGACCATGGACGGCGGGGTGCGAGGCCGGCGCGAGGCCCCGGATCGGCACGATCGAGCCCAGGCCCAACCGCTCGAGCGTGGGCAGCCTCAGCCCGCCGACCTGTTCGGCCAGATGGGCCAGGGTGTTCGACCCCTGATCGCCGTACGCGGCCGCGTCCGGAAGCTCCCCCACGCCGCAGGCATCGAGCACGACAACCGTGGCGCGGCGCATCAGCGGGGGATCGGTGGCGCGGCGCACCAGCGGGGATCGGTGGTCGGAAGCATCGGTGTATGCGCCACCTGGGCTCGAACGATCGTGGTCATCGGTGAAGAGCACGTTAGGTGACTCGCCACCGTCCCGCGCAGGGGTTATGGTTGCGCATTCAGTTCTGTCGGAAAGGAGAACGCAGTGACGGGGAGGATCAGGCCGGTAGGCCTCGCTATTGCTATGGCGGCGCTGGCTCTGGGGCTGGGCGCGTGCGGCAGCAGCAGTTCCACCACCAAAACGACCGGCGCAAGCGGCGGGACCGGCGCGTCGGCCACAACGGGTTCGTCGGGCAGCGGCGGGAAGATCAAGGTCGGGGTGGTAACCGACATCGGCGGGCTCAACGACCACGGCTTCAACCACCTCGCGTATGTGGGCTTGCAGCGCGCGGAGCAACAGCTCGGGATCCAGGGGCGGGTACTCACATCCAGCTCGGGTGCGGACTACCTTCCGAACCTGACGACGCTGGCCCGTGATGGCTACAACCTGATCATCCCGGTCGGGTTCCTCATGGCCCAGGCCACCGACCAGGTCGCCAAGGCCTTTCCGAGCGCGAAGTTCGCGATGGTCGACTCGGACGCCACCGCCGAGGCGGGCGATCCGAAGAACATCGAGGGCCTCCTGTTCGAGGAGCAGCAGGCGGGGTACCTGGCGGGCTACCTGGCCGGCCTGTACGCGAAGGCGCACGGCTACAAGGTCATCTCGAGTGTGGGCGGCCAGAAGATCCCGCCGGTCGACCACTACATCGCGGGTTATCAGGCCGGGGCGAAGGCGGCCGATCCGGGCATCCAGACCCTGAACGGCTACTCGCAGGACTTCACCGATCAGAGCAAGTGCAAGGAAGTCGCGCTGAACCAGCTCGCCCAGGGCTCGAAGGTCGTCTTCCAGGTGGCCGGCGGATGCGGTCTGGGCGCGCTGTTGGCAGCCCAGCAGAAGGGTGTGCAAGGCATCGGGGTCGATGCCGACCAGTCCTACCTGGGCTCCTACGTCCTGACCTCGGCCGAGAAGAAGGTCGACAACGCGGTGTTCAACGCGATCCAAGGGCTCCAGGCGGGTCGATTCTCCGCCGGCACCAACGTCACCAACAGCATTGCCAACGGCGGTATCGGCTACGGGAAGATCGGACCGGCGGGGCTGAAGTTCGCGCCTCAGATCGCCAAGATCTACAGCGAGATCAAATCCGGGCAGATCTCGAACATCCCCAACACGGTCAAGTAGAAATCGCCTGAATGGCAGCGAGTGGCTCCCACGGCTCGAACGCGAGCGCATCCACGGCGGGAACCACTGGCACGCGCCCCGCACTCGAGCTGAGGGGCATCACGAAGAAGTTCGGCTCGGTCGTGGCCAACGACCGAGTCGACTTCGACGTGTTCCCCGGCGAGGTGCACGCGCTGCTGGGTGAGAACGGCGCCGGCAAGTCGACGCTGGTCTCCGTCCTCTACGGCCTCTACACGCCGAACGAGGGCGAGATCATCGTCGACGGCCAGCCGGTCGAGATCGACTCCCCGGCCGCCGCCATCCGGCTCGGAATCGGCATGGTGCACCAGCACTTCATGCTGGTGCCGGTGATGACCGTGGCGGAGAACATCGTGCTGGGTCAGGAGCCCAGCCAACCCGGCGGCCTGCTCGATCTGAAGGCAGCACGGGCGCGCGTAAGAGAACTCTCGGATCGCTATGCCCTCGCGGTCGATCCCGACGCCACGATCGAGGACGTCACGGTCGGCACCCAGCAGCGGGTCGAGATCCTGCGCGCGCTGTACCGGGGTGCCCGGATCCTGGTCCTGGACGAGCCCACCGCCGTTCTCACCGCCCAGGAAGTGCAAGAGCTGATGGGGGTGCTGAACCGGCTCAAGCAGGACGGCACCGCGATCGTGTTCATCAGCCACAAGTTGAACGAGGTGCTGCAGGTCGCCGACCGCATCACCGTGCTGCGGCGCGGCAAGAAGATCGACACCGTGCGACGAGAGGGAGCCACCGAGCAGAGCCTGGCCCGCCTGGTGGTGGGGCGCGACGTGCTTCTGGCCGTCGAGAAAGGCGCCGCTCGGCCTCAGGAGCCGATGCTCGTCGTCGAGGATCTGCGCGTGCTCGACGACCGCGATCTGGTTGCGGTGAACGGCGCGTCGCTGACCGCGCGGGAAGGTGAGATCGTCGCGATCGCCGGCGTCGACGGCAACGGGCAGCAGGAACTGGTCGAGGCGATCGCGGGGCTGCGCGCGCCAACGCAAGGGCGGGTCGTCGTGGGCGGCACGGATATCACGGGGCGCGGTGTTC
>JAFASQ010000187.1 GCA_019244395.1 Solirubrobacterales bacterium | reverse complement strand
CCACCCCGCCTTCGGTTGGCGGGGCCTTACTCGCTCTTATCAATTGGTTCCGAACTGGCGATGATGGTAGCGGGGGTCTTCGGGATCGTCGCGGGCGGTTGCCCGCCGGCGCGGTAGCTCCGGCGGCGTCCACCGGGCTCACCGCGGACGCCGGCGCCCGACCGGCGGGCCCGCCACCCGCGACGGCCGAGCGACGAACCCCCGGCCGGCGCTTTCCGCGCTCGTGACGAGATCGTAACCGGACCGCGCAGTCCGGTTGTGCTAGTCTAACCGGACCGTGCAGTCCAGATTACTACGCGGCTCAGCAAGAACCGCGCCCGGCAAAACGTCCCCCACAGTGACAACGAACAAACGCCGCACAGGAGTCACCCAATGACAGACGCCGCCATGGAGACCCCACCCACCGCCAGGACGCAGGGCGCGCAGCGCTCGTCGAACCGCTGGCTGATCCTCGTGATCGCGTGCCTGGCGCAGTTCATGGTCGTGCTCGACGCGACGGTGGTGAATGTGGCCCTGCCCTCGATCCAGAATGGCCTGCACTTCTCGCCGTCGAGTTTGCAATGGGTGGTCAACGCCTACACGCTGGTCTTCGGAGGCTTCCTGCTGCTGGGGGGCCGCGCCGGCGACCTGCTCGGCCGCAAGCGCCTCTTCGTGGTCGGGGTCGCGCTGTTCTCGGCCGCCTCGCTCCTGAACGGCCTGGCTCAGACGTCGGGCATGCTGATCGTGGGACGTGGCCTACAGGGCCTCGGCGGCGCGCTGCTCTCGCCCGCCGCCCTGTCGATCATCACCACCACCTTCACCGATCAGGCCGAGCGGACGAAGGCGCTCGGCGTGTGGAGCGCGATCGCCGCCGGCGGTGGCGCGGTGGGCTTGATCATGGGCGGCGCCCTCACACAGCTCGCCTCGTGGGAGTGGATCTTCATCGTCAACGTCCCTGTCGGCGTTGCCACGCTGCTGGCCACGCTGCGGTTCGTGCCGGAGTCGCGTGCGGACCTGCAGCACCGGACCTTCGACCTGGCCGGAGCGGTGAGCGTCACGGCCGGTCTGGTCGTGCTCGTGTACGCGATCGTCAAGGCGCAGACCTTCGGCTGGGGTTCGGCTCGCACGATCGGGCTGATCGTCGCCTCGCTGATCCTGCTGGCCGTCTTCGTCGCCATCGAACGGCGCAACGCGCACCCGCTCATCCGCCTGAGCATCTTCCGGGTCAAGACGCTCACGGTGGCGGACACGGTGCTGCTGCTCGTGGCCTCCGGCCTGTTCGGGATGTTCTTCTTCGCCTCGCTGTACGTCCAGGAGATCCTGGGCTACAGCCCGCTGCGGGCGGGCCTGGCCTTCCTGCCGGTGACCGGCGGCATCGTGGTGGGCGCCGGCGTTGCCCAGCAGCTGATCCGGCGCGTCGGGGTCCGCAACGTCGCGGTGTTCGGTATCGGGCTGGCCACGGTGGGCCTGGCGCTCCTGGCCGGGATCCCGGTGCAAGGGACCTACGCCGGTGACCTGCTTCCGGGACTGCTGCCGATGAGCATTGGCATGGGCCTGACGTTCGTGCCGATCACACTGATGGCGACCGGTGGCGTGGGCGAGAACGACGCCGGCCTGGCATCCGGCTTGTTCAACACCGCCCAGCAGGTGGGCGGCTCGCTCGGGCTGGCGATTCTCTCGACGCTGGCGGCGACCCGGACGACTGACCTGCTGGGCGGCCTGCACGGCCCAGCCCTGTTCGCCGCGAGCACCGCGGCGAAGGTGTCCGGCTACCGCGTCGCGTTCCTCGCGGCGGCGATCATGCTCGGCGCCGGCGCGCTGCTCCTGGCGGCGACCATCCGCCGACGCGACGTCGAGAATCTCGACGTGAACCAACTGGCGCCCTCCCCGGCCACCGCGTAGGAGAATCCGGACCATGACCCCATCCGAGCGCGCGCTCAGGGCAGACGCCGAGCGCAACCGCCAGCGCCTGCTCGATGCCGCCCAAGCGCTGTTTCGCGAGCGCGGGCTCGACGTCGGCGTGGCCGAGATCGCGCAGCGGGCCGGCGTCGGACGGGGGACTCTGTTCCGCAACTTCCCGACCAAGCAGGACCTGATCGCGGCGATCGTGATCGCACGGATGAAGGAGGCCACCGACTATGGCCGGACGCTGCTCGACGCCCCGGACGCCGGCGAGGCGCTATTCGGCTTCCTCGAAGAGATCGTCGGTCGCCAGCAGCTCGACCGGTGCCTGTTCGACGCCGTGGCACACACGTTCCTGGCCAACCAGGAGATTCGAGCCGCCCACGCCGACATCGTGGGCGGTCTCGACGATCTCCTCAGCCGGGCCAAGGAGGCGGGCGCGGTGCGCTCCGATGTCGGTGCGATGGACGTCCTCATGCTCGTGAAGGGGGTATGCGAGGCGGCGAGCGCGCTCGCCACGACCGAACCCGCCGTAGTGGGGCGTCAACTGGATCTCGTCCGCGCCGCGATCAGCGTGAGCGGCACCGACCGGCCACTGCGCGGGCGCGCGCCGACGCTGGCCGACGTCGAGCGGGCGCACCCGCCGACGCCGGCGACAGTGGCCGAAGCGAGCGCCTGACCAACCAAGACCGGTCAGCCCGATCCCGCTCAGCTTCGCTCGAGCAGCGGCACGTCGTGCACGATCTGGGCTGGCGTGAAGTTGCTCGAGTAGACAACCGCGATCTTCCCGGCCGGCGTGATCCCGAACAGCAGCGCGGAATGTGCCTCGGTGTCCTCGTACTTGTTCACGTTGACCGCGACCCCCCACGTGTTCCACACGGGCAGGAGCTCCCGGCGGGAGCCGATCAGGTAGTCCATGCGCCCCGCAGCACCGCGTTCGGCGAGGAACTTCCGGACCGCGGTGGACGTGTCGTTCTTCGGGTCGACGGTGACCGCCACGATGTGCACCTCGTGGGCGCGCGGGCCGAGCTGGCGCTGCGCGGCGGCGAGGTTGGAGACGATCAGCGGGCACACGTCGGGGCAGTGGGTGTAGACGAACGTGACGAGCACCGCCTGGCCCCGGAACGCGCGCAGGTTCACCTGCGCCCCGGTGTAATTGCGCAGCGCCAGCGGCGGTTCGGGCTTCTGCGGGCGCAGCACGAGGCCCTGCAAGCCGGAGCCCACCACGCCGTTCGTGGCCTCGCCGGTCGCGACCCCGCTCGACCCGCACCCGCCGAGGAGCGCGGCGAGGCAGAGCAGGAGCGGCCAGTGTCCCGCTCGCCTAATCACGACGCCTCCACGGACGCGCGGCGCGCGGCGCGGCGCGCCGGGTCCTCGCCCAGCCAGCGATACAGGGCGACGAACACATACACGGTGCTGGCCAGCGAGCCGAGCCCGAGCATGATCCCGCCGGCGAGCTGCTGGTCCGCGAGCGCCGAGATGCCGCCCGGCCGGCTAGTCAGGTTCGCGTAGACCGAGTAGAGCGGCTGCGTCGCGAAGGCGAGCACGAGCGAGAGCACCCAGCCGGGCACCATCGCCGAAACACAGTAATAGACGCGCTGAGAGCTATCCAGCCGGCTTCGCAGCGGAGGCGAGTCGACCATCTGCGCCCATACGAGCACTCCGAAGACCAGGAACGTCACGTGTTCGAGCACGTGCACGGCTTCGCTGCGCAGCGTGAGGTCGTAGACGGCCGGGATATGCCAGGCCAGCAGGTCGACGTTGAAGGCGATCCACGCCCACAGCGGCCGCCCCAGCGGCCGCACCGCCGCGCGCAGCGGCGCGCACGCCGATGAGCGCACGACGGTCTTGGCCAGTCCGCGGCGCAGACCGAGGGGGAGCGGGCGCCAGATCGAGTTCCATGGTGCGCCCAGGACGATGAGCGGCGCCGCGATGGCCATCAGCAGGACGTGCTGGAGCATGTGGACCCAGAGCAGCTTGGGCGCCAGGTCGTCGACCGGACCCTCGAGCGCCACCACGATCAGCGCCAGGGCGACGTAGTAGGAGGCGGCGCGCCAGCGCGCGATCGCATCCCGGCGCCGGCGCAGCCGGCGCGCTGCCCTGCGCTCGCCGAGGACGTGGAGCACGAAGGCCAGGCACACCAACAGTAGCGGTAACTGGTCGATGCTCAGCACGGACGGTGGGTCCTCCTCGGACGGATGCCCTCACGCTGCGGCGACGACCAAGCCTACCGGAGGCCTAGTCGGCGCCCTGAGCCGGCGGCGGGCCCGGCGCACTCGCGGAGCTCTCGACGTGCTCCGGGGAGCGCGGCGCACGCAGTAGACCGCGGCGGCGCAGCACGACCCACCAGACGACGAAGGCGACGAGCGTGGCGCCGAGCGGCAGGACCAGCGTCAGCACGGCCCCCGAACCCACGGAGGAGGGGATGTCGGCAAGCACGAGCGCGGTGGGGAGCATCACTTGATCAGGTACAGGAGCACCCAGGTGAGAACCGCGATGCCGGCGCACGAGTACAGGTACACCATGGTCGCGTCGGCGGACGGCTGGAGCGCCTCCACCGCCTCGTCAGCCGCCGCAGCCTCTCGCGCCGAGCGCATCGCGGTGGCCAGCATCGTCTCGACCGAGTACACGGCGCCCAGCCAGAAGGCCAGGAACATCGCGGTCCAGCCGTAGAACACGCTCGCGTAGCCGCCGCCGTCCGCGCCGAAGCTCATCCCGCCCAGGTACGCGATCAGTTGGAGCACCACCGCCGCGACGCTCAGCCCCAGGGCGAGGGCGAGCATGGCAACCGATCCAGCCCCGGCCGCCAGCCCGCGCCTGGCCAGCTCGAACGCGGCCGTCGCGCCGAGGATGCAGACGAGGATCGCGATCCCGTAGCCCTGCGGCGGCGTCACGTGCGACGGCCGCCACAGCCCGTTCGAGTCGACCGCCTTCAAATAGAAGTAGGCGAACACGAACGCCATGAACACGAACGCCATCGCGCTGGCGAAGAGGCGTGCCCCGACGACCAGGTTGGCTGCCGCGAGGCGCGAGTCCTCGGGCTCGGGGACGATGCCCGGGGCGGCCGAAGCGCTCATAGGACTCCTCCTTCCGGGGTGATCGCCGGGCCGCCCGGCAACCGTGCCGGCGTGCCGAAGTCGGCCACGGGTGGCGCATCGGGAATCCCGTATGAGTAGGGCGCGGAGTTGATCACCGGGATTCGCTCGAAGTTGTAGGACGGCACCGGCGAGGGCAGTTGCCATTCGAGCGATTTCGACAGCCAGGGGTTGGGCCCGGCCGGCTCGCGCAGGAGCAGTTGCGTCCACACGATGTTGGCCAGGAAGACCAGGAGCGACAGGCCGAGGCACCAGGCCGAGATCGACACGAACACGTTCAGCCCGTGCAGGCTCGGGTTGTAGCTCGAGACGCGCCGCGGCATCCCGAGCAGGCCGGCCGCGAACAGCGGGAAGAACGTCAGGTTGAAGAAGATGAACATCATCCAGAAATGGATCTTCCCCAGCGTCTCGTTGAGCTTGAACCCTGTGATCTTCGGCAGCCAGTAGTAGAAGCCGCCGATCGTGGCGAAGACCAGGCCGCCCATGATCGTGTAGTGGAAGTGGGCCATCACGAAGTAGCTGCCGTGGGTCGTGACGTTGCTGGGCACGTCTGACAGATACACGCCCGACAGCCCGCCGATCAGGAAGTTGAAGAAGAAGGCCAGGCAGAACAGCATCGGCACGGTGAAGCGGATCCGGGCACGCCACAACGTTCCCATCCCGATCAGGAAGATGATCCCGGTGGGGATCGAGATCAGCTCGGTGGTGAACATGTAGAACGGACGCAGGTTGGCGTTGATGCCGCTGACGAACAGGTGGTGCTGCCAGACCATGAAGCTGAGCAGCGCGACCCCGAACATCCCAGCGACCGCCACCCGGTAACCCCACAGCGGCTTGCGCGCGAATACGGGCAGGATCTCAAGCACGATCCCGAAGCCGGGCAGGGCCAGGATGTACACCTCGGGATGGCCGAAGAACCAGAACAGGTTGTACCAGAGGAACGGGCTGCCCCCGTTGGAGGCCAGGAAGAAGGTCGTCTCGACGGTGCGGTCGAGCGCGGCCATGTACAGGGCGGCGAACAGCACGGGCGCCGCGAGCACCGCCAGCACGGAGGTGGTGACCATCCCCCACACGAAGACCGGGATCCGGTTCCAGTACAGCCCCGGCGCGCGCATCGTCATCACCGTGGCGATGATGTTGAGGCCGACCAGGCAGAGCGAGATGCCGATCAGCGCAAACGAGAACAGATACGCGTCCATGCCCGCGCGGGCCTCGACCGAGAGCGGCGCGTAACCCGTCCACCCGGTCGGGAAGCCGCCCAGGAAGATGGCCGAGATGAGCATGAACCCGGCCAGCACAGTCAGCCACAGAGTCAGGGACTCGACCCGCGGGAAGGCCATCCGGCGCGCGCCGATCATCAATGGGACGAGGTAGTTGCCGAGCGGGCCCAGCACGCCGGCCGACATCATCATCAGCATCATCGTCCCGTGCAGCGAGACCAGCGTGAGGTAGTTCCCGGCCTGGATGAACGTCGCGTTGTCGCTGGTCAGCTCACCCCGGATCAGCATCGCGTTCAGGCCGCCGACCCCGAAGAAGAAGAGGACGGCCACGAAGTACTGCACGGCGACCACCTTGTGATCGGTGCACAGGCGGAAGTAGCGCCACACCCCGTACTCCTCCCCCTCGATCAGGCTCGCCGGGCGGCCCATCATCCGCGAGAGCGGGTAGTTGAAGAAGCCCAGCCCGATCAGCCAGCCCAGCGTCGCGCCGAGGAAGCCGAGCAGGACCGCGATGTCGTCCTGATCGGTCGCGGTCTGGCCCTTGATGTGGTTGCCGATCTTCGTCCCCAGCCAATGGCAGACGAAGTAGCCGAGGGCGGCGAGTACGACGCCCCAGAGCAGGTGGAAGCCGATCAACTGCTCACGGAACCTTGGCGCCTTGGTGATGGCGGTGGGAGGTGGGCTCTCCGTTGTGCTCATTTCACCCTGCCCGTTGATCTGGCGCCGGGTAGTAGACATGTGAGTACGGAGGCAGCTGCTGGGTGACGCCCTGATAGCGGACGCGCGCCTGCGCGATCCACGTGTCGAAGGCCGATTGGCTGACGATCTGGCCGGTGGTGTTCATGTGTCCGTGCCACAGCCCGCACAGCTCGGCGCAGCGGATCTGGAAACTGCGGAGCTGGGTGGGCCGGACGAAGGCGACGTTGTCGTTGCCTGGAATTGCGTCCGCCTTGACCCCCAGCTCGTAGGCCCAGAAACTGTGCGAGACGTCGAGCGAGGTGACGTGAAAGGCGATCCACCGGTTCACCGGCAGGACCAGATACGGGGTCTGGACTCCGCCGTAGCCGGGCCAGCGGAAGGTCCACAGCCACTGCTGACCGATCACCTGCACTTGTAGGGCGCTGGCCGCGTTGGGGGGCTTGGACAGCGGGTTCGGTCCCTGGCCGCCGCCGGCTCCGGCCGCGCTCGAAGGCAGCAGCCCCACCGTGCCGTATACGGCCAGCGCAATCACGATCACCGTAGTCGCAGCGAGCCACGTCACCTGAATGCGCGGGTCGCCCTCGATCGGAGGTCCGTCGACCACCTCGGGTCCACGCTGGCGGAATACCGTGATCGAGTAGCCGAAGTAGACCCAGATCATCAGCAGCACGGGCGTGGCCAAGGCGCTCAGCACAACGTTTACGTTGTGCTGGTCGGTCGACTGCTGGCTTGCGTCGTAGGGCGGGATGTGCGGGCCGAGCACCCAGATCACGATCGGGACGAAAATCACGTTGGCGACCGCCCAGATGATCAGGATCCGCCGGCCGTGCCGAACGTCCGGTCCCGCCCCGTCGGTCATTGCGCCGACAGCGCTCATACGACCTTCAACTCTCCGCTCATCCAGCCGATCGTTTGCATCGGCCCGCCGAATCCGTAGAAGAACTGGGCCGCGCACGGCACGAAGCACTGCCAGCGGTAGACCCCGGGCCCAGGCGTCACGAAGCTGAAGCGGATTGTGGTGTGGTCAAAGCTCAGCGCACAGGGGGCGGCGCTGCAGGGGTTCTTGGCGCCGGCGGGGACGCCCTTGAGCGGAACGCTAAGGCCCAGGTCGGGGACCGTGAACGTGTGCGAAGCATCGTCGCCATTCAGCACGCTGAACGATTTGCCGTCCACCGACGCGATGCCACCGGCCGTCCCGCGGACCTGGGCCAGGAACGGGTTGCGCAGGCCGCTCGCGGAGTCGAACTGATAGAGCGTCACGTGGACCAGCGTGTGCGCCGGCAGCTGGTAGATCGTCGTGTGATGCCAGTGGCCGTTCGAGTCCAGGCCGAGATAGGTGACCCAGTCCGGCTCTGGTGCGTGGCCGTAGGCCGGGACGGTCTGGAGCGTGAGGGTGCTCGCGCCGTTCTGGGTACTGGCCGCCAGGACCGGGGGCGCCACGGCGAGGAAGTCCGCGATGTAGAAGAACACCGCGACAACCAGGACCGTCGCGGCCACCAGGATCCCCACGATCCTCCCTCGCACAGCGGGTGTTCTATCGCCTGGCTCGGATCAATGCAAGCGTTTGCAAGTTATAGGCAGGTCCGAATAAAGACATCCTCGCTTTATGCGGGCTTAGACCTCGTCCTCCACGGAGAAGGACACGCCGAGCGCCCCGGTCCACGGCGGCCCGCGCCCGGCTTGCCGGGCCGCCTCGGCCCTGGCCGGCACGCTAACCCCGGCGCGCAGGCCTCCCGCCTTAAGTAGGGCTCCGCGTGAGCGGGCGCTGTCAGCGCGAGCGGGCGCTGCTCAGCGTGAGCGGGCGTTGCTCAGCGTGAGCGGGCGCTGAGCGCCTCCACGGTGTGGGCGGAGAGGCGACCGGCATGGACCGCCCCACCCGCGACGAGCGTCGGCGTGGTCACGATTCCGCCCCGCACCGCGGCCTCGAAGTCCCGGCGGATCCGGCGCTGTACCGCGGCGCTGCGCCGATCGGTGTCGAACTGCTCCAGGTCCAGACCGAGCGTCCGCGCGCGGGCCCAGAGATGGGGATCCTCGAGCCGTCCCTGATCGGCGAACAGGAGATCGTGCATCTCCCAGAAGCGGCCCTGCGTTGCCGCCGCCTCGGCCGCACCCGCCGCCGCCCACGCGCGTGGATGGGTCGAGCGAATGGGAAAGTGCCGAAA
The DNA here is from genome assembly GCA_019244395.1 of Solirubrobacterales bacterium. Classification (GTDB taxonomy): domain Bacteria; phylum Actinomycetota; class Thermoleophilia; order Solirubrobacterales; family Solirubrobacteraceae; genus Palsa-465. The sequence goes on along the minus strand of JAFASQ010000187.1, from coordinate 12,830 downwards.
GGCCACGCGCAGCTGAGCACCGGACAGTTGATTCGCGGCCGCGGCGCAGTAGGGGCATTCGAAGTCGCCGTAGACGAGCGCCACCGCGGCGTCGGCCGGGCCGCGCACGTGATCCTCGTCAGAGAGTCCGGGAAGCGGCGCCGAGCTGAGGGCCCGCAGATCGCTCAAGCTCGCGCGGCTACCGCGGCCAGGCCGTCGAAGATGAGGTTGGCGCCCGGAAGATCGGTCGGAGCCGGCGCCTGGTAACTCCAGGCCACGGCTGCGTCGGGACCGACGATGACCAGCGCCCGCTGGGGGAAGCCGCCCGGGTGGTAAACGCCGAAGGCGCGGCAGGCGGCGCCCTTGGGCTCGAAATCGGACAGCTGCGGGATGGCCACGCCGAGCTTTTCGCGGAACGCCGTCTGCGACCAGCGCGCGTCGCACGAGATGCCGTACATGGCGACCCCGCGCTGTTCGAGGTAATCGCTCAGCACATCCTCGTAGAGGCCAAGCTGATCCGTGCACACCGGGCTGAACGCGAATGGATAGAAGACCAGAATGGTCGTCTGGCCTTTGAGATCGGCTCGGGTGAACTCCCTGCCGTCCTCGCGCTGGAGCCTGAACTCGGGGACGGGCGTCCCCGGCGCGATCAGCCCGGCCGATGCGTCGGCCGTCACCGCCGGAGCCCGAGCTCGCGCAGCAGCGCGCGGTAGCGCTCGAGATCGTTGTGCTGGAGGTAGTTGAGCAGGCGACGGCGGCGGCCCACCAGCATCAACAGCCCGCGGCGCGAGTGGTGGTCCTTGCGGTGCTCACGCAGGTGCCGGGTGAGGTCGTTGATGCGTTCGGTCATGAGCGCCACCTGAACCTCGGTTTTGCCGGTATCGGTGGAGCTGTCGCCGAATTTGGCAGTGAGCTCGCGTTTCCGTTCTTGAGTGATCGCCATCGGCCCCGAGGCTAGCAGGCCCCCTAACGGCACAGGCCGCGGGTCCGCTCGACATCGTGGCGCATCTGCTCGATCAGCGCCTCGGGCGACTCGAAGCGCCGCTCACCGCGCAGGCGCGCGAGAAACTCGAGGCGGAGCTCACTGCCGTACAGGTCCCCTTCCCAATCCAAGAGATACGCCTCCACGAGCAACCCCCTTCCGGTCCCGAATGTCGGTCGCACGCCGATGCTCACCGCGGCACACGCCTGCGAGGTGCGGGCAGCGTAGATCCCATGGCCGGGGCACACGAGCGCCTCGTCGGGGATGATGTTGGCGGTCGGGAACCCCAGCGTGCGCCCGCGCTGATCGCCCTTGACCACGGCGCCGCGCAGCTGGAATGGGGCCCCCAGGAAGCGCGTCGCGGTCTCCACTTCGCCGGCCAGCACCAGGCCCCGGATGTGGCTCGAGGAAACGATCTCCCCGTCGACCTCGACCAGTGGGACGACCCGCGTCTCGAACCGGCCATCCGCGACCAGCAACTCGGGATCGCCGGCGGCCCGATGACCGAAGCGGAAATTCTCCCCCACCGAGACGCGGGTGGCGTGAAGCTGCTCGACCAGGATGTGATCGACGAACTCCTGAGGCGTCTGGTGAGCGAAGCCCTCGTCGAACGGGATCACCACGAGCTCCTCGACACCCAGCGCGGCGATCAGTTCGGCCTTTGTCTCGAGGCTGGTCAGGAGCTTGGGCGCGGCTTCCGGCCGAACCACCCGCAGCGGGTGGGGCTCGAACGTGAGCACGGTGTCGCTGCCGCCGATCACCTCGCGATGGCCCAGGTGCACGCCGTCGAATTCGCCGACCGCCACTCGCCGCGTTCGCCCCCGGACCTCGGAGAGCATCGTCACCCGCATCGTTCTCCCCGGGGGGCTCAGGCCCCCCGGGCACCCCCCTCGCGCTCCTCTGATGCGCCGCGCAGCCCCACGACCGGCGCGAGCTTACCGCCCGGCCTTGGCTCGGCGAGCGCGATCAGACCCTGGCTATCGGTCAGCCTGACGACGTCGGCGCGGCCCGGCTCGGCGGTCACCGCCACCCCGTGCGCGGCGCGGCGGGCCGCCGCGGGGTCGAGCCGCACCTCCGGGATGAACGTCAACGAGTCTTCGAGCGCGACGATCCGCTCCGGGTCGGCATCGTCCACGCGAAACGGCCCGATCGCGATCCGCCGCAGCTCCTCGCAGTACGCGTCGCCCAGCGCCGCGATCAGGCTGCGCACGTACGTCCCCGACGAGCACTCGATCTCGAACCCCCGCCGATCGCCCTCGCGCCAGCGCTCCTCGAAGCGGTAGACCTCGACCACCCGCTCGGCGAGCTCGACCGGCTCCCCGGCCCGGGCCAGCGCATAGGCGCGCCGGCCGCCCACCTTGACCGCAGAATACGCCGGCGGGCGCTGGCGGATGGCGCCTGTCGGCAGCACCAGATCGCCCGGAGGCACCACACCGGTCAGCGAGATCTGCCCCTCGGGGTCGCCCGTGCTGGACACCGCTCCAAACCGGGCGACCGCCCCGTAGCGCTTCGGCAGTGCCATCAGGAAGCGCTGGATGCGCGTGGCCCGCCCGACCAGGATGAGCAGTAGCCCGGTGGCGAACGGGTCGAGCGTCCCCGCGTGACCTACCTTCATCCGTCCGGCCGTCGGCGAGCCGCGCCCGCGCAGCGTCCGCCGCATCGACGCGACCACGTCGTGCGAGGTGACGCCGGCCGGCTTGTCGTACAGGACGACGCCGTCCGCGACGCTCACGCCGACGCGGAGGTGAGCTGTTGCGCCACCTCCTCGCGCAGGAAGGCGACCACCTCATCCCAGTTCATCGAAGTGGAGAACCCGGCCGCCTGACGATGGCCGCCACCGCCCTGGGCGCGCGCGATCGCCGACACGTCGACGCGCTCGTCGCTGGCCCGCAGCGAGACCTTCCGCGCGCGGTCGCCGTCGGTGTCGGCGATCCGTTCGCGGATGAGCGCCGCCACCGCGGTGCCCTCGACGGCGCGCAGGTGGTCGATGACGCCCTCCGAGTAGCTCTCCTCGGCGCCCGATTCGGCGAAGTCGAGGGCGTCGAGTTCGGTGACGGTCAGCCGCCCGCCGTCGTAGCGAGCGATCTTCGCCAACCCGCGGGCCAGAAGCGCGAGCTTGCCGTAGGGCACGCCCTCGTAGACGCGCCGGTAAATCTCGTGCACGTCGACTCCGGCCTCGATCAGGTCGGCGGCCATCAGGTGCGCGCGCGGACCCGTGTTCTCGTACATGAAGCGGCCGGTGTCGGTGATCAGCCCCACGTAGAGCGCCTCGGCGATGTTGAGCGTGGGCACGACCCCGAGCCCGTGCATCAGGTCCCAGACGATCTCGGCCGTGCACGACGCCTCGGGGAGCACGTAGTTGACGCTGCCGAACCGGGTGTTGTCGTGGTGATGGTCGATGTTGACGAGGTGCGCGCCGGGACGCCGGAACGCCTCGGCCGGGTTTCGTTCGAGGTTGCCGCAGTCGAGGAACACGATCGTGCGCTCCCCGAGATCCGCGGGTGGTGACTGCACCAGTCCCGAGAGCGCGAAGAAGCGGTACTCCTGCGGCAAGGGGAACTCGGCCGAGTCGATGAACATCAGGCTGTCCCGACCCAAGGAGTAGAGGATCTCCTGCATCGCGATCAGCGACCCGAGCGCGTCGCCGTCGACGTTCTCGTGCGTGACGACGATCAATTTGTCGGCGGAGCGGAGCTCCTCGAGCACTTCATCGCGGCTCGCTCCCGCGCCATTCTCACCCATCCGTGCTCGGCCCCTGGTCGATCAGGCGCGAGATGCGCATGCCCCGATCGATCGACTGGTCGTACTCGAAGGTGAGCATCGGCGTGTGCTTGAGCGAAAGTTCGGCGGCCACGCGGCCCTGGAGAAAGCCGTGCGCCGATTTCAGTCCGTCGAGCGTCTCCGTGCGTAGCTGCTCATCCCCCAGCACGCTCACGTACACGCGCGCATGGCGCAGGTCGGGGCTGGTCTTGACGGCGGTCACGGTCACGAAGCCGATGCGGGGATCTTTCAGATCCTTGGTGATCGCGTCGCTGAGAACGGCACGTACGGCCTCGTCGACACGACGCATCCTCCCGTCGCCCATCCTATCCGCTCCCCTGCAAACGTGTGCAAAGAACGTTCACATTCATTCCGACAGCTCCTCGACGGAGGTGACGATCCGCCGCACCGAGACGTGGTCGGGCCAACGCGCCTCGAGCCAGCGTTCGACGTTGTCCGCCGCCGCAGCCAGCACGGCCAGCGAGCCGCCGGTCAGCGCCGCCGTCAGTCGCGCCCGCTGCCAGAGGTCTTGGTGATCGACTTCGGCCACCGCCGCGCCCAGGCGGCCGTGCAGCTGGGCCTTGATCGAGGAGAGCTCCTTGCGCTTGCTCTTGAGGCTGCCGGCATCGGGAAAATGCAGATCGATCACCAGCACCGCGACGAAGCCGCCGTCCGACATCGTCGGCCGCCCCCGGCCGCTTAGCGGGTTGGAGGCGCGAGCGACAGGAGTGGTCTTGCCGAGGCGACCACTAGACCAACTCGCGTTCGACCTGGCGCGTGGCGTAGGTCTCGAGCACATCGCCTTCCTTGATGTCGGCGAAGTCTCTGAGCACGACGCCGCAGTCGTAGCCGGCCGCTACCTCGCGCACATCCTCGTTGAACCGCCGGAGGCTCTGTATCTCGCCCGTGTAGATGACCGTGCCGTCGCGCACCAGCCGGACTTTCGACCCACGGGTGATCCGTCCGTTGGTGACGTGGCAACCCGCGATCGTGCCGACGCGCGAGGCCCGGAAGATCTGACGCACCTCGACCGTCCCGAGCGTCTCCTCGACCTCCTCGGGCGCGAGCATGCCCTGCATGGCGTCGCGTAGTTCCTCGATGGCGCGATAGATGACCGAGTAGTGCCGTATCTCGACACCCTCGCGGTCGGCGACGGCGCGGGCGTCGCCCACCGGCCTCACGTTGAAGGCCAGGATGATCGCGTCGGACGCGGCCGCGAGCATCACGTCGGATTCGGTCACGCCGCCCACCGCGCTGCGGATCACGTTGACCGACACCTCGTCCTGCGGGAGCTTTGCGATCTCGTCTTCGATCGCCTCGAGTGATCCGGCCACGTCGGACTTCAGGACGAGGTTCAGCTCCTGGACGCCGCGCTTGAAGATGTCTTCGAGCGAGACCTTCTTGCCCGAGCGCCGCGCCAGGGCCTCCGCCTTCAGGCGGGTGGCGCGCTCGGTGGCCAGCTGGCGCGCCCGTCGCTCGTTCTCGACCACGCGCACGTGCTCGCCGGCCTCCGGTACCCCATCGAAGCCGAGCACCTCGACCGGCTCCCCGGGCAGCGCCTGACCGACGCGATGACCCATGAAGTCGTTCATGGCCCGGACCCGACCCCAGTGCGCGCCGGCCACCAGCGCGTCGCCCACTTCGAGCGTGCCGCGCTGGATAAGGATGGTGACCACTGGACCGCGCCCCGGATCGAGCTTGGACTCGATCACGTTTCCGGATGCCGGCGCGTCGGGATTGGCGCGCAGCTCCTCGACCTCGGCCATGACCAAGATCGTCTCAAGCAGGTCCTCGAGCCCCTCCTTGGTCTTCGCCGATACGTTCACGAACTCGGTGTCGCCGCCCCACTCGACGGGCTGCAGTCCGAGCTGGGCCATCTCGGCACGCACGCGGTCGGGCTGCGCTCCCTCCTTGTCGATCTTGTTCACCGCCACCAGCATCGGCACGCCCGCTTCCTTGGCGTGGTCGACCGCCTCCTGGGTCTGGGGCTTCACCCCGTCGTCGGCCGCGACCACGATGACGGCGATGTCGGTCACCTTGGCGCCGCGCGCGCGCATGGCCGTAAACGCTTCGTGACCGGGCGTGTCCAGGAACGTGATCATCTTGCTGTCCTGCTGGACCTGGTAGGCGCCGATGTGCTGCGTGATGCCTCCGGCCTCGCCGGCCGCCACCTGGGTTTGCCGGATCGCGTCGAGCAGCGAGGTTTTGCCGTGGTCGACGTGACCCATGATGGTGACCACCGGCGGGCGTTCGACCAGCTCCTCCTCGGCGTCGGCGAACACCGGCTCGGCCACTGTCTCGTCCTCGGAGTGGACCACCTCGACGTCTTTGCCGAGCTCGGACGCCAGCACCTGGACGGAATCGTCGGACAAGGTCTGGGTCAGGGTCTTCATCTCGCCGAGCGCCATCAGCTTCTTCATCACCTCGGGCACCGGCACGTCCAGATACTCCGCGACGTCCTTCACCGTCGAGCCGCTGGGGATGCGAATTGCGTCCGGCTCGGCCAGGGCCGTCTGGGACGCGGCCGGACGCGATTCGGCCTCTTCGTCATAGACACCGCGCCGCCGGCGACCGCGACGCTGGCGGCGGGGCGGTTGGTTGGACTGGGCTGGAGCGGTGCCGGTGGTCCGACGCGAAGCCTGGGAATCGATCACCACGCGGCGCCGGCCGCTGGCGCTGCCGGGCGCGCGCTCGCCCTGAAGCGAGTCGCGGGTGGGACGCTTGTGGGCGGTCTCGGTGGACTCGCCACGGGCCCCGGCGGTCGGTGTTGCCTGCGCCTGGGCGCCCGGAGCCCCGTCACGCGGAGGTGATGACGCGGCCGGGGCGCGTTCGCCGCCATCGGTGGGCGGCTGCCCAGCCGTCGCCGTGGCCGCGCTCGTGGCGGCGGCGGTGCTGGCAGGACGCTCGTGCTCCGGCGACTGGGCCTTCGCATCGCCCGCGCCGTCGCCACCGCCCAGGACCTGTCTGGCCACCGTCTCGTCAACCGAGGACGAGACCGCCTTGACCTTCAGACCGGCTTCCTGCAGGCGCGCCAGTACTTCCTTGGCCGCGAGGCCACGCTCCTTGGCAATCTCGTGCACGCGCTTATTCATGAGTGGACCACGGATTCCAGTGTAGGCGCCTAATTGCCGCGCCTGCTGGCAGCCTCAACCTGATTGGTGTCCTTGCCTTCGAGCGCCTGGTGAGCCTCGATCCCGCAGTAGCGCGAGCCCGGAAGCGCCGCGTTCGGGCAGCGCCGGCCGTTGGAGAGGATCGCGTGGCACCGGCCCTGGGTCTCCTCCTCCTCGTAGCCGTGCTGGGCCTCCTCGGCGGCGAACTCGGTCTCTGAGCGGATGTCGATCCGCCAGCCGGTGAGCCGAGCGGCCAGGCGGGCGTTCTGACCCTCGCGGCCGATGGCCAGCGACAGCTGGTCGTCGGGGACGATCACCGTGGCCTGCTTGCCCGCGTCATCCACCAGCACCTCGCGCACGCGCGCGGGCGACAGTGCCTTAGCCACGAACCGGGCCGGCTCGTCGTTGTACGGGATGATGTCGATCTTCTCGCCGCGCAGTTCGGAGACGACCATGCGCACGCGCGACCCACGCGGCCCCACGCACGCTCCGACTGGGTCGACCCCGTCGACATGCGAGACGACCGCGATCTTCGAGCGGTAGCCGGGCTCGCGGGCTACGTTGGTGATCTCGACCAGACCGTCGGCGATCTCGGGTACCTCGAGCTCGAATAGCTGCTTGATCAGCTCGGGATCCCGACGGGAGACGATGATGCTCGGTCCCTTGGTCGAGTTCGAGACGTCCTTGATCACGGCCTTGATCCGCTGGGAGTGGTCGTAGCGCTCGCCCTCGACCTGCTCAGACTTGGGGAGCAGCGCCTCGACCCGCTCGCGCAGCTGCACCAGCGTGTAGCGCGAATCGGACTGCTGAACGATGCCGGTGATCAGCTCGCCGACCCGGTCGCGGTACTCCTCGAACATCATGTCGCGTTCGGCCTCGCGGATCCGCTGCAAAATCACCTGCTTGGCGGTCTGCGCGGCGATCCGCCCGAAGTCGTGCGGGGTGACGTCCTCGGTCTCGATCTGGTCCTCGTACTCCTTGAGCTTTTCGAGGTCGATCTCGGGCTCGGGTGGCTCGCGCATCTCGCCCGTCTCGGGGTCAACCGTGGGCAGCTGGTCCGGCGTCGCCTCCACCAGGAGCTGCTCCTCGAGCTCGGGCGGGATCTTCAGCTCCCAGACCTTGAAGTCGCCGCTGTCGCGGTCCATCTCGACCTTCGCGTACCGGGCCGCGTCGGGCGTCTTCTTATAGGCCGAAAGGAGGGCGTCTTCCAGCGCCTCCATGAGTTTTTCGGAGGAGATGTTCTTTTCGGCGGCGAGACCGCGAACGGCCTCGACGATCTCTCTCGACATGCTTCAGTCTCCAGGTACGAGGTTGGAGCGGGCGATTTGCTCGTAGGGGATCGTGACCATGCCCTCCTGAGCGGCGATCGTGACGTCCCTGTCCGATGCGCCGACCAGCTCACCGGTCACGCTCTTGTGTCCATCTCGCGCCTCCCGCAGGCGCACGCGCGCGTGCCGACCGATGAACCGCGTGTAGTGCTGTGGCTTGGTCAGCGGACGGTCCTGGCCAGGAGAGGACACCTCGAGCGAGTAGCGGTCGCGGTAGTCGTTCAGCAGCCCGGAGACGCGCTCGCACAGCGCGAGGGTGACGCCCTCGGGATGATCGATGAACAGCCTGAGCGTTCCGGAGGAGACGACCTCGGCGAGCAGCACCTCGACCTCGGGCTCGCTCTCGGCGAGCCGACGCTCGATCTCAACCTGGAGGTCTGGGCTGCTGGAACTCACTTCATCTCCTCCGACGCAAACTCATAAAAAAAGCGGGCTGGCGCCCACTTCGGGTACAACCACCGGGCGCACCCGGCGCTCAACTTCACGTTTCAGATTAGCACCGGTTGGGCGGGCACTGGGCATCTGTCGGTGCCTCCCGGGGCTCAGTGGTTCGAGGGTCGCTGGCGGGACGCGCTTCACGCGACGGAGGCTCGACGGATGCCCAGGCCCGCCTTCGGCGCACCTCGGTCAGTTGGCGCCGGGTGGCGGGGCGTACCCGCCAGTTGGCTTGGAAAAGCGATGGGCCGCCTTCGGCGGCGTCCGTCGGATGTGGCGCGGCCCGGCCCGTTAGGCGAGGCACGGACGCCGAGCGGGCCGTGGCCGCGACCGCCAGGTTCCCCGTCCTGACACGAACCGGCGGCCCGAGGATCGGCAACGTCGCTCTAGCCCGACTTTCGCGCCACTCGACCTCCACCCAAAGCCGAATGGCGATTCGGTCGCGAATAGCACGAGTTGCGCGCCACTCGCGCGGGGAACGATCGCGAGTGGCGACTTTCTCGCGGGCGCTGCTGCCGGCGGGCTACGCCGTCCGCTCGGCGCGGGCGCGGGCGCGGTCGCGGTAGATGCGGTAATCGCGCCGGCCCGGCTGCATGCCCGCGGCCTGGGCCAGCGGTTGGCGTGCCTCAGCGTGGCGGCCGAGCATCTGCAGCGAGCGGCCGAGGCAGAACAGGGCAAAGTCGTTGGTCGGCGCGCGCTCGATCACCGCCTGAAACTCCGCCGCGGCCTGTTCGTAGCGCTGGGCGCCGAACAGCGCGCGGCCGAGCGCCTCGCGGATCGAGGTCTTGTCCGGGGCGAGGTCACGCGCGCGGGTGAGCGGGATTGTCGCCTGGTGGTTGTGCCCCGCCTCGAGCAACTCGGTGCCCCGAACGAACAGTTCGTATACGTCGTCCATCGACTATGAGTTTAGAGGGCGGCGACCGTCAGGCGGGATGGTGGGGGCGCGGCCGATGGGGCGCTGCGGCCGCGGGGGCAGCGCCCACAGCGCGCGTAGCGCGCCACCCACGCCGAGCCCGGCCCGCAGCTGCGCGCGCAGCGCGCGGCGCTGGCGCAGCGTGGGCAGGGCGCGCTCGCCGGCGAACCGGGACATCCGGAGCGTGCGCAGGTAGCTCGCCGCCTCGGGCGAGGTCCGGAAGCGGTGCTCGAGCCCCGCCAGCGTCACCCCGTCAGAGACGGGGCGGCCGCTGCGCGCAAGGGCACGCTCGAGCTCGTCGAGCAGGCCGTCGGCGTCGAGCGGCCCGCTGCGGCGCCACGCCACCAGCGCCAGAACGAGCAGCGCCACGAGCAGACCCGACGTCCCGAGCAGGTACGGCGCCGCCGAGCCGCCCGAGTGGGAGCGCAGGCCGGCCGGCCCGGTCGCCCCGGTCGCGCCGGCCTGGCGGCCGCCCAGCTTGCTCAGCCCACCGCTTCCTCCCAGCAGGCCGCTCGAGCTGATCGCGGCGCGCCCACCCAGGGCCGGCGCCGCCGCCGGCGTGGGATCGAACGTGATCCAGCCGTAGTGCGGGAACCACGCCTCGACCCAGGCATGTGCCTCGACGTCGCTGACCAGCCAGTGCTTGGTGGCGGTGTCGTAGGTGCCGGTCGTGAACCCGGTGGCGACCCGCGCCGGGACCCCGCCCATCCGCAGCAGCAGAGCCATCCCGCCCGCGAACTGCTGGCAGTAGCCGAGATTGTTCCGGATCAGGAAGGTCTGGAGCGGATAGGGAGTCGGCGGTGGATCCTCGTCGTAGGTGAACAGGCCGGAGCCCAGGAAACCCAGCACCCGCTCCACGTACGCGTACGGCGTCGCGCTCGTGCGGACCATGCGCTGCGCGAGCGCGTATACCTGGTTATAGGGGGAGTTGGCGATCGCGGTGACCCCGCTGAGGCGGGCGGGATCGGTCCGGTCCTGCGGCGCGCCACGGCGGGACCCGAACGCCGGGAACCGGACGGTCTGATCGGGAGCGCCGAGGACGGGCCGCAGCTGGGGCAGGGACAGGGTCAGGTCCGCCCGCCGAACCTCGAGGGGGTAGCTCACGCCCGCGTGGGCCAGCCGGCCCGGGCTTGGGTGCGGTGCGTAGACCTGGACCTGGTAGCTGTCGCCCGGACCCAGCACCGTCTGGCTGATCCAGGTGCCGGCGCTGGACCCGGGGAGCGGGGCGACGATGTGCGCGGGGGCCTGCGCCGTGCCCGCGGCGATCAGCTCGGTGGTCTGCATGGCGCGGATGGTCACCGTCAGGCTCTGCGTCCAGCGCGCCACCGTCGCCGGGCTGAGCGGCGGCTCCCCGCCGGCGCTCAGGGCGCCGGATGTCCATCCGCGCCCGTCGAAACTGTCGAGGTTCTCGGCCTTCCAATACTCTCCGCTCCATGCTTTGGGGGAGGCCGAGACTTCGAGCACGTCGTTGCCGGTGCGGGGCCAGACCAACGGGCCGTACCGCTGGGTCCAGTCGAAGCGCTCGACGTGGGCGGGAGTGAAGCCGCGCGCGAACGACGTCGGGTCGATCCAAGGCGAGTGCTGATCGATGGCCGGCGCCAAGGCCATTCCGAGCGCGCCGGTGACCGCACAGGCCAGCACAACGCTACCCCGGCGATCGGCGGCCACCCGTTCGCCCCACATGAAGAAGGCCAGCAGCGCGAACAGCACGAGCCCTTGCAGGTAAGCCAGATGGGGATGCACCAGCGTGGCCGGCACGACCACGAGCGCGATGAGCGGCAGCGCAGCGCCGGCGCGCCGGATGTCGCCGAGCGCCGGCGGGGCGAAGGCGAGCAGCATGCCCGCGTCGAGCAGCAGGATCGCGGCTCCGAGCAGAATCACCACCTGAACCCACTGGTTGATGCCGCTGTAGGGCACCAGGATGCCGGGCAACCCCGAGAGTCCCTGTCCGATCCCGTCGGCGGTGACCGCCACGCGCAGATGCAGCGTCCAGGCCAGCGGGACGCCCACGAGCGGGAAGATTGCGAGAAAGGCCACGAGGGCGAGTGGCGCGCCCAGCGCGCTGGCCGACTCGGTTCGGCCCCCGCGCGCCGCCACCGCGCGTTCGCGCTCCAGGAGCAGCGGGCCTACCCCAGCCAGCGCAACGGCTAGGGCCAGCAACCCCAACAGCCGCCAGGTCGGTGCGGGGTTCATCAGCGTCGCCCAGCGAAGCACCCCGAAGAGCCCGAGGGCGGCGAAGGCGACGAGCCGGATGAGCGGCCGGTCGCGAGCGCCCGCGGACCGAGAGGCGTGAGAAGAATCGCGGCCGAGGGGCGCGAGGACGGCTACCTGCGTGCTCATGCGGCCCGCTCCCTCGGCCGCCGGCCGGCGCCAACCACGAACCCGACGCAACCGGCGACCTCGAAGGTGGCTTCGTGCAGGGGCGCCGAGCAGAGCGGCTTGGGCATAACCAGCACCGCGGCCCGCACGCCGGCCCCGACGAGACCCGCCGGCAGCCGCGCCATCGACGTGGCCGCCACGTACACGACCTGCGCGTGGCGCGCTCCCTGGGCCAGGCTGGGCGCCCTCGTTTCTGGACCACCCTCGACCAGAGCCAGCCTGGCGTGCGCCACCGGCCAGGCGGCCAGGTCGGGCTCAACCTCTAGCGGGCGGTGCTCGCCGGGCAGGAGCAGGCCACAGCCGACCCGGCCTCCTAGCTCCAACACGAGCGAGGCGGCGGCGCGGACGGCGGCATCGAGATGCTCGGGTGGGCCGGATCCCCGGGCGTCGACCACGACCAGGGGGCGGCTGTCCGTGTCGGCGCGCAGCCGGCGCTCGAGCAGGCCCGCCCCCCGCGCCAGGGCCGGCCAGTGGATGCGCGAGGCCGGCGTGCCGTGACGGTATGGACGAAGCCCGTCAACCTCGGTGGCGCCGAGCGGCTCGATCGCGACGGACCCGGTCGCCCGGCGCCACTTCTCGCCCGCGCCGGGAACCCATTTGACCCGCTCGGTACGCGGCAGTACGAGCAGTTCCTGCGCCGGTGACTGACTGGGCCGGACAACCCGCGCGAGCTCGAGCGCATCGGAGACGATCAGCGTCGGCGGGTCGATGTGCCTGATGCCGCGGCGGGGAAAGCAGGCCACGATCCGCACGCTGGCGGTGGGCCCGCCCGAGATGAGCGACAACGGCGCGTAGATCGGCACCGGCTTGCCCGCCAGCGGGTCGATCACCGCGGCGCCGGGCAGGCCCCAGGGCCCGCGGCTGACCTCGATCGTCGCCTCGATCGGCTCGTCCTCGACCACTCGCTCGGAGTCGAGGTGCCGTTCGATGCGAGCAGCGCCGGC
>JAFASQ010000005.1 GCA_019244395.1 Solirubrobacterales bacterium | reverse complement strand
GCGCTCATTGCTCTCGGCCTGAACCGCGGGACCGCCGGCGCGGGAGATCGCGCCGGCCACCCCGCCGCCGTGCTTGAGCTGCGTGTTGGCGGCGTTGGCGATCGCGTCGACTTCGAGCTTGGTGATGTCGGTGTCGAGGACCTCGATGGTCACGACACTTCGGCAGGCTCTTCCTTGCCCGCCAGGCGTTCCCGACCGCGCCGGACCGCCGCGATGAACTTCGACAGGTTGACCTCGAGCGTGTTGAGGATCTCGTCGGCGTAGTCCTCGGCGCCGAGGCGGATCTCGCGCTCGCGGGCCCGCGCGTCCTCGATGATGTCCTCCGCGGCACGCTCGGCCTGCTTGGTGATCTCCTCCTCCGAGACCAGCCTCTCCTGGCGCTCGCGGGCCTCCTTGACGATCCGCTCGGCCTCGCGCTTGGCCTCGGCCAGCATCTCCTGACGCTCCTTGACGATCCAGCGAGCCTGCTTGATCTCTTCGGGGATCGTGGCCCGCATCTGGTCGAGGATGTCGTAGATCTCTTCCTTGTCGACTCGAACCTGATCGGTCAGCGGCACGGCCCGGGCGTTATGCACCAAGTCATCCAACTTGTCGATCAGTACCAAGACATCCATCGCAAAACCTCTGTTTCGTTAGCGGCCTAGCCGTTCCTTCAAGGCCTGGACGACCTCTGCGGGGACAAGATCCTCGATGTCGCCGCCGAATGTGGCCAGTTCCTTGATGCCGCTCGAGCTCAGGAAACTGTACTTGGCGGACGCCATCAGGTAAACGGACTCAATCTCGGGATCCTGCCTGCGGTTGAGCTGATTCATCTCCAGCTCGTACTCGAAGTCCGAGATCGCGCGCAGGCCCTTGACGATCGCCATCGCCCCGCGTTGACGGGCGAAGTCGACCAGCAGCGTGCTGAACGGCTCGACCTCGACGTTGCGCAGCGCGCGGGTGGCGCCCCGCACGAAGTCCACGCGCTCCTCAGTGCTGAACACCGTGTTGCCTTTGCGCCAGGGCAGGTTCACCACGCCGACGACCACCTTGTCGTACATGGCCGAGGCACGGCCGATCACGTCGAGGTGGCCGTTCGTGACCGGGTCGAACGTGCCGGGACAGATCGCGATGCGGTTATCGGGGGCCATGGATTCGGATCAGGGTGTCGCCATAGCGGCGCTCGTCGAGCAGGCTCAGGTCGAGCTCGAGCGGCGCCCGCCGGTCGCTCTCAACCACTACCCGCGCCCCGGGAGCGAGAACCGGTCCCAGCGCCGCCGAGAGCTCTCGCCCAAGGGCGCTCGCGTGGCGATATGGGGGATCGAGAAACACAAGATCGTATTGACGAGCGTCGCGCCGTGCGGTTCTGAGGTAGGCCAGCGCATCCTGCCGGCGCACCTCGGCCTCGACCCCGACCGTGCTCAGGTTGCGAAGGATCGCCGCCACCGCGGCGCCCGAAGAGTCGACCAGAGCGGCCTGAGAAGCGCCCCGCGAGAGGGCCTCGATGGCCAACGCGCCCGAGCCGGCAAACAGATCGAGCACCCGCGCGCCTTCGAGCGCGCCGGGACCAAGAATCGAAAACACCGCTTCCCGCACACGGTCCGACGTCGGACGGGTGCAGCGCCCGCGCGGGGCCACCAGGACCCGCCCCCCGAAGCGGCCGGCGACGACCCTCACGCCCGGATCGGCGCCAGCGCCTCGGCGCCGTAGGCCTGCAGCAGCGCGTCGGCCAGCAAGGCATGCTCTGGCTCGGCCAGCTCGGGATCATGCGCCACGATCGCCTCCGCGTAGCGGCGCGCTCGCTCGAGCAGCTCGGCGTCGCGCGGCAGCTCGGCCACCCGGAACTGTGCCTCCCCGTGCTGGCGGGTACCCACCAGCTCGCCCTCGCCGCGGAGCTCTAAGTCGATCTCGGCCAGCCTGAACCCGTCGGTGTTCGAGGCAAGCGCCCGTAACCGAGGAGATTCCTTGGACCCGAACAACACGCAGATCGAGTCGTGCGAGCCCCGGCCGATCCGGCCCCGCAGCTGATGCAGCTGCGAGATGCCGTAACGATCGGCGTCCTCGACCAACATCACGGTGGCGTTGGGCACGTCGATCCCCACTTCGATCACCGACGTGGCCACCAGCACATCGGCCTCACCGGCCACGAACGCGGCCATCGCCCCCTGCTTGGCGCCCGCCGGCATCTGTCCGTGCAGCAGCACGACGCGGAAATCCTTGAGCTCCCCGTCGCGCAGTCGCTCGAACTCGGCCGTGGCGGCGCGCGCCTGCAGGAGCTCTGACTCGGAAACCAGGGGGCACACGACGAACGCCTGCCGCCCCGCTCGCAGCTCCTCTCGGATCCGCTCATAGGCGCGCGCGCGCTCGGCTCCAGAAGAACACACGAACGTCCGGATCGGTCGCCGACCCGCCGGCAGCTCCCGCAGCAGCGTGAAGTCCAGATCGCCGTAATTGGACAGCGCCAAGGTCCGTGGAATCGGCGTGGCGGTCAGGTGCAGCACATGCGGCCGCTGCTCTCCTGCCTTGGCGTCGAGCGCGGCGCGCTGGCGCACGCCAAAGCGATGCTGCTCGTCGACGACGGCGAGGCCGAGGCGTGCGAACCGGACGCCCTCCTCGATCAGCGCATGCGTGCCCACGAGCAGCGGAAGCTCGCCGCTGGACAGCTTGCCCAGCAGATCTGCCCGCCGCCGCGCCGGCGTGGAGCCGGTCAGCAACCCGAGCGGAACCACCGAGCCCGGCATGAGCGACTGGATCGTGGCGAAGTGCTGCTCGGCCAGGGTCTCGGTCGGCGCCATCAGAGCCCCCTGGTAGCCATGCTCGACCGCTCGCAGAAGCGCGTACAGCGCGATAACCGTCTTGCCGGCCCCGACCTCCCCCATGAGCAGACGCTGCATGGGCTGCGGCCGGGCGAGGTCCACGTCGATCGCCTCGAGGGCACGCGCCTGGTCGCCGGTCAGCGAAAACGGCAGCATGGTGGCCAGCCACCGCGCGGTGAGCTCGGGCTCGCGGGCGAGCACCGGGGCGACATTCATCGCGCGCCGGCGAAGCCGACGGCGCCGCAGCGCCAGCTGCGCGAGCAGCAGTTCGTCGAACGCGAGCCGGCGCCGGGCGAGCTCGGACGCAGCATCGGACTCGGCAAAATGCGCCGCGGTCAGTGCCGCGGGGCGCTCCGGAAGCCGCTCGGCGAAGCGAACCGCGGCCGGCAGCGGCTCGATCACCTCGGCCAGCGCCTCGCGGTGCTCGCGCACCAGGGCCAGGATCTGGGTGGAGGACAGCCCTTCGGTGGCCGGGTAATGG
>JAFASQ010000491.1 GCA_019244395.1 Solirubrobacterales bacterium | reverse complement strand
CGCACATCGTCCCGCCGCCCAGCGGTACCAGCGGGCCACCCCAATGCGCCAAGGATGCGCGGCCGACCGACGCGGTCAGGTCTTGCCGTGATTGACCGCCTTGGGAAGTCGCGTCGGGTTACGTGGCCAGCAGAATAGCCGCTGAGCGTTCGGAAAGGAGTTTGCCGGATTGCCGCCGAGCCGGGCCATATCTCTGGCCGATTGTTTCACAAAGGGCTGTTGCACTCGGATCGTCCGTGTGTTCAGGACCCAGAGTGGGAGGGCGAAATGGGCTTGCGTGACGCCGGTAGTAGTGAACGGTTTGACGTGGCCTATCTGGTGCTCAGCGGCGCGGCGACGGCGGTGCGCTGCCCCGAGATTCTGCGCGGCCTTGTGGGACTGGGCCTGTCCACCGTCATTGCGATTCCGACGCCGAACGCCTCGCGCGTGATCGCGCCGCGGGACCTCGCGAACGTCAAGGGGGTGCAGGTCGTCGAGTCGTACTTCGATCTGGCGATCCGTCCACGACCACCCACAGGTGTTGTGTTGTTCGCGCCGTGCAGCTTCAACTCGCTCAACAAGCTCGCGCGGGGCATCGCCGACAACCTTGCGCTCTCCGTCGTCGCCGAGGCGATAGGGCGGGGCACCCCGGTAATCGTCGGCCCGTCGCTCAACCAGCCGCTCCTGGACCACCCGGCGACACAGGAATCGTTGAAGACATTGCCGGCGTGGCGGGTGACAATCGTGCCACCGGTCGACGAGGGCGAGGGGCCGCGCCTCGCCCCCTGCGCGCGGTTGCTTGATGCCGTTCGTCCGTACGTCTGTCGCGACTAGGCCATTCACCAGACGCGCAGGAGCTCCGGTCTTGCCTGGGGGTGTGCCAAGCATTGCTACGGATCGCTGCGGCGCTCGAGGGCCAGATTGCCGTCGTGGCGCCGGCGTTGGGCGGTGACGTAATGGGCCTCGTTGGTCCCGTGTCGGGGTTCGGATAGCCGTTCGCGGCTTATCCGGGTGACTTGGGGTCCGCGGCTCCGCCACCGTCCCAACGGCAGATATGGCACAAAGCGACCGCACGATAGACGCCCGTCCGTCGTGTGCGTGGGAACTGCGGTGCCAAGCCAATCCTCTCCAGGCATTGGGGGGTGTGTCGAACGTGCGCTATCGCGGCGGATTCGAAAAATCGGCGGTTCCGGCGCGGCCCTGGCTCGTGACGCGGTGTTCGCTGACGGCATGGCGATGGGTCGATCTCCCTCGCCAGATCGACTGCGAGACGGCAGTCCTGCGCCTTGAAGTCGTTCAGATGGACCTTGGATCGGCGTTCTCGTGCCATGCGCGCGTCAAGAACAGTACGTCGCATTCCAAATCCTCAGCCACCGAGGTCCAGGCAGAGCGGCCGGGCGAGGAAGCCGTCGATTGCGGCGCTGCCGTCGTCGGCCATGGCCCGATCCACCCCCATGAGCGGCGCGATGGCGGCGTCCATTTTCTGCCCGGGGCAGCGCTGGGTCGGGTAGAGGGCGGCGCGCCGGCTCGCTCTGCGATTACGCTGCCCCGGCACCAAGCCAGCACCGGGTCGACCTCGCGCTTGATGCGGTGCGGTGCTCCCCGACCGCAGGTTTCCTGGTTGCTCGCTGAAGCCTTGCGGATTTGCGCAGGATTCAACAAGGAGCACTCGCTTCCCGAGGACTGCTGGGCAGGCTGTATAACGGCGCAAGTGTCATGCCCTGCGGTGGGCACTGGGCATAGCTTGCACCGGTCCAGGCTATCAGCCTTGGCATGGACGGGCTCGGCGCCTCCGGCCATGATGGGCAGCGGAAAGCGTGCAGCGGGGATGCCGCCATGAGGTTCGGCGCGTCGATGTTCTTCACCGACTACTCGATGGCGCCGGCCGAGCTGGCGCGGGCGCTGGAGGAGCGCGGGTTCGACATCCTGTGGGCGCCGGAGCACTCGCACATCCCGCTCTCGCGCAAGACGCCGTTCATCCTGGGCGGCGAGCTGCCCAAGAAGTACTACGACGTGATGGACCCGTTCGTCACGCTGACCGCGGCGGCGATGGCCACCAAGACGCTGCGGGTCGGCACCGGGGTGTGCCTGGTCGCGCAGCGCGACCCGATCCAGACGGCGAAGCTCGTGGCCTCCATCGACCAGGTGAGCGAGGGGCGCTTCGTGTTCGGCGTCGGCAACGGCTGGAACCAGGACGAGATGGAGAACCACGGCACC
>JAFASQ010000417.1 GCA_019244395.1 Solirubrobacterales bacterium | reverse complement strand
TACAAGAAGCTGGTCCGCGGCTGATGGCGAGCTCGAAGGCGGTCCTGATCACCGGCTGTTCGTCCGGGATCGGGCACGCCACGGCCGAGCTGCTGGCTCGCGGGGGATGGACCGTCTACGCGACGGCGCGCCGCCCCGAGACGCTCGTCGACCTCGAGCGCGTCGGCTGCAAGACGCTCTCCCTCGACGTCACCGACGAGGCATCAATGACGGCGGCCGTGGACCGCGTGACCGCCACCGAGGGTGCCGTCGGCGTGCTCATCAACAACGCCGGCTACAGCCAGTCCGGCGCCGTGGAATCGGTGCCGATCGACCTGGTCCGCAGTCAGTTCGAGACGAACGTGTTCGGGCTGATCCGCATGTGCCAGCTGGTTCTGCCGGGCATGCGCGATCAGCATTGGGGGCGGATCGTCAACCTCAGCAGCATGGGCGGCCGCGTTGTCTTCCCCGGGGGCGGGATCTACCACGCGACGAAATACGCCGTCGAGGCGGTCTCCGAGGCCCTGCGGTTCGAGGTCCGCGGCTTCGGCGTCGAGGTGATCCTGATCGAGCCGGGGCTGATCGTGACGAACTTCGGCGAGACCGCGGCGAGCTCGGTGGGCAGCCCCAGCGGGCCCTACGCGGAGTTCAACCGTGCGGTCGCCGAGAGGACCGCGGGGGTGTATCACGGCCCGCTGGCCAAGCTCGGCGGCGGCCCGGACACGGTGGCCAATACGATCGCCAGCGCCCTGAACGCGGAGCATCCGAAGCCGCGCTATCCCGTCACGGCCAGCGCCCGCCTGATGATGGGCCAGCGCCGGCTGACGCCCGACCGGCTGTGGGACCTGGCCATGCGGACGCAGTTCCCCACGCCGAAGGCGCCCTAGCCTAGACCCCCAGCTCCTCAAGCTTCACCCGGAGCTCGGTCGCGTCGGTCGCCACCGCATCGGCGCCGGTCAGCTCCTCGGCTCCGAACCAGCCGGTCGTCACCCCGACGCACCGCACCCCATCGGCCCGGGCACAGGCGATGTCTCGCGGGGTGTCGCCGATCACGATCGTCTCCTGACGCGCGATGCGGCCGGCGCGCCGGCGCGCGATCGCGGGCAGCGCGGCACGGTCCTCGGAGTCCGAGCCGAAGCCGCCCGGAGCGCCGCGAAACCACTCTCCTAGGCCTGCGCGCGCCAGCTTGAGCCGCGCCACCGGTTCGAAGTTCCCGGTCACCAGGCCGAGCGTCACGCCGTCCCTGGCGGACAGCCACGGCAAGAGCGAGCGCATGCCGGGCACGACGTGCGCGCTCAGGTCGGAAGGGCAGATCTGTGCATAGACTCGGCAGCACGCCTCGCGCACCGCGTCGGCCTGCTCATCGATCCGAAGCGCGGACACCCCTAGGTCGAGCAGGATCAGACGCGCGATCTCGCCGTCGGTCCGGCCGGCGGGCCCCACCTTCGCCCGCAGGCCGGCGGGGTCAACGCCGTGGACCTCCTTGAGCGCCGAGGTCAGGGCGACCCGATGGGCATCGGTGGCGCTGTCCAGCAGCGTGCCGTCGATGTCGAACAGCAGCAGCATGGTGCCGACCGCCCGATCAGCGCTCGAACGAGACGCCGGGTTCGAGCCGGCGCGCGAACGCGGCGATCAGCCGGGCGGCGGCCTCGACGTCGGCCGTCGAGACCATCTCGACCGGCGAGTGCATGTAGCGACAGGGGACCGAGACCAGGCCCGTGGGCACTCCGGCGCGGCTCAGATGGATGGCGTCGGCGTCGGTGCCTGTGCCCTTGCCCAGCGACTCGAGCGTGAAGGGGATGCCCTCCGCCTCGCCAGCGTCGTACAGCCGCTCGAACACAAGCGGATGCAGCGAGGTGCCGCGCGCGATGACCGGACCCGAGTCCAGGGGGTGCTTCGTCATCGGACCGAGCTCGATGCCGGGCTGGTCGGTCGCGAAGGTGAGGTCCACGACCACTGCGACATCCGGGTCGTGGGCGAACGCGCTCGTGCGCGAGCCCGCGAAGCTGGTCTCCTCCTGGGTGACCGCGAGCGCGAGCACGTCGCCAGGCGCGCCCTGAGCCTCGGCCACCAGCCGGGCCGCCTCGGCGGCGACGTAGCAGCCAACCCGGTTGTCCAGCGAACGCGAGACGACTCGCTCGTGGCGGAACTCGATCGGTTCGGCGTCGATCACCGCCACGTCGCCGATCCGCACGAGCTCGCGCGCCTCGTCGGCGTCCCTGGCCCCGATGTCGATGTGGAGCTCCTTGGTTTCGGGGACCTTCTTGCGGTCCTCGTCCTTGAGCAGGTGGATCGGCTTGCGTCCGATCACTCCGGGCACGGCACCGCCGCGGGTGCGCAGCCGCACCCGCTGGCCGATCAGCACGCCGGTGTCCCAGCCGCCCACCTGCCCGAAGCGCAGATACCCGTCGTCGTCGATGTGCGAGACATGCAGGCCGATCTCGTCGATGTGGCCGACGATGGCCACCGTCGGGCCGTCCGCGGTGCCCGCCACTCGGGCGTACGACGAGCCGACCCGGTCGCGCCCCACCTCGGTGGCGAAGCTCGAGCAGTACTCCCGCCAGACCTGGGCGGGCGCCGACTCGTGGCCCGACGGGCCGGGAGCGCTCAACAGGCGCATCAGCAGTTCGGGTACTGGCATGCCGCGGAAGGCTATTGGCTGCTGGGTGTTCAGGCGCCGCCGGTTCGGGTAATCCCCTCAGGCGTGCCTGCCGACCTGACACTTAGCGAGCGCGAGCCAGAGCTCGAGTCGATCCGTGGCCTCCTCGCGGAATGCGGGATTGAGCTTCGGGACGAGCCGGCGCCGGAGCGAGAACGGATGGAATCGCCGTACCCGGCGGGCGCAGCCGATCGCACGATGGACTCGATGTCGCTGTTCCTGGCCGAGGTGCGGCGCCACCGGCTGCTCACCCGGGCCGAGGAGGTCGAGCTGGCCAAGCAGATCGAGCGCGGCGATCTGGCCGCCAAAGAGCGCCTGGTCAACTCGAACCTGCGTCTGGTCATCTCCAACGCCCGTAGCTACGAGGGACTGGATCTGCCGCTGCTCGACCTGATCCAGGAAGGCATGCTCGGATTGATCCGCGCCGCCGAGAAGTTCGACTGGCGCAAGGGCTACAAGTTCTCCACCTACGCCACGTTCTGGATCCGGGAGTCGATCCAGCGGGCGATCGCCAACCGCGCCCGGCCGATCCGAGTCCCGGTCCACATCGGTCAGCGAGAGCGCCGAATCGCCCGCGCCCGCTCCGCGCTCGTGGCCCGGTTGGGGCGCGAACCCAGCGACGAAGAGATCGCCGAGGCGGCCGAGCTCGACCTACGCGAGGTTCACGCCACCCGCCAGATCGCGCGCGTGGTCACCAGCCTGGACCGTCCGGTGGGCGAGGAGGAGGAAACCACGCTGGGCGCGCTGCTCGCCTCA
Organism: Solirubrobacterales bacterium; assembly: GCA_019244395.1. Taxonomy (GTDB): domain Bacteria; phylum Actinomycetota; class Thermoleophilia; order Solirubrobacterales; family Solirubrobacteraceae; genus Palsa-465. The sequence goes on along the minus strand of JAFASQ010000417.1, from coordinate 3,009 downwards.
GACGCCAGCGCGCCCGACGAGGAGGCCGAGATCGCGGCCCGCGACGCGGCGCTTCACCGCGCCCTTCAGCGCCTGCCCGAGGCCGAGCGCAAGGTGGTCAAGCTGCGCTTCGGGATCGACGGCGATGCGCCGACGCCCCTGCGCGAGGCGGGCCGGCGGTTGGGCATCTCTTCCGACGCCGTGCGCAAGCTCGAGCGCAGGGCGCTAGCCGAGCTGGCCCAGAGCGACGAGCTCGAGGCGCTCCGTCGGGCGGCCTAATCGTCGCTACTCGAAAACCCGAACTTTGGCGATCAGGCTGACAAATACGTGGCCTCAGCGCCAAAGTCCTAGCCGAGCAGCGAGCGCAACACGTACTGCAGGATCCCGCCGTGCCGGAAGTACTGCTGCTCCTTGGGCGTGTCGATCCGGACGGTCACCCGGAACTCCTTGTCGTCGGCCCCCACGGTCAGCTGCCGGGGAATCGGATCCGCGCCGGCCAGGCCGGCCACCGCGAACGTCTCCCGGCCGCTCAGCCCCAGCGAAGCCACCGACTCGCCGTCGGCGAACTGCAGCGGTAGCACGCCCATCCCGACCAGGTTCGAGCGGTGGATCCGCTCGAAGCTCTCCGCGATCACCGCCCGCACGCCGAGCAGCCTGGTCCCCTTGGCCGCCCAGTCGCGCGAGGATCCGGAGCCGTATTCCTTGCCCGCGAGCACGATCAGCGGCGTTTCTTCCTGCACGTACCTCATCGCGGCGTCGTAGATCGACATCTGCTCGCCGGCGCCGTCGCCGTGGGCCGGCGGGCCCAAATACAAGGTCACGCCTCCCTCGGTCCCGGGCGCCAGCTGGTTGCGCAGGCGGATGTTGGCGAACGTCCCCCGCATCATCACCTCGTGGTTGCCCCGCCGCGACCCATACGAGTTGAAGTCCTGCGGCTCCACACCATGCTCGAGCAGATACCGCCCGGCCGGGCTGTCGCGCTTGATCGAGCCCGCCGGCGAGATGTGGTCGGTGGTCACGCTGTCGCCCAGGACGGCCAGCACGCGAGCCCCCTCGACATCCCGCACCGGCTCCGGTTCGGCGGCCAGATCCACGAAGAAGGGCGGCTGGCGGACATAGGTCGAATCGGGGTCCCAGGCGAAGCTCTCCCCACCGGGTACCTCGAGCGAGTTCCAGCGCTCGTCGCCGTCGAACACCTCGCCGTAGCTCTTGCGGAACATGTCCGACTGCACCGCCTCCTCGACGGTGGCCGCGACCTCGGCGGCGCTCGGCCAGATGTCCTTCAGGAACACGGCCGCGCCGTTCCGATCCTCGCCCAGCGGCTCGTCGTAGAGGTCGACGTCCATCGTCCCGGCGATCGCGTAAGCCACGCAGAGCGGCGGCGAGGCCAGGTAGTTCATCTTCACGTCGGGGTTGATCCGGCCCTCGAAGTTGCGGTTGCCCGACAGCACCGACACCACGGCCAGATCGTTGTCCTGGACGGCGGCGGAGATCTCGGCCGGCAGCGGCCCGCTGTTGCCGATGCACGTCGTGCAGCCGTAGCCGACCAGGTGAAAGCCGAGCGCCTCCATGTACTCGGTCAGGCCGGCCCGGTCCAGGTACTCGGTGACCACCTTCGACCCAGGCGCCAGCGACGTCTTGACCCACGGCTTCGCCGAAAGTCCGCGTTGCACCGCGTTGCGCGCCAAGAGGCCGGCGCCCAGCATGACCGACGGGTTGGAGGTGTTGGTGCATGAAGTGATCGCGGCGATCACCACGTGCCCGTGGTCGAGCTCCGTCTCGGCCCCGTCGGCCAGCGTCACCGACACTCGCGTGGCCGGCCGGTCGGCCACCTGGGCGCCTCCGGTGCCGCCGGCGGGCTCATGCCCGTCACCGTTCGGGACGTGTGTGGACACGGGATCGCTCGCCGGGAAGCTCTCGGCCACGGCCTCGTCCTCGAGATCCTCGTCGGGCAGGTAGCCCTCGAGCGCCATCCGGAAGGCCGGCTTTGACTCGGTCAGCGAGACGCGGTCCTGGGGGCGCTTGGGGCCGGCGATGCTCGGGACCACGGTCGAGAGGTCGAGCTCGAGCTTGTCGGTGAACGTCGGCTCCTCGGACGAGACGTCATGCCAGAGGCCCTGCTCGCGCGCGTACGCCTCGACGAGCTCGATCTGGTCGTGCGGCCGCCCCGAGAACTCCAGGTAGCGGAGCGTCTCGGCGTCGATGGGGAAGATCGCGCACGTCGAGCCGAATTCCGGCGACATGTTGCCGATCGTGGCCCGGTCGGCCAGCGGCAGCCGCGCCAGCCCCTCCCCGTAGAACTCGACGAACTTCCCGACGACGCCGCGGCTCCGCAACATTTCGGTGACCGTGAGCACGAGGTCGGTGGCGGTGGCTCCCTCATGCAGGGCGCCGGTGAGCTTGAAGCCGAGGACCTGGGGGATCAGCATCGACATCGGCTGGCCGAGCATCGCTGCCTCGGCCTCGATTCCGCCCACGCCCCAGCCGAGCACCCCGAGCCCGTTGATCATCGTGGTGTGCGAATCGGTGCCGACCAGCGTGTCCGGGTAGGCCCGTGCCGGGACGGACCCAGACGAGCCCGTTTCATCCACGTACACCACGCGGGCCAGGTACTCGAGGTTGACCTGGTGCACGATCCCGGTGTCCGGCGGCACCACCTTGAAGTTGTCAAACGCTCCCTGCCCCCAGCGCAGAAACGCGTAGCGCTCACGGTTTCGCTCGAACTCGAGCTCGGCGTTGCGTGCGAAGGCGCCGCGCGAGCCGAACACATCGACCTGGACCGAGTGGTCGATGACCAGCTCGGCCGGGGCCAACGGGTTGATCTTGGCCGGGTCGCCGTCCATTTCGCGCATCGCGTCGCGCATAGCGGCCAGGTCCACGACGGCGGGGACGCCCGTGAAGTCCTGCATGATCACCCGCGCCGGCGTGAAGGCGATCTCGACCGATGGCTCCGCGCGCGCATCCCAACGGGCCAACGCCTCGACGTCCTGGGCGCGGATTGATTCGCCGTCCTCGTTGCGCAGCAGGTTC
>JAFASQ010000367.1 GCA_019244395.1 Solirubrobacterales bacterium | reverse complement strand
CAACACCTCAACCACCAGGCGAATTGGCAGGGCAGGCTGAAACTGCAGGTCCTCAGGCCGACCCGCGGCGGGTCATACGTCGTGTCGGTCAGAGGCGAGAGCGCCGCACTGGTCACGGTTCCTGTCGCCCCCAGCACGCTGAGCTCGTTGGGCGTGCACGCTTCCGGCCGTGCACCGACGTTCGGCTACGACTGATTTAGCGACGCTCAGCGGGAAGCTGATCGCTCAGCCGGTGGCCACGACCGCGGCGGCCCCCGCGCTGGCGGCCGCGCGCTCCCAGAGCAACAGCACGACGAAGCCGATGAACGCCTGGACCGCGGGCGATAGCTCGGCGGGCAGTTCGCAGAGCACTCGTCCGCGCGGCGCTCGTCCCTTGCGGATCGAGCCAAGGGTGCTCGCGCCACGGTACAGATCCATGACCGAGCGAAACGAGGATCGCTTCCTCAGCTCGTACGTGAAGCCCTCGACGAGGTTGGTCCAATGTCCTCGGCGTGCCGCTTCGGCCCGGGCGAGTTCCGTCCCGCGGCTGACCAGCGTGAAGCGTCGGCGGCCATCACGTCGGAGCTCATAAGCCTCGCCGTCGATCTCGCCCGTCATCGTCTCTGCGAACCGGCGACGCGTCCAGACCCCGCTATGGCCGTCATTGTCGCGGACAGCGTAGCGGGGTTGCGCCAGCTGACTCGTTCGATCTCGAGCACCCTGCGGACGCTACCGCATTGCCGCATCCGCTCGGTTCAGCCCCCGTCGGGACGTCTGCCGAGCTCAGCTTCCGCTACAGCGGTGGGACCTGTGCGTCGACCTGCGGACCGTGGTAGAGGTACTTCTCGTCGCGGCAGCTTGCATTGAGGAAGAACTGGATGCTGTCATTCCCGCGACCTCGAGGCTTCGTCTCCCGCGTAATCGGCGCAGGGCGCGCGCCGACCGTCGACGTACGGGACCGTCGCCGACCTCGTCTGGGCCTGCCTCCGGCCTACGTGGCGGCTTGTTCGAGTTCGCTGTAGCGCTCCACGCTGACCAGGACGGCGCGCATCTGGTTGCGCTGCGTGAGCACCAGCTTTTCGATCGCGCCGGCGTCGATCTCGGCGAGCAGTCGGGGTAGTTCGCGCATCGCCTCACGGACCGTTGCCAGCTCGGCGTTGCTGACCTTGACTGGGGCACTCGGTGCCATCGTGCGGCGGAACCCTACGCCGCCTCCCGGACGGACCGACGACCGCACAGTGCCATCTCTGTCGCCAAGGCGTCGACATTCCGTCCGGACCGGCTGGAAAGCTTGTCTTGTGGCGTACAACCCCAGAGCCCCGCGCGCCCTCGTACCTGTTTTCGGCCGGCCTTGAAGCCCATTGTCCGAGGCGGGCGATGAGTGATCTCCGCTTATGGCGGCTCGATGAGCTGTGTCCGTCCTGCGCCGCGCGGGCCGGCTTACGCTGCCAGACCTTCCGGTACAGCGATAAGCCGAGCCGCATCTTGCACAACGCCCGGGGATGGCGGCACCGTCCGTGCCCCACGTGCAAGGCGCAGCCGGGCGAGATCTGCCGGACGCCCACGGGCCGCCAGGCTTCCCGGCCGCATACTGCCCGACTTCACCGCGGACGCCATGAGCTGTTTTCCGACGACCAGGTGTGGGAGGAGCTCGAGCGGTGGAAGGCTCCTACCGCCTTCGTTCGCTTCTCGGGCGGAGGCGGCAGTCGGGGCAGCATCGGCGCGGTCACGCTCGAGGACAGCGAGAAGCGCATGCTCGCTCGCTGGGGAGTGGGAGAGGGGGAGCTGCCCGAGGCGCTTGCCGTGCCAATCTGGGCCCGCTACGCGCTGTTTCGCGGCCGCCCGCGGATCACAGGACTTGTGATGTGGGACCTCCAGGAACGACAGGTGCTTGTCGGCGGCGAACGCGGCGATCGGAAGTTCGAGGAAGTGCTCGTTCAGAAGCCGCTCGCCCGCGCACACCTTGCACCCTTGACGGTCCCCGACGACGCGCAATGACCGCGCACACCACGCCGCCGTTTGTCGCGGGCAACCACCCGGCGTGGCGACGCGAGCCGGCTAAGCAGGCGGAGCGGCCCCCATGCGACTAGATCGAGTGGCGCCGGGTGACGTGATCAAGGTTATCTGGAGTCGATTTCGTACTGTCGGCGATGTCGCTGGCGAGGCTGGGCGGCTATCGAGTGAGCCGGTTATCTCCGGGTGTCGCTGATGTCGTTGACGTCGTCGCGGCTGAGGCTCGCTGGTGCACTGTCCCGCGCCGTCGCTAGCGATGATGGTTCTGTCGGATGTAGGACGCGTGCCGGTCTGGCGGAGTCGGTGCTCGACGCTTCTCTAGCACGCTGTTGGCCGCATCTGGGAGCCCTGACGTTCGGGGTCAACGCCGGTGGCGGGATCCGCGATGGTGGCGATAATGAGGCGATGGATCACTCGGGGACTGACGAACGGGACGTCGAGGATGCTCCGAGCGCTTGGAGGGAGCGTGCCAACGCTGCGATTAGCGCCGAGCGATGGAGCGAGCTGTTCCGTCGGGAGGTCCGAGCCGTTGTGGAACGCCGCTCAGGATGGTTTGCCGCTCATCTGCCACGAGATAGAGGGCTGGTGGCGGTTGGCCCTCCGCGGACCGTGGGCTTTGGGGAGCGGGCTGAGCTGTTTGAGCGCCTGGCCGAGCTGGAGCGGCGGATCGCCTGGGCGGCCGCTTGCGATGCGAGCCGTCAAGCCCATCTCAAGATCGTCAGTGCAGCCGATTGGCTGGAGGATTCGGAGAACGTGCTACTTCGTCGTGTCCGCCGCCGTCGGAAGTTGTGGAGCGCGGTGGACGAGCTTCAAGCCAGAGGCACCGAGTTCTTCTATCCGCCGCGTCCGGGGCACGCGGTCAACGCGATCAGCATGGAGGATGGCTCGGTCGCGGCCGAGGTCGACCGCCTGCTCCACCCCTCGCCGGCGGCGGCGGAGCTGACCTTCGACCGGGTCAGGTCGTGGCTTGCCGGAACCGTGGTGCTGGGGGATGGCGAGGACAGCGCGCTGAGTGCCGAGCGGATGGAAGCGGTCAGGGAGCAGGTCAATCAACTCGAGGGGATCGCGAAGCGGTGCTACGAGCGGGCAGTTTCCAACCTCGAGCGCACGCTGCTCGCCGACGCGGAGCGGCGTGACGAAACTCGAGCTCGGCGGATGATCAATGCGCCGATGGTCGAGTCGCTCAATCGCCGGCTCTGAGCGGTTGGAGGCTGCGGGTCAATCAGGGTGGCGGCTCTTCTGCGCCACCTGTACACGGGCCGGCTGAGCGCTGTCGCTGCGGCGGCACGGCTGGGCTGATGTCGATGTGTCGTCCGATGGGTTATCTACCGTGGGTCACCGATGTCGGCTGCGTCGCAGGGGTGCTGCCGGGTTCAGCGGGTCGTGGAGCGCGGCCGGGAGTCGTGGACGGTGATCGGCCCGGATCGGCGGCCGGTGGAGGCGGTGGATCGCTACCTGGCGTGGCTTACGAACACCGAGAAGTCGCCGAACACGATTAGGGCCTACGCGTGCGACTTGAAGAAGTTCGTCACGTTCCTGGCGACCCGGGACGTTCGGTGGGATCGGGTGAGCCTCGAGATGCTGGGGGAGTTCGCGGCGTGGCTGCGGAGCCCGGCGGAGAACGTGATCGTGCTCGAGCACGGGACGCCGGCGCGGGCGGCGAGCTCGGTGAATCGGACGTTGAGCGCGGTGTTCGGCTTCTACGAGTTCCACGCGCGCGGCGGGGTGCCGCTGGCGCGTGAGCTGGTCGCCCGCGGCCGCTCTGGCTATGGCAGCTACAAGCCGTTTCTGCACGGCATCGCGACGCCGGGGCCGCGCGGCTGCGGTGGCCGGCTGCACCGGCTTCGGGTATCACCGCCCATGGGGTCGTGCGACGGGGCGTGCGTTGTGCGCGTTGCACGGCTTGCGGTGGCGGGCGGAGGGGTGCCCGGAGATCGACGAGTGGGTTGCTCATGCCAAACCGCTGCGGGCGCTGCGGGCGTGCTCGGTGCCGGGCTGTCGGCGTTCGACGGACTCGTGGGGCCGTTGCGGGGGACATCGCGGACGGCGTGAGGGCGCAAGCGAGGTCGGTGGCGACGCCTGCCGGGTAGAGGGCTGCGAGTTCCCGACCGTGCCGGGACGGTCGTTGTGTGACACCTACCAGGACCGGTACCGAGCGCGCAACGACATCAGAGCGCACAAAGGCATCGAGCCCGCCAGCGTGAAGACTTATGTCGGGTTTGTCCGGGCCGAGCGGGAGCGTGCGGCTGGCGCCTATGTGCTGCGACCGGTCAGCGGGACGCTGCGGCTTGAGCTGCAGTATCTGCTCCAACACGAGGTCGACATGGGCCGGCAGGTCAACCCGCGCCGGTTCAACGATTTCGTCGCGCTGGTGTCCGGTCAGTCGTCGCGGTCGCTATTGAGCCGGAGTGCGCAGGAGTGGCCCCTCGTCGCCGACGGCGCCCGCCGCTACGCGGCTCTGGGTGCTCTGCTCGCCTACGCGCATGAGCGGCTGTGCGAGCTCCGTGACGGGGCTGCGGATCCGTGGGCGCCGGATCGCTGGCGGATGGCGCGCCTGCCGCTCGGCGCCGAGTGTGCGCATGACAAGACGAGGTCGCTGAACTTCGGGGCGATCCGCCGTGGCTGGTTGCGGGAGTTGCTGAAGCGGTGGGCGCGCTACCGGCTGCAGTCCGGGACGATGGCGCCGCAGGGCGTGAGCCATGCGCTGTGGTCGTTCAAGGAGCTTGAGCGGTTCTGCGACCTGTCCGATGTCGAGCTGGCGGACGCCGAGCAGCTCTCGCGCCCGCTGCTGGAGGGCTTCCTTGACCGTCTTGGGAATCCGGCGTTTCGCGCGGGGCATCGGTTCGCGGCGGAGCGGCGGAGATGCGAAGTGCTGGGATAGAGTCTGTGTGGGGGCGGAGTTTCGGCGATCGAGGGAGGTCATCAATGGTTAGCTTTAGCGGACGACGCGGAGCTTTGGGAGCTTTGCTTGCGCTCGGCTTGGGGGCGTGCGCGCTACTTATCTTGGCGGGTCTTGGCCACGCCGCGCCGAGAAAAGCGCTGCGCGGCTCGGCCGCCTCACGGGTGGCAACCTGGACGGCCAGCCCCCTCGGTGGCGATACCACTCAGTTCAACAACCAGACGGTGCGCAACATCATCTACACCAGCGTGAGTGGCAGCGACGTCCAGGTACGACTTAGCAACACGTTCGGCACCGGGCCCGTACAGGTTGGTGGGACCAGCCTGGGCGTGGTGCTCGACGGAGCCCAACTTGTCCCCGGCACAAGCCATCCCGTGACCTTCGCCGGTCACACCTCGGTGACGATTCCCGCCGGCGAGGAGGTGCTGAGCGACCCGGTCCACATGCAGCTACCTCGGCTTACGGAGCTGGCGGTCGATCTGTACCTCCCTAGCCCGACCGGCCCCGCCACGTATCACGCGCTCGCTTGGCAGACGAACTTCGTCGCGTCGGGAGATCACGCTGGCGACGCCGCGAGCAGCGCCTTTACGACCAAGGTCTCGTCGTGGTACTTCGTGGACGGTGTCGACGTGCGGAGCCCCGCGACGCCCGGCACCGTCGTGGCCTTCGGAGACTCGATCACGGACGTCGGTCATTCCGAGGTCGATTCCGAGGCCCGCTGGCCCAACTACCTCTCTCGGCGCCTCGACGCCGTGCTGGGGAACAAGGCACCGGCCGTCGTGGATGCGGGCATCAGTGGGAACCGAGTGCTCAACGATTCGAGCTGCTTCGGGCCGAGTGCGTTGGCCCGTTTCCAGCGTGATGCGTTGTCGCAGCCAGGGGTGAAAGCAGTGATCCTTCTCGAGGGCATCAACGACATCGGCTTCAGCGGAGAGCCGGACACCGGTTGTTTCGCGCCCAATAATCCTACGGTCACCGCCGCCCAGATCGAGGCGGGCTATCTACAGCTGATCCAGATGGCCCACGAGAATGGCGTCAAGATCTTCGCTGGGACGCTCATGCCTTTCCTCGGCTCCAACTGTGTCTATGGCGGCAATTTCGGCACCCCGCAGGGGGAGGCGCTGCGGGAGAGTGTGAACCATTGGATACGGACCAGCCACGCCTTTGATGGCGTTGTGGACTTCGACCGGGCCACCGCTAGTCCGTACGACTCCCAATACCTCAACGCTTCGTACAACGCGACGGGAGGTTCCGCTTGCCAAGTCGGCGACAGCTTGCATCCCAACGATCTCGGAGACGAGGTAATGGCCGACGCAATCCCTCTCGGCTGGTTCACTCGCTGATCGGAGGGTTGCCAAGCTCAGCACCGTGATGCTCCCTCACCGGCCCGACAGACAGAACCTGATCCTCTCACCCCGGTGTGGACCCCAGCCCAGTTCATCGAGAGGCTCTGCGACGTCCGTCTGTGGGGCGACGACCGTCCTTGCGGGCAACGGCCGAGCGTTGTGGCCGGGGCGTACGCCTCGGCCACACGGGCCTCTGCCGGCGGTCCGAACCGGCGCATCCGGCGGTGCACCGGCCACGCGCCAGCTGAGGTCATGTGGAAGAGCTGCGGGTGCAGGGCGACGGGATCCTCGGTCCGCATGGCCACATCATCCGGCATCGACGGCGCCATGGGAACCATCCGCACCGGCATCACGCGCGCGACCCTTCGGTCTGCGAGGACGGCGACCTCCGGAGCCCTGTCAGCCGGCCGGCTCATGCGTTCTTCGTCGCCAAAGAATCGCGTGCGGAGGTGCCGGCGGCGGGGTGAAAGCACTCGCCATGAATGCGGCAGCCCGGCCCCCGCGATCAGGCGCAAGGATCAGCCGGGACATTGGCCGAGCCCGGACGATCGCTCCGGGGACCGAGCGACCGGCCGAGGCTGTAGAGAAGCAGTAGCGCGGCGGTTGCCGTCGGCGCCAACGACCCCGCCTGTGTATCGCCGGGCTGAAGCAGTCGTGCGCCGGCCGCGGCGAGACAACTCAGGCCGTGGCATTCCGAAAGCGCGTCCGACCGCCCGGCGCTTCGAAAGCAATCATGCGCCCGGTGCCAGACCCCTCGGCGATCGGCTCATTCACATCGTCGCCATTGCGCTCGTCCGCCGAGGCGGCGCTCCGAACGTGGAGGCGCTCGTCGGGTCGCGTCGAAGGGCGTGTTGATGCGGGCGGTGGCAAGAGTGTCGGCGTGGTCGCTGCGTTGGCAGGCGGTGCAGAAGCACGGCGACAGCCGGCGCGCGCTTTCCGGATCCGTCCGCACCAGCGGTGAGGTCGCGGCCGCCCTGAGCTTGCGCAGCACCTGGCGATGCGGCAGCCTGCCGTCAGGTCGCTGCGATGACCGGGGGTTGTGTGGTCGGGAGGACCGCGCGGTGTGATCTCGATCGCGACGCCGGCGAGGGGCGACCCGCGCCCGAGTGCCGTCCTGCCGTCCTGCCGTCGGCGAGTGGGCGGGTTAGGGCGATTCGTCGTCGTCCGTGCTCGTGGCGCGGAGCGGGGCTCTGGCCCTATGATGCGCGATCCCCTGTCGAGAGCGAAGGAGGCGCCGGCGCTTGTGCGGGGCGCCTCCTTCTCGCGCGTGGTGCACCCGGTGGCGCTGGTCAGGTGGTGCTGCTGCTGTTCAGTTCGGTGCCGGGCGTGCACCTTCCCCGGGCTGCACGAGTCCTGTCTCGTAGGCGAGGACCACTGCCTGTACGCGGTCGCGCAGCTCGAGTTTCATGAGGACGCGGTTCACGTGTGTCTTGACGGTTGCGGGCGAGACGATGAGTTCTGCGGCGATCTCGTGATTGGATAAGCCTCGCGCGATCAGTCTCAAGACCTCGAGTTCGCGGGCGGTGAGCTGCTCGAGTTCCTTGGGTGACTGTGTGCCTGGCGGCGGGCGTCGGACGTAGCCCTCGATCAGACGTCGTGTGATCGAGGGCGCGAGGAGTGACTCGCCGGAGGCGACGACGCGGACTGCGTCGGTGAGGCGGGCCGGCGGGGCGCTCTTGAGCAGGAACCCGGCGGCGCCCGCTTTCAGCGCCTCGTAGACGTATTCGTCCGCGTCGAAGGTGGTCAGCACGAGCACGTGCACACCCGGGGGTCCGCTCGCGAGCAGGCGACGCGTCGCTTCGAGCCCGTCGATCCCGGGCATGCGGATGTCCATCAGCACGACATCGGGCGCGAGTTCTCGCGCCAGGGAGAGCGCCTGAATGCCGTCCTCTGCTTCGCCGACGATTGCGATGTCTTCGTGCGATTCGAGGATCATCCGAAAGCCACCCCGGACGAGCGCCTGGTCGTCCGCGATCAGGACGCCGATCATTGCGCAGTCTCCAGCGGGATTCGCGCGCGTACGAGATATCCGCCCTGCGCCCGCGGGCCGGCCTCGAGCGATCCACCGTACACCGTGACTCGCTCCCGCATGCCGATGAGCCCGTTCCCGCCTCCGTACCCGTCGTGCGAACCCGCGCCATCGTCAGCGACCTCCACAACGACGTCGCTCTCGCTGTAGCGCAGCACCACACTCGCGCGCGCCGGACCTGCGTGCTTGCGCGTATTGGTAAGCGCCTCTTGGACGATGCGGTAGAGGGAAAGTTCGACCCCGGGCGCGAGGGCGCGCTGGTGTCCCTCAACCCCGAACCGGACTGGCACTCCGGCGCGGCGGGCCTGCTCGAGTAGCTCGTCGAGGTCGGAGAGTCCTGGTTGTGGCACGAGGCCTAGCTCGTCGCCGTGCTCGCGGAGGATCCCTAGCAGCCTGCTCATCTCCGAGAGCGCCTCCCGTCCGGTCTGCTGAATCGAGCGCAGGACATCCGCGGCTCGCTCGGGATCGCGGCGCAGGACCTCCTCGCCTGCCCCCGCCTGCACCACCATCACGCTCACGGAGTGCGCGATCACGTCATGGAGCTCCCGCGCGATGCGCGCCCGCTCCTGCTCCACCGCGCGCAGCGCCCGCTCCTCGCGTTCGCGCTCCAGCGCGACCGTGCGCTGCGCTAACTCGCTCGCTGTTGCGGTCTGCGTCCGAACCGTACGCCCGACGATCCACACGCCGACGACAAAGAGGGCCCCGAACTCGAAATTCCCGATGCTGTTGTGGCTACTGAGAGTCCCCAACGCGAACCCGCCGAGGGAGATCGCCAACCCCAGCAGCGCGCGACGCAGCGGCGCCTGCACCACGAGCGTGTACACCGCGATCACCGTCGCGATCAACGGGACGGCCGAACTTATCATCGGCACCCCACCGAGCGTTTCCGCCGTACTCGCGGCCGCGACCAGCACCACCGTCGCCAGCGGGAACGACCGCCGCCACGCCAGCCCTAGGCCGAGCACGAGCTCCGCCGGCGCGGCCACCGCGCGCGGACGCACCCCAGATGTCAGCCACACCTCGTACTGGCCGATCGCCGCGACGGCGGCGGCGATTAGCAGATCACGACGCGATGGCATCCGAAGCACGCTTCGCACCGCCTCACCGTACAACCGCTCACGCCCACGCACATCGACCAGCCGGTCGATCGCGGCTCCACCCCCGGGTTGACCCGCGCGCCGAGTTTTCCAACCCTGACACCGACGCGAAACCAGCCGCCGCGCCGACGACAGGGGGCGAGCCAGCGACCAACATCGGGCTCCACACAGTCAAGCCGGAAAGGAGCCTCAAACCATGCAATCCCCGGTCAAGTCACGATCGCGCTTTCAGCCGCTCGCCGCGGCGGTTCTCTTCGCGGTCTCTTTCATGGTCGCGTTCTTCGCCCTCAGCACCCCGCACTTCAACGCCTCCGATACAACCTGGATCGCCTTCTGGAATAACCGCACGCACCGGATCACCGAGATCGTCTCAGTGTACGCCGCGCTTGTCGCCGGCGGAGCGCTCATATGGCTCGCAGCGCAAATCGCGCGCCACCTCGCTCGCCCGGTGATCTACCACGCCAGCTGGGCCTCCGCAGTCATGCTCTGGGTCAGCGCAGTGCTGTTCTCCGCCGCACCCGCGGCGATGGCAATCTCAGGATCGCCGCCCCCGAGCGCCGAGGTTGACCGGGTCGCCACCGACATGGGAGCAGCGGCTCTCACCTGGTTCGCAATCCCCGTCGCCGCGTTCCTGGTCATCGTCACCTCCCTCACCGCCCTCCGCACCGGTGCCATGCCGCGCTGGCTTTGCTCACTCGGCCTTGTGATCGCCGTAATTGTCGGCGTCGGCGGAATCGCGTACTTCCCACTGCCGCTGCTCGCGATCTGGCTGCTCCTCGCCGGCGCCAGCCTCAGCTTCCCCCGGGTCCCCCACACCAAGGCCATACCCGCGACCGCTTAGCGCTCGCCCGGCCATCGCACACGCCGGCCCGAACCTAACGAGGCGCACGTCGATGCGGCCCGTCCAGCCCGAAAGGAGTCTCACCATGCACCACACAGTCAAGCCACGATCGCCTCGCCGGCCGCCCGGCGCGGCCCTCCTCCTGCGCGCGGTCCCATCCCTAGAACCAACCACGCAGTGCCTGATGAAGCGCACCCTAGCGCTGGTCGCCACGGCGGCCCTTCTCAGCGCCGGGCTGTCTCTCGCCGTGGGCAGGGCGGCGGCGGCAACCAGCTCGGCCGCCTCGAACCTGCCGAGCTTGACGCTCGCGATGAACGGCAAATCGATAACGGTCGGAGGCACCTTGCAGTCCGGCGCCGTGAACGTCGTCTCCACGGTTACACAGGAGACACAGGGGCGCCCGGCGCTCGTCCGCTTGAACCCGGGCGTCTCGTTCGCCCAGGCAGAGGCCGCAGTCCAGGCCCACGGAGGGGACTTCAACTACCTCGACCCCTACGGATCGCTGGTGTTCAGCACCGTGGCCAACCGGGGCGTCACCAGCGCTCAAACGTCGTTGCAAGCGGGCAACTACGTCGCGGCTGACCTGAGTGGCCACGCCCACCCACCGAACGCGCTGTTCACCGTTACTCAAGCCGCCGGCCCCGCAACGCTCCCGGCCCCGCAGGCGACAATGCAGACGATCGAATTCGGCTTTCGCGGGCCACGCCAACTACACGATGGTGAGCTCGTCCGGTTCCAGAACGACGGCTTTCTCGTGCACATGATCGCCGCGATCGGTGCTAAGAATGCAGACACCGCGGCAAAACTGACCGCGATGCTGAAGGCGGGCAAGGATCACCGGGCCCAAAGGCTCGCGACCGCCTTCCTCGTCTTCGACGCTGGCTTGTCACCCGGCGAGATGCAGCAACAGGTGATCACGGCCAAGCCAGGGATCTACGTGCTTGCCTGCTTCATGAACACCCAAGACGGACGCGAGTACACCCAGCTCGGCATGGAGCGCACAATCCGTATCACCAAATAGAGACCCCTCTGTCGCTGCTCCGCCCCCGCAAGGCGGGCGGAGCAGAAACACTGCCGCTCGCCGTGGCCAACGGAGCCAGCACCGCTGCCGAGTCACCTGGCTCACAAGCACAGGGGGCCAACGGCGCAGCCGGCGAGCCCTGCATACCTGGCAGTGCGGGGCTTGAGGCGCGCCGGCGCCTTCCCTCCTTCGCGCGCGGATGCGACGCCCGACGGGCTCGGCGCCGCCAGCGCGGAGCAGTCGTGCGAAGGTCCGCTGCTGCATCCCCGAGGAGCAGTCGCCCGCCGCCGCGGCTGGAGTCGTGGCAAAGGACTCGCGCTGCTTCTGGTCCCCTGGTCGAGGAAAGCACTTGTGTCCTCCGCGACGGCCGTGCAATGAAAGTAATCGTCCGCTCTGCGACCGGCCGCGCGTCAATGCCGTCGCGCGACTCGCCGCGAGCCCGCCGTCGGATCACGCTTGAGTGAGCCACGGCGAAGCCGTGACCGCTCACATAAGTAGCGGCGGCGGCGTCATTGAGCGCTTGGCCCTGTCACGCATAGCGGTTGTCCGGCCAAACCGCGTCGGGACGATCTGCTTCTCTCCGTTAGTCCGCGCGTCGTTCATGGCTGGTCAGATCCCAATCCTTCTCGATGATCGCTTCGCACGTCTCCTCATCTACCGACTCCCGGATGCAGCGCTCGCACGGACACGCGCGTTGGGGGCGTACCTGCATGCCGGAGCCATGCAGCAGCGCCCGGGCCATTGCTCGCATCGGCAGCCAGACTGGCGGGCACAGCGCAGCTTGGCGTTGAGTGGACAGCGGGGGTGGCTGTCCGATGCGAGAAACGGCTTATGCCGCCGGCGACGCGTTGGCTGCAGCGTCACGTGCTGCGGTCCCTTCCGGACCAATGGGGTCGCCAGTTGTCGTCGACTCGGCGGTCCGAGCCTCCGCGCAGAAGACCCAACGTATTCGTTGATGACGCCGTTTCCCGAAGTCGCGTCGAAATCTCGCGTTTCAAGGGCCATCCCGAAGTTGTCGCAACCGCCCAGTCGCGATCCTATTGGCGGGATCGACCGCGAGCACGCGCTTGAACGTCGCCCTTGCCTCAGGGATTAAGCCCAGGTCAACATACCTGCGCCCCAGACGGTTGAGCGCCGCAGTGTCACGTGAATCCTGCTCCAGAATCTCGACCCTGATCACCTCGGCCTTTGCCAGGAGCTCGCCGAGTGTTTCCGCCGCGCCCGGATAGCACGTTGGGTGACGACACATCAGTTGCTCAGGATGGAGCTCGCTGACACCGACGGGGATGTAATTCAGATCGTCGTGCGCGCAGATGCCGGGACAGTTCGCAGATTGGCCCGCCCGGTGAATGGTCACGTCGTGGCGCGGACGGCCGTCCGCCGTCGCGAGCACCTCGAACTTCATCTCAGATCTCTCCTTTGCGATCGACTGCCACGCGTCCACGGGGGTTAGCAGCGTGGTTTCGAGACGTGTGTGGACCGTCTGGACGCCGCGGGTCGATGGGATCAGGCAGTGCTGACACGGTCATTGGTCTCCTATTGCGAGTGAACGGAACGTCGGGATTCGGACTTTGTGGTCGCAGAGATGGCAGGAAGCCGCCGGAGCGGCGTTACGCGAGATATCCATCCGCAGAGATCACAGCTCTCCGCGCTCGTACCGGTAGCAGAAGGCGCATTGCTTCAGCCGACGTCTAACCACTTCGTCGAAGTCGACGAGTGAGTAGTCATCGTCTGGGTGCTGCACCTTGAAAGCGGCGCGACCGGGGCATTCGGCGTAGTCGGGGACATGCCAGGTCCCGCGGAGTCTCCCGTCCTGTCCTCGAAGGGCGTACACCTGTCCGCGTTCAGTGGACATCGATGGCGAGCTGTCCGGTTCGCCACGAGATGCCAGCTCCTGTGGCGCGCGAGAAGGCCCGGTCGTTTGCGTCGGGCTCACGGGAGAGTTCGTCTCTCTGCTGAGAAATTCGTTTGCGAGAAAGCCCACGATCGCGCTGCGCGTCGGCATTTGGTCTCCCCAGAGATGGGGGTACTGCTGTTGCAGCTTCTCGCCGACGGAGTCGAGCAGTTCGACGTTCGTACGCGTTATCTGGAGAGTGGCTAGAGGAGGGGGAGTGCTCACGACCTTGATTATAGGCGGCCTGTCAAGGCGCCAAATGCCGAGCCACGCACTAGCCGGGCGGGGGGCGGAGCCTTGGCCTGGCCGGGCCTGGCCCGGCCTGGCCTGACGCCGCGGTGCCGACCGATGTCACGCTCGTCGCGCGTGATTGCTTATGCCGGCATGCCAGGGGGCGACGACTCCTTTCGGTCATCCCGCGATCGTGCTGCTCGCCGGTGCGCGGCGACTGCTTTGCCACGGTTCCGACCGTCACGTCGACTGCGTGGTCGTGACTGTTGGCGACCACCGAACTGTGTGCTCCCCACAACCGGCGGCTGCTGAGAGACGACCGCCGGCTCGCGGGGCGCGCTTCCCTGAACGGACGCAGCGCGGTCTGGCGGCATGGCTTTGGAGAAGCCGCAGAAGGGATGGACCAGAAGGGGCCCCGTCACCTCAGAGAACGCGGAGCGGTGCGTCGCGGCGGGATCGGGGCGCCAGCTGGGCCGCGAGGGCCGGGGCAGGAGACGGGCGACTCGCGCGAGGCGTTTCGGCGTACTGAGGTGTCTGGGCGTCCCGGGCGACATCCACAGAACTCCGCCAGCAGCGCAACACTACGTAGAGCGAGATGGACTCAGAGGAGCAGCGCTCGGCCCTGCGGGCGGCGGTATATCGCGGTGACGGAGCGGCTGTCGTCGACCTGCTCGGCGGCGTTGGCGCCGACGATGATGCGCTGCAGCTGGCCGGCGACGGCGTCATCGCCGCGGTCGTGCAGCGCGTGGACGGAGCCGCGGAGCTGGCTCGCGATCTCGTGGTCGGCCTGCGGCAGCGAGGCTGGGATGGGGATGATGAGCTGGCCGAGCAGCTTGAGGCTCGGCTCGGTAGCGGACCGGCGGCGATGCTGCGCGCCTTGCCTGTCGACCTCGAAGAGCTGGCCGGCGTCCTCGAGGGCGACCCGCTGAGCGTCGGGGGGCGCGTCGATATCCGGGCTGGTGAGGTGTGGCCTCAGGCAGCGATCGATATGCCCTGGAGTCCGGGGAGGAAGACGAGGACACCGGTGATGATCCCGAGCGGTGGCTGGCGGTCTACGGCGAGGGCTCACGCGAGGGCTATCGGGACATGGAGCTGTTCATCGCGTCCGTCGAGGATCCCGGCCGGGGCGAGCGCCTGGCCGTCGCGATCAGAGGTCGCGGCGCGTTTCGCCGCTTCAAGGATGAGCTTGCCCGCTGGCCCGGCGAGCTTGAGCGATGGCACGCGTTCTCCGAGGAGCGCCAGCGCGGCCGCGCCAGGTCATGGCTCGCGGCGGCCGGCTACCGCGTGCTGCCGGTCGACCACCGCGATTCCTGAGAACCATCGGCGTGCTATCGGCCTGAGCGCGGCGCATCTCCAGGCCGCGCGGAGGGACGCAGACACACGCTCGGGCGTGTCCTTCGACGCTTTGTTCCATCGGGCATCGCAGGGCCTGCGAGCGCAAAGGGCGAGAGTCCGCGTCCTGGCCGAGGGCGGCCCCGACGTCGACGCGGCGCTCGCTTCCACGGTGGGGTGCTCGCCGCCGCCGACGTCGCTGACGCCGCCCCGGCCACCGCTCTCACACCAGACGTGCCGTCCTGCACGAAAGGTGCGGCGCTGCCCAGATTGTCCGATTGGGGAAGCGAGATCGCCGGCGTGAGACCGTGCTGAGGTGGCCGCATCTGGGTGATTGCGGACACGTCGACGCCGCGATGCTGCCGCCACCCGTGAGCGGTCGCCCACGCACCAGGGCGAGGGCAGGGGCGGGTGTTGGCTCGCAGGTCGGCCGAGGTGGCTGGCACCAGATGACCGAAATTGGCGAGATGCGGGGGGGCGACCGGCGGACCGACTCGGTCCTGTTTTGGTACCGCGGGTCATCTGTCGGCGATTCGCGGCTACCCGGTGCGCTGGGGCTCGGGACCGACCTTCGGGTCCCCGGGCGGCCGCGGGTGCGGGTTAGGATCGGTGGCCGGCGTCGTGTAGCTTTGGCTGTCTTGGTGTCGCTGCCCAGCTTCTGAGGCTAAGCGTTTTTGCTGACCGGCTTACGGGTTCGGCGGTGGCGATCGTGATCGCCAGGACCGGGTCGGCAACGAGTCCCATTCCACGGAACTCTTCGGATCACGCTGCGAGCCCATCAAGAAGAGCTCCGGAGAGGCCTTTCAAGTCGCCCGCGGCGTGTTGAGTGACGTGTGCGCGCAGCGGCCCGATACTTAGGGTTGTGTTGCCCACGGAAGCGCCCGAGATCGTGCGGATGGTGTGGCATACCCTGGGATCCACTGACGCCGTGGGTGCTCTCATTCTTGGCGGGTCGAGAGCGAAGGGTTCCGCGACCGAGCTCTCAGACTGGGACCTGTATCTGGAGGGCGAGCCGGCTAAGCTCATGGCGGAGGTCCCGGGGCTCATGGCCCCGCTGCGGCCGCTCGGAGCATTCTGGGAGCCGCTGTCCGAGGAAGCGGGGTACATGATGGTGATGGATGGACCGGTGAAAATCGATCTGTTCCCGATCGGCGGTCGACGCTCGCTGCAGCCGCCTTGGGAGCCGGTCCGCGCCAACCTCAGCGGGATAGACGGTCACTACTGGGATTGGATGCTATGGCTGGGCAGCAAGGCCCTTCGCCACCAGGACGAGCTAGTCAGCGACGAGCTAGCCAAGATGCAGTGGTTCCTTCTCGGCCCTTTGGGCGTCGAGCGGACGCCGGCAGACCTTCACGACGCCGTGGCCTTGTACCTCAAGGCCCGCGCCGTCGCCTCAGAACAGCTTAAGACGTCAGTGCCGGAGGGCTTAGGTCGACAGGTCCTCGCCGCGCTCCGCCAGCACCGGCTCGTCTAGGCAGCAGGACATGAGGGATCGGCACGCCTAGGGCCGAGCCCCGCTTCCACCGTCGCACAGGAGTGAATGCCGAGAGTCCCGGAATGCGCGCAGATCAGGGCTCGGCGAAGCTTCATGAGTTCGAAGATGCCCTTGAGCGACCGCTGACAGGCCGTTGCCGCGCTTGGAGCCAGGCCTCGGCGACGCGGCCGGGACGAGCTCGCGTGGCGCGGGGCGAACGCGTTTCCGATCGCGACCAGCTCAAACGCGCGAGGCGGTGTGTCGAGGCACTGCGCCGAGGAGGCGGCTGGGCGCACGTGGCCGCTGCCGGCAATGGGGGCCTCGTCACGTACCACGCTCATCATGTCGGATCGAACGCTGGCCCGTTTGATTACCCGAGGATTCTTGCGCAGAGCGGTCGACGAACCGATTGTCCCCGACGAGCGCGGCGGAGGAGCTCCGATGATTCGAGCAAGCGTGACCCCGTGGATGCGGTCTTCACGGGGGCGGCCCACGATCTCGAGGCGGCCAGGTGCGCACCGTCAAGGCTGCCACCCGTGCGCCGCTGCCCACAGCTCGGCGCGATCGAGGATCCCGAGGATCACATCACTCTTGGCGTCGGTGTACGCCCAGCCGTCGTCGGCCCACCGCCGGGCCGCGGCCCGCTTAGTCCGCGCGTATCGGCTGGCGTCGTGCTGGTGGATGCGGAGGTAGTCCCGGAAGAGCAGGTGCTCGCGCTCCCAGTTCGAGCCGACCTCGCACACGTGCACGTGCACATCTCGCGGCTCGTCGGGGAACGGCCGAAAGTAACGGTGCAGCGCGTCTCGGCTGCGTAGCTGCAGACCGATGCCCTCCAGATCGGGCACGTATGCCGATTCGTGCTGCATGTCGGTGACGCTGACCTGGATGTCGACGATCGGCTTGGCCGGCAGCCCCGGCACCGCAGTCGACCCGACGTGTTCGATACGACGAGCGCCCGGCCCGAGCGCGCTAGCTACTCGGTCGCGCCAGTACTCGAACCCGGCGGGCCAGCCGTCGTCATACTCAACCACGGTGATCGGGTCCGCGCGCTCGCTTCCGCCAGTGATCTCCCAGCCAGGCCAGATCGCGGGCACGACGGACCGCGCCAGCGCGAGCCGCTCTTCCCGCGGCAGCTCGTGGGGTTGCAGGCCTCTCGGCGCGGCGGCCAGGCGGTAGAGGTCGATGATGGTGGCGGCGCGACCCTTGGTTTCCCGCAGGCGCGTCCACGCCGCCACTGGGTGTTCATCACGGTCTGGGGCCATCCTGAGTCTTGCTTTCGGCTGGGTTCACCGCCGCGGGCTGGTCCAACCTTAGGCTGCCGATAGTCGAGCCTAGTGGACAACCACACGCGGTTTGGGGCGACTTGGCAACGATCGGCTGACCACGCGACGAGGCGGCGAAAGTACGCACCGCACCTCCGGCGTGCTTTCGAAAGCGTCGCGGCAGCGCGGGCGGCGCGCGCGCGGCCTCATGACGATGCAGAAGGCGAGAGCCCGCGCCGTGAGCCGTCAGGCCACAGGGTCTGGCCAGCGTCCGCTTCGATGTTCGCACGGTACTTCGCGGGCGATCGCCCGGCGGCCCTGCTTAGCGCGGCAAAGCGCGTCTGAGGAGTCGCCGGACGAGGTCGCCGCCGCATCGGGGCCGGCGGT
>JAFASQ010000332.1 GCA_019244395.1 Solirubrobacterales bacterium | reverse complement strand
CCGGCGCTCCGTCCGGTCGACGATCAACCCACACACCGGCGCCAGCAGCGTCGGCGCGCAGAAGAAGAAGAACGCGAGGCCGGCCGCCCCGCTCGAGCCGGTCAGCGTCTTGACCCACACGGCAGCGGCCAACCACAGCGCCGTGTCACCGAACGACGAGACCGTCTGGCCGGTCAGGAACACCCGGGCGTCGCGCACCGCGAGCAGCCGGCGCGGGCCCACGCTACTGCACCGGCGAGCGCACCGGATAGGCGAACAGCAGCACCTCGACCGGCAGTGAGCCCGCCGGGCGGAGTTCGGGGCGGCCGATCCGCTCGCGGAAGCGTTGCAGGATCGCCGTGATCTCCTCGTCCACCGCCCGCAGCTCCTCGGGCGTGACGTGGAGCATGAAGTCGCTGTGGCCGGTCACCGCTTGCCACCGCTCCGGATAACCCGCGCGCGTCTCGTAGTAGGTCTCCAGACGCGCCAGCGATCGCTCGCGCAGCGTCCCCGACAGGGCACGGGCGGCGATGCGCGCCTCGACGTCGCCCTCGACGTCGCTGAAGTGCATCCCGACCGCGGTCAGCCGCCAGCTCCGCGTGCGTCCTGGGCCGGTCGACGCCTCCTCGACGAACCCGTACTTTGCGAGCTGGCGAAAGTGGAACGAGCAGGTGGTAGGCGATTCACCGATCACCTCGGCCGCGCCGGTCGCCGTCAGCGGGCCCTCCAGTCCCAGGGCTTCGATCAGGGCGAGGCGAACGGGGTGCGTGATCGCGCGCATCGCGCGCGCCTCGGTTAGCTCACGCGGGGCGTCACGAGACATCTCTCTCGAGAGTATTCTCTCGAGAGATTGCTGTCAAGTCGCATCCACACAATGGCTCGGGAGGAGCCTGGCTGGAGAAAGCACCCCCTGAAAGGGTTTGCACAAACCGGCGGGGGTCGTGATGTCCTCACAACGGGCTGGCGTTTCGGCGCGAGGCAGAACGTCGGGGCCGACCACGAGCCGAGGCCACGATGCTTGGGTCGGAGGAGGCGGCTACCATCGCCGCGTGCCGCGCCCGTTCTCGCCCTCGACCCCGCAGATTCGCGCTCAGCAGTGGGTGGCGCGGGCATTGGACGCGCTCCCGCCGGCCGTACAGATCCGCCTCTCCCGCCGGCCGCCGGTTCAGCTCGACGGCGACACGCTCGCACCGGAGGTCCAGCTCGGGCTCGCCTTGCTCGCGCGCCGGCGCCAGCCGCCGCCCGAGACCCTCACCCCGGCCGAGGCGAGGCTGAACCGCCGCCGGCTCGCCGCGGTTTACGCCGGCAAGCCCACCCCGGTCGGGGCGGTGGCCGACCTCGAGCTCGACGGCGCCGTCCCCCTCCGGGCGCGCCATTATGTCCCGGCCGAGCTCGGCGGTCCGCATCCCTTGCTCGTCTACTACCACGGCGGCGGGTTCACCTACGGAGACCTCGACACCCACGACGGGGTGTGCCGGATCCTCTGCCGGCACGCGGGCGCGCACGTCCTGGCCATCGACTACCGCCTGGCGCCTGAGCACCCGTTTCCGGCCGCGGTCGAGGATGCGCGCACGGCGCTCAGCTGGGCCTTCGCGAACGCCGAGCGGCTCGGCGCCGATCCGCGTCGGGTCGGCGTGGGCGGCGACAGCGCAGGCGGCAACCTGGCCACGGTCGTCGCGCAGCACGCGGCCCGCCACGAAGGCCCCTCGCCTGTCCTGCAGCTCCTCATCTATCCGGCCACCGACTTCACCAAGCGGCGCCGCTCGCGCGAGCTGTTCGGCGACGGGTTCCTGCTGACGAATTCGGAGATGGACTGGTTCGAGACCAACTACCTCGGTTCCGACCGGGCGCATGCCGCCGACCCGCGGGCCTCGCCGCTGCTCGCCGACGATTTGTCCGGCCTGGCCCCCGCCCTCGTGGTCACCGCCGCTTTCGACCCGCTGCGCGACGAGGGCGAGGAATACGCCCAGGCCCTGCGCGAAGCGGGGACGCCGGTGACCCTGCGCCGGTTCCCGGGGTTCATCCACGCCTTCACCGCCGGTGCCGGCGTGAGCCGGAGCGCGCGCGACGCGCTGATCGAGATCGCCGGCGCGACCCGGGCTATGTTCGCGGCCGCCCGCTAGACGGCCGCCGAGCCGACCGCCTCCGGCGACCGGCCGACCGCCTCAGGCCGCGACCGGCTTCGTCACGCGGCGAAGCGCTGGGCGCCGCGCGCCCGCGCCTTGGCCGCCTCGACCTCCCGGTTCTTGGCCGGCGCGTTCGTGTGCAGCGCATCCAACAGCTGCATCGAAGCGACAGCGACCGCATCCACTGCGCGGGCGAAGGCCTCCTCGTTGGCGCGCGAGGGCTTGTTGAAGCCGCTGATCTTCCTCACGTACTGGAGGGCGGCGGCTCTCACCTCCTCCTCGGTGGCGGGAGGATCGAAGTTGTGGAGGGTTCTGATGTTTCGGCACATGGTCGTAGCGTAGAGGGCGCGCGTTCGCGGCCCCGCGCACAAGAGCGACGCTTTCCTTGACGCTCAGCGCAGAATCTCTGCCGGCACTCCAGCGGACGTGCCGGCCCGGGCGTACGATCCCGCCCAAGCCAAACGTCCAGAGAGGAGAGGATGCATGGTTTCAGCCACGCGAGTGCGGGTGGCATCCGCGCTACTGCTTGCCGCCGCGTCCGTCGGGACCTACGCCGCCCTGACCGGCGCCACCGCTGCCGGATCGACTCATCCCGCCGGCCAAACAAACACCGCGAAGGCCGGCCGCCCGAGCGTCAAGCGGTTTGACCTGAACGGCTACGTGATCATCACCGCCTACAGCCTCGGGCGCAACACCGGCAACACGTTCCGGCAGACCTACACGCACTCGAAGGTGCAGGGCGTCCCGGTCAAGGGACCGTTCGTCGGCACCAAATTCCCCGCCGAGGACTACGTCGCCATGCCCATCGGCAATCACGAGATCTACGTGGCCTGGCTTGACCCCAAGAAGCACGCGCTCGTCGACGTGTTCGTCATGAACTTCTCGACGCACGTGGTGTACGACTATGCGCCCGGCAGCAGTCACCCTGAGAGCTCGGGCACGGTCACCGTGCAGAAGCGAGGATCGCAACCGCTGCCATAGGAGCGCCGCCGGCGGCGGGACGAGGTCGCCCGTCGCGGCCGGGGGTCGCGGCGGGCGGGCGCTCCTCACGATGCGCTGGGCGGCCTGCGCCACCTCCCCCGGTCCATCCGCCACCGCCATTCGATGCCGAGCTCGGCCGGCGCAGCGGGTTCGTCGCTAGCCTCCCCCAGCCATTCGAATCCCAGCCGGCGGGGCACGCCGGCGCTCGCCCGATTGGCCTTGTCGTGGTGGATCTCCACATGCGTGATGCCCGGCAGCGTGAATGCCGCATCGGCCAGCCGCTCCGCCACCCGCGTAGCCAGACCCCTCCGCAGGAAGGCGGGATGGATCCAGTACCCGAGCTCGAGGCCGTCCGGAGCGATCCGGCAGTGAAGCCCGCCACCGCCGGCCACCCGGTCACCCACGAACACGCCGAAGATCGCGTCGCCGCCTTGCGCCCACTCGCGCTCCCACCCCGCGAGCATCTCGCGCCGGCGCTCGATAGCCAGCGGCTCCTCCGCGATCCACCCCATCCACGGCCGCAGGTGGTCGGTGCTCTCCGCCACCGCGCGCCCGAGCGCCTCGGCGTCATCGGGCACCCACCGGCGCAACAGCAGCCCGTCGGGCCCTTCGATCCGCTCCGGGAGAACGATGCCGACGATTATGGGCCTCGCTTCGCTCGCGGTCCTCCGGATGATGTCACGGCCGGCGCGAGAAGCGAGGCAAGGACGCCGAGCGCGCCGCAGCCGTGACGCCGGACTGCCGGGCGTCCATGCCCGGCGGCGCGATCCGGACCGCACCCGGCGCCACGCAGCACTTGCCACGCGCGTGAACCCCCGCGTAACCTCACCCTCAGCTCGCAGCGCTTCCTGCGGCAGGTACGAGGAGAATCGAGAAGAGTGCGCCACACCCAGCGGCCGGCCCGCCGTGTCGACGCTCGCCTCAGCGGGCACGTAGGGGCGGCGCTCCCTCTCCGCGCCCGGCGCGTCGCGGCGGCGCTGGTGCTGGCGGTCTGCTCAGCCGGCGCTTTGCTGCCCGGCGCATCCGAGGCCGCGATCGGCCCGGGGCGTCCGTGCGATCTCTATGCCCGGGGCGGCACGCCGTGCGTCGCCGCCTACAGCACGACCCGTGCGATGTATGCCTCCTACGTCGGTCCGCTCTACCGCGTCAAGCGCGCGTCCGACGGCGCGATCGCGAACATCGGCGTGGTGGGCAGCGGATACGTCGACGCCGCCGCCCAGGATCGCTTCTGCGCCGCAACCACCTGCGTGATCACCGGTCTCTTCGATCAGACCCGCGACCACAACGATCTCACGATCGAGGGTCCCGGCGGCAACGGCGACCGGGACGCCGGCGTGGCGGCGGGCGCGCTGCCGGTCATCGTCGCCGGCCACGAGGCCTACGGCCTGGACTTCGCCGGGGGCATGGGCTACCGCGACAACCACACCAAGGGCCTCGCCATCGCTGCGCAGCCCGAGTCGATCTACATGGTCACCTCCGGCACCCACTTCAACTCGCAGTGTTGCTTTGACTTCGGCAACGTCGAGACGAATGGCCGCGACACCGGCAACGGTCACATGGACGCTCTCTACTTTGGCTCGATGTGCTGGTTCGAGTGGCCGATCTGCTACGGCAGCGGGCCGTGGGTGCAGGCCGACATGGAGAACGGGCTGTTCTTCTCCGACACGGGCGGCAGCAAGAACCGTCGCGATACCGGCAACCCGAATCCGTTCGTCACGGCAATGCTCAAGAACAACGGCACCGACACGTTCGCGATCAAGGACGGCAACGCTCAGCACGGAAGGCTGACCACGGACTGGTGGGGGCCGCTGCCGCGATCCCGGTTCGACCCCAATCCGCCGTCGTTCAGGATCCCCTCGCCGGGTAAGCCAAGCGAGACGGCGATCATCAACCCGAGGTTGTCCGGGTACAGGCCAATGCGCAAAGAAGGGGCGATCGTGCTCGGCACGGGCGGCGATAACAGCAACGCGGGCGTAGGCTCGTTCTTCGAGGGCGCCATTACCTCGGGTTACGCCACCAGAGCAACCGATGCGTCCGTCCAGGCCGACATCGTCGCCGCCGGCTACAGCGCGGCGCCCAGCACCCCCGCCAGCGAGCGCCCGGTAATCCGGTTTGTGCCTGCCGCCGGGAAACGCGACGGATCGGACTCGTCCTCGTTTGCCCGGCCGGGTGTTCGGTGAGTGTCCGCGTGACCCTGCCCAGGGCGACCGCCGCGCGGCTTGGGCTGCCTCGCGAAGCCTGCTGACGCTGAGCAGCTCGATTGACGGCTCTCGCTCCCTGATGCTCCGGTTGCCTGCCGGCGCGGTCTACCGCGCACATAACGCCCGCCTGTCGCGGCTGGGCGTGCTGGCGACGGTCACGGCCACTACCCCGGGCGCACCGTCGGCGACTCGTAAAGCGCTCCTCCTGGTCGGACTCTGACGCCCGGGGCGGCGCTCCCCATAGCGAGCGATCCGCTCCGCGGGGGCCCGCGAGAGGAGGCCCATATACGCTGTGCGGGTAACGACGAGGGGAGGCTTCATGCAGTTCGGCGTCACGGACCACGTCGATGCGTCCGGAATCCCGCTCGCCGAGCAGTTCGAGCAAAGACTGCGACTGGTGGAGCTGTACGAACGGCTCGGCTTCGCCCGCTACATGCTCACCGAGCATCACGGGACGCCGCTCTGTCTGGTCCCGTCGCCGCACTTGTTTCTCGCCGCGGCATCGCAGCGCACGACGCGGATCCGGTTGGGGACGCTCGTCACCCTCCTGCCCCTGTACAACCCGGTGCGGGTCATCGAGGAGGTGGGGATGCTGGACCTGCTCACCCAGGGAAGGCTCGAGCTGGGGATCGGACGCGGCGTATCCCCGCCCGAGATCGGCACCTACGGCATCGACCCGGCCGACACGCTGGAGATGTTCGAGGAGGCCTACGAGATCCTGATCAAGGGATTCGCGTCGGACGTGCTGAAGGTCGCTTCCACACGATCAGCGACGTGCTGATAGTGCTTCCGACGGTGCAGCGGCCTCGCCCGCCGCTGTGGTACGGCGTCGGGTCAGTGGAGCGCGCAGAGTGGGCGGCGCGCAATGGAATCAACCTGATCGCGTTGCGGCCGCCCGCGGCGGTTCGGGCGTTCACCGACCGCTTCTTGGAGGCCTGGCAGGAGACGGGTCGGCCGGCCCAGGAAAGGCCGCTTCGCGGCGTCGACCGGCCGCTGGTGATCGCCGAGAACGGCGCGGAGGCGAGGCGGATCGCCGCCGAAGCTCACGGCGTATTCCATCACTCGCTGATGTTGCTCTGGGACCACGCCGGCATCACCCCGCCGACTCACTTCCCCCCCACCTTCGAGCTTTGGCAGAAGGCCGGTGGCGCGTTTGCCGGCACACCTGAACAAGCCCGCGAGTTCATCGCCGAGCAAATCGACGTCGCCGGCCTCGACACGATGAACTTCCACCTCGCGTTCGGCAACATCAGCTTTGACCACGTCCGCCAGACCGCGGAGCTGTTCGCCGCCGAGGTCATGCCCGCGTTCGCCGAGTCGGAGACCACCGCCTGACCATGAAGCGTCCGATCGGTGACCGCTCGCGGTTGGAGATCCTGTTCCCGGGTAACGTGGTGACGTGGCGCGCGAAGAGGTCAGCGGCATACCAGGCGCCGAGCGATGGAGCTATGGCGCGTTTCAGCCGAACCAGGAGCACGGTTCGCTAACGGTTCCGCTTCATCGCGACGACGGAAAGTCCGCCGAGTTCACCGTGCCTGACTTCGTCTCGGACCCCGAGGACCTGCGCGCGATCGCGACCATTGTCACCGGCGCGCTTGAGAAGTGGGAGCAGGTCAAGGGCCTCGGGGCCTGAGCCGCGGCCACCGCCAGTCCCGTATCCCCAGCCATCCCCAGTTCGGACTGACCCGGCGTCTTCATCGAGCTCGCCCGCCCCGCCCGGGAAGCGACAGCCATCGAGCGCGCTGGTTGCCCGGGCGAGTCAGATGTGTCACGCTTCGGGGGTGGCGGTTAGGATCCGTGACGCGCTGATGGGGCGGCTTGACGAGCTTCGCTTCGAGCCGATCGAGAAGCGGATCCGGGCAACCCTGGCGAGACGGCAGGTCATTGACAGCGAGCGGGCGATGCTCGTGTGGGAGCCAAAACGGGTCACCCCGGCATACGCCGTGCCGGCGGACGACATCGATGCCGAGCTCATCGCGGCGATGCCCGGCGAGGACGGCCTTGTCGCCGACGGCGCGCCCGAGCTCGCTGGGCGCCCCGTGTATGACCCGAGCATCCCTTTCACGGTGCACACCGCTGATGGCCATTCACTCGACATCGGGATTGACGACGAGCAGCGTCAGAAGGCCGCGTTCAGGCCGACCGATCCGGCGCTCGAGGGCTACGTGGTCCTCGACTTCGACGCGTTCGACGCCTGGTATGAGGAGGACGAGCGGAATGTCGGGCATCCGCGGGACCCGTTTCACCGGATCGAGATCGTGCATAGCTCGCGGTCGGTCCGGGTCGAGTTGGGCGGAGTGCTGGTCGCCGCATCGACCACTCCCTACCTCTTGTTCGAGGCGCCCCTCCCGGTTCGCTATTACCTGCCGGTCGAGACAATCGTGGCCGGCGCTCTCCGGCCCAGCGAGAGTCGCACGCTGTGCGCCTACAAAGGAGAGGCCGCTTACTGGTCGACGGATGGTGAGCAGGACGTGGCCTGGAGCTACCCCGACCCGCTCCGCGAGGCGCGCGAGGTGGCCGGCCGCATCGCGTTCTTCAACGAGCGCGTCGATTTGATCGTGGACGGCAAGCCGCTAAACCGCCCGATCACACCTTGGTCGAAGTCCTAGCGCTCGGCATTGCGACCGCGATTTAGCGCCGGCGGCACAGGCAGCCGAACCACTGGCGCCCGTGGATGAAGTCAAACCCACGGCGCACGCGCCGCTCGTGCTAACACTGGTCTCGATCGACTTGTCCATGGAACCTCGCAACCCGGAATGAGCCGACGTCGTCAACGCGCCATCTGCCTGGGGGCTCTCGCCCTCCAGGCGCTGTATTCGTTCGCGCTCGTACCCGCGGTCCCCTCGCTGATAGGCCGCGATCCGGTACTGCTCGAAGCGCTCCGCGCCTCGACCGCAGCGATGATCGCCGCCGGCGCCTTCGCACGCGCCGGTCAAGCATCGGTCGTGCTCGCATTGCTCGCTCCCATACCGACCCTGCTCATGACCGGCCCCTTCCTGTGGTGGGCCGGCCGGCTGTGGGGACCCTTGGCAGCGAAGTACCTCGCCGGGCGCGGCCAGCGCGCAAAGCGACGCACCGACCGCGCCGTCAACCTGGTGGAGCGCTACGACTCCTGGGCCGTCGTGCTCGCATACCTATTGCCCGTCCCAAGCGCGCTCATCTACGCGGCGGCTGGCTGGACCGGAATGCCCCTGCGCCGCTTCATCGTCCTCGACCTCGCCGGAACGTTCCTGTGGGTCGCCCTGATCGTCGGCCTCGGCTACGCGATCGGTCAGTCCGCGGTCGACGTGGCCCACGCGATCACCGACTACGGCCTCCTCCTGACGCTCGCGCTCATTCCCGCCGTGCTCATCATCGTGGCGCTGCGAGCACTCGCGCGTCGCCGGGTTGCCGAGCCGACGGATCCCTGAGCCCCGCTGCCCCTGGACCTCTCGGCGGACCAGTGGGCGGCACTGGGCTCGAACCAGTGACCTCCTGCTCGTAAGGAGCCTTTGGCGAGCTTAGCCCCACGGGTTCGCTTCGGCTCAGCTACGGTCAGGTGGATGATCGAGTGGCAGCTGCCGACGTTCGGGGATGTGCTTGAGGCACGACGTCGGATCTCGGCGCACCTGCGTCCCACGCCGTTGTATGGCTATGCCAGCCTGAACGAGCTTCTCGGCGGCGAGGTGTTCGTCAAGCACGAGAATCATCAACCGGTCGGCGCGTTCAAGGTGAGGGGCGGGGTCAACCTAATTTCGCAGCTCGGTCCGGAGGAGCGCCGGTCCGGGGTGATCTCGGCCTCGACGGGGAACCATGGGCAGTCGATCGCGTATGCGGCGCGTCTGTTCGGGGTGCGAGCGACGATCTGCGTTCCAGAGGGAGCGAACCCGGTCAAGGTTTCCTCAATTCGCGGCCTGGGGGCGGACCTGGTCTTCCATGGCCGTGATTTCGATGAGGCCCGTGAGCACGCCGAGGAGCTCGCCCGCGAGCGTGGTTATCGCTATGTGCACTCCGGAAACGAGCCCCTGCTGATCGCCGGTGTCGGCACCGTGACGCTCGAGATTCTCGAGGAGCAGCCCCAGATCGAGGTGATCGTCGTTCCCATCGGCGGGGGAAGCGGAGCGGCCGGGGCCTGCATCGTCGCCAAGACAATCAACCCCGCCGTCCGAGTGATCGGTGTGCAGTCGGACGCCGCGCCGGCGGCGTTCCGCTCCTGGCGGGAGCGGTGCCTGGTGGAGGATCGGACAAACACGTTCGCCGAGGGGCTGGCCACGCGCACGCCCTTCGAGCTGCCCCAGCGGATCCTGTGGCGCTGGCTTGACGATTTCGTGCT
>JAFASQ010000309.1 GCA_019244395.1 Solirubrobacterales bacterium | reverse complement strand
GCCGCCGGCAGGATTCGAACCTGCGACCCTCGGATTAAAAGTCCGCTGCTCTGCCAACTGAGCTACGGCGGCGGGCGCCCATCATGGCGCACGCCGACGAACTTTGGCGATGCACCTGACATGTACGAGAGTAGATCGCCAAAGTCCGGCGGCGAGTGTCTGCGGCGCGAGGATTCCCGCGAGCGCCCAGCGCAGCCGCGAACGTAGTAGGTCTCACCTCAACGTTCCACCCACTAGTGGCGGAAATGCCGGCGGGACGTGAAGACCATCACGGCACCCGCGGCATCGACCGCCTCGACTACCTCGGGGTCGCGGACCGACCCACCCGGCTGGATGATCCCAATCGCGCCCGCCTCCAAGGCCAGCTGCGGACCGTCGGCGAAGGGGAAGAACGCGTCGGAGGCCAGCACCGACCCGACCAATGAGGACCGGGCCTTCTCGATCGCCAGCCGCACCGAATCGACCCGGCTCATCTGGCCCGCGCCGATGCCCACGGTGGCGAGATCGTTACACAGCACCACGCCGTTGGAGCGCACGTGCTTGCACACCTTCCAGGCGAAGGACAGCTCGCCCCACTCCGCTTCGGTGGGGACGCGTTCGGAGACCACCTGCATCTCTGAGCGCTCCTCGAGATCGTAGTCGCGGTCCTGCACCAGCATCCCCCCGATGACCTGCCGCAACGCGGGCTCGATCATGTCCGGGTTACGGCGTTCGCGGTCATCGAGAATCCGCGTGTTGGGCTTGGCCTCGAGCACCGCCAGCGCGTCCTCGTCGTAGCCGCGCGCGAACAGCACCTCGACGAACTGGCCGACGATTGCCTCGGCCAGGGCGCGATCGACGCGACGGTTCAGGCACACCACCCCGCCGAAGGCAGACAGCGGGTCGCACTCGAACGCCTTCTGGTAGGCCTCGATCCCGGTCGTGCCGACGGCGACGCCGCACGGGTTGTTGTGCTTGATGATCGCGCAGGCGGGGATCTGAAACTCGCTGATCAGCAGGCGCCCCGCGTCCAAGTCCAGGAGATTGTTAAACGACAGCTCCCGGCCGCCGAGCTGGGAGATCATCGACAGCACGTGAGTTCGGGTCCCGACCTGCGAGTAGTAGGCCGCGCGCTGGTGCGGGTTCTCGCCGTAGGGCAGCTCGAGCACCTTCTCGAACGCGCGCACCATCAGCGCCGGGAAGTCGGCGCCCTTCTCCTGGAACCAGCGGGCGATCGCGGTGTCGTAGCGCGCGGTGTACGCGAACGCTTCCGCCGCGAGCGATTCGCGCGTGGTGGGCGACAGTCGCCGGTCGAACTCGCGCAGCTCGGCCAACACCGCGTCATAGCTCTCGGGGCGGACGACCGGCGCGACGAACTGCGAGTTCTTGGCCGCCGCGCGAATCATCGAGGGACCGCCGATATCGATGTTCTCGATCACCTCGGCGTCGCTCACTCCTCGGCGCGCCGCCGTGCGCTCGAATGGGTACAGGTTCACGCACACGAGGTCGACGAACTCCACCTCGTTCTCCTCCGCCTGGCGCATATGCCCCAGGTCGTCACGCAACGCGAGCAGCCCGCCGTACAGCTTGGGGTGGAGCGTCTTGACCCGCCCATCCATGATCTCGGGAAAGCCGGTCAGGTCTGAGATCTGGCGCACGTGCAGGCCGGCGCCGATCAGCTCGCGGGCGGTGCCCCCGGTGGAGACGATCTCGATCCCCAGATCGGCCAGACCGCGGGCAAACTCGACCAGCCCCGTCTTGTCGGACACCGACAGCAAGGCACGCGCAACCTTGACCTCGCCGGGGGCAACGGGGGCGAACCGGCTCGCACGCTGGGTACCCCGCTCCATACCGCCCCGACTCTACCGCTCGATCACGACGCGGCGCCGGTTCCCCGGGTCAAAGCTGACGGCGCCTCGGGCGATCAGCCGGACCGCCTCGGGGAGCAGCTCGTGCTCGATCGGATGCAGGCGCTCGAGTACCGCCTCCGGCTCGCGGACGTCGGGCAGTTCAACCGCCTGCTGGAGGATCACGGGACCGCTGTCCACCCCGCCGTCGACGAAGTGGACGGTGACCCCGAACACCTTCACGCCGTACGAGAGTGCCTGCTCCACGGCCCGCAAGCCCGGAAAGGCGGGCAGCAACGCCGGGTGGACGTTGATCACGCGATCCGAGAACCGGCCCAGGAACTCATCGGACAAGAGCTGCATGTATCCCGCCAGCACGACTAGCTCGACCCCCCGCGAAACCAGCCAGTCGGCCATGGTCCGGTCCCGCTCCTCGCGCGAGCCGAACGCATCGCCAGGGAAAGTCGCCGCCTCGACACCGGCGGCCCGCGCCCGCCGCAGCGCCGCCGCCTCGACCCGGTCCGACGCCACGGCCACGATCTCGACCCCGTCACGCCCGTGGACGCGATCCAACAATGCCTGCAGGTTCGTCCCCGCGCCCGAGGCCAGTACGGCGACCTTCAAGCGTTCAGGCCCTGACCAGCGGCAGCTCGAGCGCGTGCTTGCCGCGGGCCTCCTCGGTCCCTTCGAGCGGATAGTCGCCGCTGAAGCAGGCGTCGCAGTGCTCTTCGCGCGACACCCCGACCGCCTCGTACACGCCCTCCAGCGACAGGTAGTGCAGCGAATCGGCCCCCAGCTCCTCGGCGATCTCCTCGACGCTCCGCCCGTGGGCGATCATCTCCCCCCGAGTGGACATGTCGATCCCGTAATGGCAGGGGTGCTTGATCGGTGGGGCCGAGATGCGCAAGTGGATCTCCGCCGCGCCGGCGTCGCGCAGCATCTGCACGATCTGCCGGGTGGTGTTGCCGCGCACGATCGAGTCGTCGACCACGATCAGTCGCTTGTCCGCGACCACCTCGGGCAGCGGGTTGAACTTGAGCCGAAGCCCATGCCGGCGAAGCTCCTGGCCCGGCTGGATAAACGTGCGCGCCACGTAGCGGTTCTTGATGAAGCCATCGTCCTGGGGCAGGCCGGCGGCCCGGGCCAGTCCCCGCGCCGCGGCGTTGCCCGAGTCGGGCACCGGGATAACCAGATCAGCCTCGACCGGGGCCTCGCGCCACAGGACCTGCCCCATCCGCGCCCGCGCCACCTGGAGCACGGTGCCGGCCATCTTGGAGTCCGGCCGGGCGAAGTAGATGTACTCGAACACGCAGAAGGCCCGGCGCTCGCCGCCCGCGATCATCCGCGTCTGTACCCCGCCATCCGTCAAAGTGACGACCTCTCCCGGCAGCACTTCGCGCAGGTACCTCGCGCCGATCAGGTCGAACGCGCACGACTCGCTGGCCACGCAATACGAAGCCTGGCCCGTGTCCTCGTCCTCGATCATCCCGAGCACCAGCGGCCGCAGCCCGTGCGAGTCGCGGAAGGCCACGACCGCTTCCTCGGTCAACACGACGGTTGAGAAGGCGCCGCGCAGGCGCGGGAGCACATCGGCCACGGCGTCCTCGATCCGCCCGGCCGG
>JAFASQ010000284.1 GCA_019244395.1 Solirubrobacterales bacterium | reverse complement strand
AACCTCCAGGCGCTGGCGCCCATGGTCCGGGACGGCTACATCGCGGATCTGATCGCGACGCTGGCCATGCTCGATCCGGTCCTGGGAGGGATCGACCGATGAGCGTGCTCGGGATAGCGACGCAGGCCATGCTCGAGCCGGTCCTGGGAGGGATCGACCGATGAGCGTGCTCGGGATAGCGACGCAGGCCATGCTCGACCCGGTCCTGGGAGGCATCGATCGATGAGCGGCCGGATGAGTCAGGCGGGCTCCGATCGGGCGAGCCACGGATGGTGAGCGGAGCCCGCATGACCGGCGATCCGCGCCTCGACCCTGAGAGCGACCAGGGCCGCGACGGGCCGCCCAACCGGCGTCGCACCACCGGCCCGGTGCCCCGCTTCGGCCACGGCTCACGGGTGCCTGGGTGGGACGAGGCGGTGGACCTGACCAAGGATCCCGCCACCGTTCCGGACCTCGCGATCACGCCGGTCCCGCCCCAGCTCAGAGAACGGATCGCTCAGGCGATGGCCAAGTACCCCGACCGGCGCTCGGCCGCGATCCCGGCCCTGCACGCCGCGCAGGAGGAGCACGGTTGGTGCTCGCCCGAGGCCATCGCCCAGGTCGCCGCGGTGATGCAGCTCACCCCCGCCTACCTGACCTCGGTGGCGACCTTCTACGACATGTTCAAGACGCTTCCGATGGGCCGCCACGACGTATACGTGTGCACGAACATCTCGTGCTCGCTGCGCGGTGCGGACGAATTCTTCGAGGCGATGCGGGTGGCGGCCGAGAACGACTCGGACGTCAACGTCCGCTCCTTCGAATGCCTGGGCGCCTGCGACATCGCCCCGATGGCCTCGGTCGACGGCGAGTACGTCGGCCCGCTCGAGCTCGATGATGCGCAGCGGATCGTCGAGGATCTACGCGCCGGGCGGGCGGTGCTCGACCACAAGCAGCTGCGCTACCGCCGCTGCGCCGATCCCGAGGTAGCCGAGGAGGCGGAGGATTTCGGACCCCCCGACCGCGCGCAGACCGAAATGGCCGACACGGCGGGCCTGGGTCCCGAGGGCGACAATGTCGATCGCCCTGGAGGGTCAGCGGCGATCGAGATGCGGGCCGAGGAAGCCGAGGAGGCCAGCGAATCGAGTGCCTCGGACGGGGAGCATGGCGAGTGAAGATCCTGTTCGATCGCATCGACGAGCCCGGCCTGAACACGCTCGAGGTGTATGAGCGGCGCGGCGGCTACCAGGCTCTGCGCAAGGCGCTCGGGATGTCTCCCGAAGAGGTGCTGAGCGAACTGATGGACTCAGGCATCCGGGGGCGCGGCGGCGCCGGGTTTCAGATGGGCCGGAAGATCTCGTTCCTGCCCCATGGCGATATGGACAAGTACCTGGTGTGCAACGCGGACGAATCAGAGCCCGGCACCTTCAAGGACCGCGAGCTCATGCAGAAGAGCCCGCACATGCTGATCGAGGGGATCATCATCGCCTCCTACGCGGGCGAGATCAGCCGCACGTTCATCTACATCCGCGGCGAGTACGACCATCAGGCCGACATCCTGGAGGCGGCGATCGCCGAGGCGCGGGACGCCGGCTACCTCGGCGAGAAGGTCCTCGGCTCCGACCACACGGTTTCGCTCGTGCTGCACCGCGGCGCCGGCGCCTACATCTGCGGCGAGGAGACCGGGCTGCTCGACTCGCTCGAGGGCAAGCGGGGCAACCCGCGCCTGAAGCCACCGTTCCCGGCTATCGAGGGCCTCTACCACGGGCCGACGCTGATCAACAACGTGGAGACGCTGGCCACGGTTCCGCACATCATTCGGATGGGCGGCAAGGCGTACGCGTCGCTCGGAACCGAGACGTCGACGGGAACCAAGCTCGTGTCGGTGTCCGGCGACGTGCAGCGGCCGGGCAACTACGAGATCGAACTCGGAATCCCCTCGCGCGAGCTCATCTATGGGCTGGCCGGTGGGCCTTTCCCCGGGCGCGAGATCAAGTTCTGGTTCCCGGGCGGCTCGAGTGCGCCGGTGCTGACCAAGGACGACCTCGATCTTCCCTACGACTTCGACTCGATGGCCAAGGCAGGTTCGATGCTCGGCTCGGGCGCGATCATCGTGGTCGACGACTCGCACACGGTGCTCGAGGTGGCTATGAAGGTGGCCAAGTTCTACGCCCACGAGTCGTGCGGCAAGTGCGTGCCCTGCCGCGAGGGGACCAACTGGACAGTCAAGATGCTCGAGCGGATCCAGTCGGGCGAGGCGACGCCGATGGATCTCGACATCATGGCCTCGGTGCAGGAGCAGATCATCGGCAACTGCTTGTGCGTGCTGGGCGACGCGATGGCCATGCCGATCGGCTCGATGGTCGAGAAGTTCCGGGACGAGCTGGAGGCTGAGATCGAGGCCGCGCGTGAGCGCGCCGAGGGGGCGGAGTCGCATGAGGTGATTCCGATCGGGGTCGCCGACGAACACGCGGGCCCGTTTCCGGTGCACTAGGCGCCCGAATGCCGCGCCCCGAACGGAAAATCATCCAGCTGACGATCGACGGCCGGGAATGCCGCGCGCCCGAGGGCATGATGCTCGTGGACGCGGCCAAGGCCAACGACGTCGAGATCCCCTACTTCTGCTATG